>NZ_KQ959738.1:0-91209 GCF_001552965.1 Corynebacterium sp. DNF00584 | reverse complement strand
CCAGCGGCTGAACAAACTTGGCATCGGCAAGCGTTAGGCCGCGGTCACGGATCTCAGCCACGGTAAGGCCAGCGGCTTCCTTGAGAGAATCAACACCGAGAGCAAGAGCATCGAAGATCGAGACGGTCATGCCACGGAGATTAAAGACGCCGCAGGACCCCGGCAACTGTTCGACAAATACATTTGTCGAACAGGGGTAGCCGACCGGGGTAGACCTAAAGCTGCGCGCGGAGAGCTGCGACGTCGACGTCCTCCACGGTCGCAGGGTTAAACGCGGCGTCCTTCGTCTTGTCCACGAGCACGGCGCGCACACCCTCGGCGAAGTCCGGCCGGCGGATAAGGTGCATGCCCAGGCGCAGCTCCGCGGCGAGCGCCTCGCGGATATCGGCGGCGCGGGACTCGAAGTCATAAAGCTCGAGCGCCGCGACGATAGACGTGGGGCTCGCCGCCGCGGTGAGCTCGTCGACAATCTCACGCAGCTCCGGCGTGCAGGCGGCGAGGATCTCTGGCCACGTCGAATGGGCAAAGGCCTCCTCGATGGCGGGAGCAAGGGCGGCGAGGGGTGCGGGGCCGCGGGCGGCGGCATCGGAAAGCTGGGCAGACGAGATGCCGTGAGCGACGACGTCTTCGATAAAGGCGGCAGGATCCTCGGTATAACCGGTCGCGAGACCGGTGTAGAGGAGGTCCGCGGCGTACATGCGGTAGCCGGTCACACCCCAAAACTTCGCGAGCGCCGGCGACATGGTGCGCTGGGACATGTACGGCACGCCCACGTCCGTGACGTAGCCGATGGCCATCTCCGGCATAGACGCAAACGCCTTATCGGTGACGATGCGGTGCGAGCCATGGAGCGAAATGCCCAGGCCGCCGCCCATCGCGACGCCGTCGAGGACCGCAATGTATGGCTTGGGGAACTCGGAGAGCGCGGCGTTCAGAGCGTACTCGGCCGCGAAGAAGGAATCCGGGTCGCCGCCCTCGAGGACCTCGGAACGGGCGTGGCGGACGTCGCCGCCGGCGCAGAAGGCCTTGGGGTGTGAGGAAAAGACCACGACCTGATCGATATCGTCGTCCGGACCCCACATACGCAGGGCCTTCGTGATGATGTCGATCATCTCAGGATTGAGCGAATTGAGGGCCTTAGGCCGGTTGAGTTCGATGAGTCCGGTACGGTGGCGGACGGAAAGCAACACTGGCGCGTCGTGTTCATTAGTCACAGTCATGTAAGCCAGTGTTTCACATCACTACTTTGTTTGCGAGGATTTCTTCATGCGCACTCCCCGGCTCGTCGCGTTAGACATGGACGGCACTCTGCTCGACGGTTCGGGGGCGTTGCCGCCGCGCTGGCCGGAGGTCGCGGCGCGCGCGGAGGCCGCGGGGATGATTCTCGCGCCAGCGTCAGGCCGCCAGCTCGCGACGCTGCGCGCAATGTTCCCAGACCGCGACACGTTCCTCGCGGAGAATGGCACGGTCATCATGCACAAGGGCCAGGTGGTCTCCACGACGGAGATTGCGCCCGCGGATGTCGCGGAGATTCTCGACGCAGCGGACACGCTTACCGTGGCGCACACGCTGCTGCTGTGCACGCCGGAGACCGCCTACGTGGTGCCAACTTCTCTCGACGAGGCGGCTCAGGCGGAGCTGGAGAAATACTACAAGTCGGTGACGTACATCAAGGACCTGCGCGCGGTCACGGACCCCGTCATCAAGGCCGCCGTGTTCTGCGGCCGGGGCTCGGAGAAGCACCTCTACCCCACCTTCGCGAGCACGGTGGGCCACCTGGGCGTCGCGGTGTCGGGCCAGGTCTGGCTCGACATCATGTCGCCTGACGGCAACAAGGGAGCGGGCTTGCGCCAGCTTGCCGATGCCACCGGTGTTGCGGTCGCAGACACCGCGGCGTTCGGAGACTTCCTCAACGACTACGAGTTGTTGGAGGCAGCCGGGTATGCCGTGGCGATGGAGAACGCGCACCCCCGACTCAAAGAGATCGCGGATCGGATTGCGCCGCCGAATACGGAGTACGGCGTGCTCACGGTGCTCGAGGAGTGGCTCGGAGCTTAACCGCGGCACGGGTGAGGGCGGGGCGCTATACTGGGCACCATCGCCTCACGCTGGACCAGAACGGCGTTGAGCGTCCTCCCTTTCCCGATGGGGTGCATGAGTGGCCGTGATCGCGCCCGTGCCCGCAATGGGGTTGCATGTATCTGAGATCACGCGACCGGCTTCGTGCTGCGTCGTTTGCCTGCCCCTGCCCACCCCATCGGATCCTCGCTGCACGCCTCCCTACGGCGCGCGAGGAAGAAAGCGAATTCCCCCTTGTCTTCGTCTACGTATACCTATCTGCCTAATAATCCCCGCGGCGCCGTCGCTCTGGCCGACCTGGACCGCCGTTTCAATCGTCTGCTCCCCAGCACGGCTCCCTACCGGAGCGTGCGCCACGCGGCGCTGCGCGCCATCGACGAGTGCGTGGGAGCCATCGTCGAGGAATTCGCGTTGCTCGGCGCCAGCGATGAGGAAATCGCTGGCTATATCGCCGAGCGCGGCGCACAGCTCGCCTTCACGGTCGAGTGCCCGGACGCGCACCGCGCCGATGCCGTCGAACTACTGCGTGTGCTCAGCCGCGATGTGCGGTCCATCGTGAGCGAACACCTGCGCCTACGCGGCCACCGCCACCTGCAGTGGACCACGGAGAAATACCTCTTCAGCTCGCTACGCGTGACCTTCGCGCCGCCATCATCGCACCCTTCTCCCGGCACGGAGGAGACGCCGAAGGTGCGGGTGACGGCGCAGGGGGTGCGCATCGGCGGCTTGTGCGCCGGCGCGCTGCCCGCGACGGGCGAGCTGCACCGCATCGCTCTCCCCGACTCGCCGCTGGCCTACTTCCCCGATGCGGAAGACTACATCTACCGGCTCGCGTTGGAAGGCGCGTGGGATGACACGTACGGCTCGACGCTCGACTACCTGGGTGAATCCCGCAGCGCTGTCGAGCTCATGCTCGACTCGGTGAAGGTCATCGACTCGCTTATCAAAGAGGTCGCGCGCGAGCGTAACGTCAGCACGCTAAAGAAGAGCGTCAAGCGCTACCTCATTTCGCAGGAGGCGCACATCATGGTGTGGACTCCGCGGGACTCGGTGGTCGAGGTTCCCGATGAAGACATCGAGACGCTCTTTACATTCATCGCGGGCACGCTGGAGGACATCTGCCGGACGTGCCTCGTCATCGACGACCGGACCGTGGGGCGGAGCATTTTCAACCTCACAAGCCGCCTTACTGCAGAAGGCTTGGAGGGCGTCGAGGTGGATATCCGCGTGGGCACGCATGCCAAGTGGGATCTCCCGGACTCCCAGGCGTTCTTCCGGCCGTAGCGCGTGCTCAAACGCGAAACGCCCACGTCCGGGACGGACGCGGGCGTGGGGTGCGGTGGGCTACTCGGCCTTGTATTCGGCCATCTTGTCCCACTCGGTCTTGCCCGGGATCTTGGTGTTGATGATGTCCGGGGTCTCGAGCAGGTACTTGGGCATTTCCTCACAGCTGCGCTTGAAGTGCTCGGTGTTGACGTGGTCGACATCCGTGCCGTCAGCGTAGCCTTCAATGAGGAAGAAGCGCTGGTCATCTTGCGGGTCGGTGTACCACTTGAAGAACAGGCAGCCGGGCTCGGCGTTGCACGCATCCGTGTACCACTGCACCTCGTCGAGGAAGGTGTCCTTGTACTCCGGCTTGACGTGGAAAGAAACGTTAATGAGGATCATGGGAGCTCCTTAGGGCGCGTTAGTTAAAGAAGTATTCGGCGAGGTACACGAACTCGCCGTCGGTCGCCGATGCTACACCGAAGGGTTTCGCGTTGGGAGACTTCTGCACCGGGACATCGCGCTGGAGCCATGCGAGGCGGTCCTTGGCCTCCTGGAGGGTGAGCTTGTAGACGTTGCCGGAGCCCTCGTTCAGGTGCGTCGTGCCGTCGCCCGCGTTACCCTCGAATTTCACCTTGCCGTCCTTGGCCTGGTTCGCCCACTCCTGGGCGATCTTCTGAGCGTTCGTGTCGTCCTTGTGGCCCTGCTTGCGCAGGTGCGCGGCGGTCGCGGCGGTCACGTCGGTGGAGACGCGGTTGAGCTCAGCGTTCGACACGCCCGGACGGGCGAGGAACTCCGGGAGCTGAACGCCGAACTGATCGGCGAGGTCATAGGCCTCGTTAGGCAGCTCGACGCGCGGTACCTGCGAGGACAGCTGCTCAACTGTGGGAAGGGAGGAGCCGGCGGGCAGCGCCGGAGCGGCGGAGGCGACGCCGGTGCCAGCAAGGCTGAGCACCGCGGCGGCGGAGACGGCTACGAACGTGGAACGCTTCAAAGTCATACACTCCACCGTGCCACAGCCACGCGCGCCTGGGAAAGGCGAACCCCCGATGTTTATCACTTCGTGACGTTAATCCACCCCCAGGGCGGGGCCGAGTGGACTCCCAGCCGGCGTAGAGTTCGATCGCGACATTGACGTAGGAGTGCGCGGCCAGCGCGTGGCACACGAAGTAGTTGCTGACGATATTCGACAGGATTTCCAGGCCGACTTGGCCGAACCAGTTGTCATTGAAGTCGTCACCGAACGGGGACGCCCAGCGAGTTGCCCACGAAGAGGGGCGTCTCGCGCAGGGCCGCGCCGTTGAGGACGCTGCCCCACATGTTCTCCGCGTCGCCGCCGTGCTCCGCGACGAGGGACCGCACGAATACCCGGCCGAGAAAGCCCGAGGTCGCGGGATAACCTCCGGCGCTATTTGGGGTTATCGCCACGGATAGACACGAGCTGGTTCTCCAGCTCCGTAAGCCGCGCGGGAGTGAGGTCGACGTCGCCGATGGCGGCGAATCCGGCGAGCACCGAGTCGCCGTAATTATGGCCGTAGCCGATGGGAGCCTGCGCCGCGACGGGCAGGTCCGCGCTCACTTGGAGGAAGCTGACGAAGGGCATCCACGTCATCTCGCGCTCATGGCCCGGCGGGGCAGGCTCGCTCAGCCAGTCCGGTTCACGGAGAATCATGTCAAAAGACCACCACGCGACAGGGTCCGAGGTGTGTTGGACGTAGAGCATGCGGGCCGGGCCCCAACCTGGGTCGCGCGTGGTCGCCCACTGGCGCACGTGTTCCTCGTCGTTGGCGAAGCGGACCACGAGGCCGTCCGCGTAGACCGGCGCCGTCTCCGTCGAGCCGGGGTCGCGGCGCGTGACAAACTGCGTACGCAGCGAATTGAAATGCGGCGGGCCGGTGAGCAGGATGCCATCCACGGAGTTGACGACGTCGCGCAGGCCGGAGAACGCGGCCTCGACGCCGGTGGTGCCCAGCGACTCACCGTAGAGGTAGAGCTTCGGCCGATGGTCTTCGGGCAGCTCGTTCCACCACGTGATGAGCGGCCCGAGCAGTTCTTGGCCGGCTGCGCGGACTTGGTCGCCGCCCGCCAGGAAGTGCAGGGCGGAGGGCATCGCGGAGTATTGTCCGGCGGCGATGGCGGTATCGCCGCCGTAGAGCAGCTCGAAGCTCTGCGTCGCGTAGTCGGAGACCCAGCCGGTACCCGTCGTCATGAGGAAAAGCAGGGCCTTGCGGTCGTGGGCGTGGGTGCGCTCGAGCTCGGAGATGAGCAGGTCCGCGCGCTCGGCCGTGTCCGCCGCGTTGCCAAGCCCGGCGTAGACGCGGATGGGCTCCTTGGCCGGCTTGCCCGTCGCCGCTGTCAGCTCGCTTGCCGATGCCCCTCCCGCGACGAAGCGGGAGCCATAAAAGCCCACCCCTCCAAAGTCCACGGCGGAGTCAGGCGAGCCAGAGCGCTCCGGCGCCGTGGGCGCCGTGACAGCCGGGTCCGGATCCTTATTCTGCTCGGTAAAAAATTTCTCGCCGAGACCGACGATGGCACCAGGCACGGCGTTGGAGACGAACCAAAACCAGGCGAGCAGGACGAGCACCCAGGCGGAAACGCTGCGGACGCGCGGCCGCACGCGGCGTGGGCCGATGGCCTGGGCGGTATCGGCGGCCCAGACGAGAAAGCGGATGATAAGCAGGTAGACGGTGAACGAGGCGATCGCGAGCGGGAGAACGAGCACGACGTCGAGGTAGCTCGGGCGGGTTTGCTCCGCGAGGTCAGCAAGCGTGACCTGCCAGCGGTGCGACCACCACACCATGACCAACGCCCAGAGGGCGCCCACGGCGATGACGCAGCGGGCCACCCACCGCGCGACGCGCGGCGGCCAGGTGTCGGGGTTCGCGAGCGGGTGCAGCCGGTGCAAGTAGCGGCGGTAGACCCAGCGCAAGGCGAGGCCCACGAGGTAGCCGATGCCCGCGGCCCAACCGCCGATGATCCCCTGGTAGAACCACGTGCGCGGCAGCAACGAGGGGGTAAGCGTGAGGACGAAGAAGACGAGCGCGACGACGGCGCCCCAGAGGTCGAGCGTGCGGAAAAGCCGCGCTAGCCCTCGAGCTGCTCGCCGAGTTCGAGCCATTCCATCTCCAATTCCTCACGCTGGGCGGCGACGTCCTTGAGCTCGGCGTCGAGCTTCGTGAGCGCTTCGGTGTCCACGGCCTCGGCGGCCGCGGCCATCTTCTCGTTGAGCTTCTCAGTCTGCTGGTCGAGCTTGCCCATCTTGCGCTCGAGCGCATTCATCTTCTTAGTCAGCTCGCGCTCCTCTTGGGAGCTGAGACGCTTCGGGGCGGCAGAAGTGGGGGCATCGGAAAGCTGGGTGCCGAGGTTGAGTACGCCGGAGTTTTCTTGGGCCTCGAGCGCGGCGCGGCGCTTGAGATACTCGTCAATGCCGCCGGGGAGGTTGGTGAGCTTGCCGTCGCCGAAGAGGGCGTACGTGTTGTCGGCGATGCGCTCGATGAGGTAGCGGTCGTGCGAGATAACGACGAGGGTGCCGGGCCAGCCGTCGAGGAGGGACTCGAGCTCCTGGAGGGTATCGATGTCGAGGTCGTTGGTGGGCTCGTCGAGGAGGAGGACGTTGGGCTCGGCCATGAGCACGCGCGTGAGCTGGAGGCGGCGGCGCTCGCCACCGGAGAGGTCGCCCACGGGCGTGCGCTGGCGCTTGGGGCTAAAGCCTAGGCGTTCGGCGAGCTGGGAGGCGGAGATTTCCTTCTTGCCCAGGCGGACGTAGGTGGCGACGTCCTCGACGGCGTCGATAAGCCGGCGGGACGGGTCAAGATCGTCGAGTTCCTGGCGCAGCCAGCCCAGGCGGACGGTCTGGCCTTCGATGCGCTTGCCGGCGGTGAGTTCGTGCTCGCCGGCCAGCGCGCGTAGAAGCGTGGTCTTGCCGGAACCGTTGACACCGACGAGGCCGATGCGCTCGCCCGGCGCGAGGCGCCACGTGAGGTGGTCGACAAGGACGCGGCCATCTGGGGTGGCGACGGTGGCGTCCTCGAGCTCAATGACGACGCGGCCTTGGCGCTGCTTAGAGAAGGCCATGAGCTCGACCTTGTTGCGGGGCGCGGGGACGTCAGCGATGAGTGCTTCGGCGGCCTCGATGCGGTAGCGCGGCTTCGAGGTACGGGCAGGGGCACCGCGTCGCAGCCACGCGAGCTCCTTGCGGGCGAGGTTCTGGCGGCGCTGCTCCATAGCGTCAGCCTGGCGGGCGCGCTCGGTGCGGGCGAAGATCCAGTCGTTGTAGCCGCCCTCGTAGGCGTCGACCTGGCCGTCGTGGACCTCCCACGTCGTGGTGGCGACGGTGTCGAGGAACCAGCGGTCGTGAGTGACGACGACGAGGGCAATCTTGCGCGAGAGCAAGTGCTCGGCGAGCCACTGGACGCCTTCGACGTCGAGGTGGTTGGTGGGCTCATCGAGGACGACGAGGTCAAGGTCCTGGACGAGCGCGGCGGCGAGATTAACACGGCGGCGCTCACCGCCGGAGAGCTGGCCCACGGGCGTTTCAAGGCCGAGGTCGACGATGCCGAGGCCGCCCAAGACGTCGCGGACCTTGGCGTTCGAGGCCCACTCGAAGACCTCGAGGCCGAGCGGCTCAACGACGCATTGGCCGATGGTGAGGTTGTCGTCCAGTTCGAAGCGCTGAGTCACGACGGCCATGCGCAGATCTTTCGTCTGGGAAACGCGGCCGGAGTCCGCGGGTTCGATGCCGGTGAGGACCTCGAGCAGCGTGGTCTTGCCGCCACCGTTGACGCCGACGATGCCGATGCGGTCCCCCGTCTGCACGCCGAGAGAGACGCCATCGAGAAGCGTTTTCAGGCCGAAGGACTTGGAGACTTGTTCGAGGTTAATGAGGTTAGCCATATCGCTTCACCATCTTAATTGGCGCGGGCCGCGCGCCGTCGGGCACCCCTGCACACAGTGTTTTCAACACATTTTCATATTGCACATGAATTTCAGGAGCAATAGTCTTAAAAACCATGAAGAAAGCTCTGTTGACTCCCCTGGCAGCCTTGGGCGCTACGGCACTCATCCTCACGGGCTGCTCTAGCCCCGACTCTTCCGATTCCGCTGACTCGACCTCAGCCGCCGAGCACGATCACGACCACGATCACGAGGGCGAGGAAGGCCACGAAGGCCACGACCACTCGCACGACGGCATGGAAGCCGAGGAAGGCCAGCTCGAGGTCGCACAGCTGCCCAACCGCGTCGTCATCTCCTACGACGGCGGCCTGAAGACCTACGACCCGAAGACCGGCGAGGTCATCGGCGAAGACGAGGTCCCGGGCTTCCTGCGCCTGTCCAACGCTGGCGACGGCCGCTACGCCATGGTCACCCAGGGCGACAAGTTCCTCTCGTACGATTCCGGCCTCATTAAGAAGCCGCACGGCGACCACAACCACTACTACACCGCGGACCCGAAGCTCACGGACGTCGACATCGAGGCACCGCACGCTGGCCACGTTGTCCACCACGACGGTTTCACCGCACTATTCTCCGACGGCGACGGCGTCGCCAAGGTCTACAAGACCTCCGAGGTCGGCACCGGCGGCGAGCCGGTCGCGACCTTCGAGTCTGGCGAGGCCCACCACGGCGTCGCGGTCCCGCTCGAGGACGGCTCCATCGTCATGACGAAGGGCACCGAGGACGAGCGCCATACCATCCAGCACCTGGACAAGGACGGCAAGGTGCTCACCGAGACCACCGAGTGCCCGGGCGTTCACGGCGAGGCCACCGCTGGCAACGGCAAGCTCTTCTTCGGCTGCGAGGACGGCCCCGTTGTCTTCGACGGCAAGGCGTTCCACAAGATCGACGTATCCTCCTACGCAGGCAAGGACGGCTACCAGCGCTCCGGCAACTCCGCCGGTTCTGAGGAGTCCCCCATCATCCTGGCCGACAACAAGACGGAGAAGGACGCCGAGTTCGAGCGTCCAGAGTCGGTCTCCCTCATCAACACCGACGACTACTCCGCTAAGAAGGTCGACCTCGGTTCTTCCTACTGGTTCCGCTCCCTGGCTCGCGGCCCGCTCGGCGAGGCGCTCGTGCTGACCTACGACGGCAAGCTCAACATCATCGACCCGGAGACCGGCGAGGTGACGAAGAAGATCGACGCCATCTCCGAGTGGAAGGAAAAGGAAGAGTGGCAGCTTCCTGGACCGATCCTCAAGTCTGAGGACGGCTACGCGTTTATCACCGACGCCAACAAGGACGAGCTGGTTGTCATCGACCTCTACAAGGGCGAGGTTGTCGACCGCCACGAGCTCGACATCACCCCGACCGAGATGGCTGTGCTCTAAACAGTCCCCGTCCTGCGGCCCGCGCTCAGTGCGCGGGCCGTTCGGCGTATTCGGGACGGCATCGACACCGCGGGATTAGTCGAGGAGCTCGGCGCCAGGCGCGGGCGCGTGGCCGATGTGGCCGCGGGTGCCCGGGTTGTCCGCGGTGACCTCGGCGATGACGTTGTGTGCTTGGGCGTCATCCTCGCAGAGGAACGCGCACGTGGGGCCGGAGCCGGAGACGATGCCGGCGAGGGCGCCGGCGTTCTCGCCGGATTCGAGAATCTTCCGTAGGTCAGGGCGCAGGGAGAGAGCGGCGGGCTGGAGGTCGTTAGCGAGCGTGCGGGCGAGCTGCTGCGGATCGCCGCTGATGAGAGCTTGGCCTACGGCGGTGGTATCCATGCGCGGATCGCCGACGCGGTTCTTCGCACGCAGCTCGTCCATTTTGTCGAAGACGACGGGCGTGGACAGGCCCTCGCGGTTGGTGATGATCGCCCAGGTGTAGCTACCGCGCGCCATCATGGGTACGAGTTCCTCGCCGCGGCCGGTGCCGAGTGCCGTGCCGCCCATGAGCGTGAAGGGGACGTCGGAGCCGAGCTGGGCGGCGAGTTTCATAAGCTCGTCGTCGCTGAGCCCCGCGGCGAAGGCGGCGTTGGCAAGGCGGAGGGCTGCGGCGGCATCGGCAGACCCGCCGGCCATTCCACCCGCGGCGGGAATGCCCTTGTGCACGTGCAGCGCGACGGGCGGGTGACGGCGCGCGACGAGTTCGACAGCGCGCCACACCAGGTTGGAGGAGTCCGCGGGCACGCCTGCGGCGTAGGGGCCGTCAACCGTGAGGGTGATGGGCGCGGCGGTGGGGTCGTCGAGCAGCTCGAGAGTGAGGTCGTCGTGGATGTCGAGCGACTGGAAGACCGTGGAGAGTTCGTGGTAGCCGTCGCCGCGGACCTGGGCGACGCCGAGGTGGAGGTTGACCTTGGAATGCGCGCGGGCGCGAAAAATCTGGCCCATTATGCGACACCTGCCAGGCGCACGAAGTCGGCGACGCCGAGTTTCTCGCCGCGCAGCGTGGGATCGATGCCCGCGGCGACGAGGGCTTCCTCGGCGGCGGCGCCGGAGCCGTAGTGGCCGGAGAGCGCGGCGCGGAGGGTCTTGCGGCGTTGAGCGAAGGCGGCATCGACAAGCGGGAAGACGGCCTTGCGGGAGGCGTCGGTGATGGGCCAGGGGGCATCGGCAAAGCGATCGATGCGCACGAGGCCGGACTCGATATTGGGCGCGGGCCAGAAGACGTTCTTGCCAATCGTGCCAGCTTGGCGGACGGGGCCGTAGAAGGCGGCCTTGACAGAGGGCACGCCGTAGACCTTGGAGCCGGGCTGGGCGGCGAGGCGCTCGGCGACCTCGAGCTGGACCATGACGAGGACGCGGCGGAGGGAGGGGAACGTCTCGAGGAAATGCAGCAAGACGGGGACCGACACGTTGTACGGCAGGTTAGCGACGAGCGCGGTGGGCTCGCCCACATCTGAAGCGGTGACGCGGAGGGCGTCTTTTTCGACGAGCTTCAGGTTGCCGGCGAGCTCGGGGGCGCGCTCGGCGACGGTGTGCGGAAGCTGCGCGGCGAGGCGCGGATCGATTTCGACGGCGGTGACCTCGTCGACGGCCTCGAGGAGGCCGAGGGTAAGCGAGCCCAGGCCGGGGCCGACCTCGACGACGCGGTCGCTACGGTCGAGGTCCGCGGCGGCGACGATGCGCCGGATGGTGTTCGGGTCGTGGAGGAAGTTCTGCCCCAGCTTCTTGGTGGGAGTCACGTCGAGACGCGCCGCGAGCTCACGGATTTCCACGGGGCCGAGCAGGGCCGCTTTCGCTTCAGTCATGTCTTCTAGGGTAGCCGCAAGAATGCGCAAAGCCCGCACCGAGGTGCGGGCTTGCGGGAAATTTTAGCCGATGCCGAGCTTGGCGGTGCAAGCAGGCCAGGCGCCCCAGCCTTGTGCTGCCTGAACCTTCTGGGCGACAGCAATCTGCTGCTCGCGGGAAGCCTGCCAGGCCTGGGAGGCGTACTCGCCGCCGCCGAAGGCCTGCCACGTGGAATCCGTGAACTGGAGGCCGCCGGAGAAGCCGTTGCCCGTGTTGATGGACCAGTTGCCGGTGGACTCGCACTGCGCGAGGGTGTCCCACACGGAGCCGTCGGCCACGGCCGGGGCGGCCGCGGGCTCCTTGGTGCCGCGCGCGATGGTGGCCGGAGTGGCCGGGCGGGTCTCCTTGGAGTTGATAATCTCGTTGGACTCCTTGGCGCCGTTGACCATGATGAGGCGGCGGGTTACGGTGCGCTCGCCCGGGGTGCCCTCGACGCGGACCTCTTCGGTGCCCCGCTCGAGCTCCGGGTCGTCGACGTAGTTCGGCTCGGCGTCGAAGGACTCGGTAGCGTCGTAATCCGTAGTGGAGACTTGGTCAACCTTGATGGTCATGCCCTCGGTGACCGGGGTGTCCATGGACGGGGTGACGCGGTCGTCCTCGTCGACGTCGATACCGCGGGCCTCGATGACGTCGCGCACAGTCTTCGCGGCGATGGAGGTGTAGGTGACCTTGCCGCCGTCGTTGACCTGGATGATCTTCGGGGAGACGACCTCGAGCTTCATGCCGTCGGTGACGGTGGCGTCGCCGTCCGTATCCACGCCAGCGGCCTTAACGGCTGCGCCCGGCGCGATATCGCCCATGTCGCCCAGGAGGTCCTGGACGGTAAGCGCGGTGGAAGAGAGCTGCTTTTCCACACCGTCGACGGTCACGGCGACGGGCTTGGAGGTGCGGACTGTGATGGTCTCGCCGGAGGTGAGGACGTCATCCGGGTTGGCGGAGACGAAGTCATCCGCGCCGACCTGCACGCCGGCGGCCTCGAGGGCGCCCTTGACGTCGGTGGAGAAAGTCGCGAGCTGCATGGTCTCACCGTTGACGTCCACGGTGATGTCCTTGTGCGCGGTGGCTGCGACGACGCCGCCGACGGCGAGGGTGCCCAGCACGCCGCCGGTGGCCAGACGCAGCGGCATGGAGCGAGTGTTGTTAATACGCTTGATCTGATTCGAGGTAGACATGTATCTCTCTTCGTCTCTTTTATTGTGAGCAGCGAGCCACATCTTGACCCTGCCGCGGCCTGGGAGTCGAACGGCACCGCAGGGACGCGGCGCGCGCAACGTATGACGCTCAGGCGAACGATGAATAACAATACGGTAACAGCACGGAGCAGTCGATATGGGTTTCGCCACACCGGAAACGCGCAGCTCGCCTGTCACACGCACCACAGGCAGATCGGTTGACCTGCACTAATACGCATGTGAGTCCGATCACTTTCCATGGCTGCGGGGCGTGCGCACGAGAGCGTGGGCCACGGAAAAGTTACAGCGCGGCGGGGTTTAGAGTGGACGGGTCGCCGTGTCAGGACAGAAGAAGGGAGCCGCGGGGCATGACCGTCTACATCGCGTTGGGAGTCCTCATCTTCGTCGGCACCCTCTGCCAGGGCACCATCGGCTTTGGACTGGGAACGATTGCCACGCCGATCATCGCGATGGTCGCCCCGGAGCTCGTCCCCGCTGTCATCCTCGTGCTCGCGCTGTGTATCGCGTCGGTGACAGCGTGGCAGCACCGCGCGGCCATCGCGTGGCGCATCGTGGCGCTCTCGAGCGCGGCGCGCGTGCCCGGCTCACTGCTGGGCGCGTGGGCGGTGGCGGCGCTCTCCCACCGCGGGCTGGGCATCGTCATTGGTTGCGCCGTGCTGCTGGCCATGACGCTCTCCGGTTTGGGCTGGACGCCCAAGCACAACACGCCCAACACTCTGGCCGCGGGCGTGGCCTCCGGATTCCTGGGCACCTCGACGTCCATCGGTGGTCCGCCCATGGCGCTCATCCTCAAAGACTTTGACCCAGCACGCGTGCGCGGCACGCTCTCGGGCACGTTCGTCATCGGCTGCATCATCTCGCTTGTCACGCTGGGCACCGCGGGCCAGATTTCGCAGCTGCAGCTCACCACGGCGCTGGCCTACCTCCCGGTGGCTTTCGCGGGGCTTTTCGTCGCGCGGCGCCTCAACCGGTTTATCGACACGGTCATGCTCAACCGGATCGTCCTCGTCGTCGCCGTGACGGCCGCGATCGCGCTCATCGCGCAGTCGATTATCGCTTAAGGAACACCGCGTCGAACGTCGCGTTGAGTTCCTCGGCAAGCTGGTCTACAGACACGCCGCGCACGTCGGCGACGCACTGCCACGTGTGGCCGATAAGCGACGGCTCGTTACGCTGGCCGCGGAAAGGCTCCGGCGTCATGTAGGGCGCGTCGGTTTCGATGAGCAGCTGGCCCGCCGGTGCCAGGGCAGCGGCGGCGCGCAGTTCCTCGTTGCGCTTGAACGTCACGTTGCCCGCAAAGGACAGCACATACCCGCGGTCGAGCGCCTCGCGCGCCACAGACAGCGGCGAGGAGAAACAGTGGAGCATCACGTGGGGCGAAGAAGGGCAGTCGTCGAGGATACGCATCACATCGGCGTCGGCCTCGCGGTTGTGGATCATGAGCGTCTTGCCCGCGTCCGCTGCCAGCTGCGCGTGCCAGCGCAGCGCCTCCTCTTGGACCTCTAAAGAAGCGGTCGTCTCCGGCGCGTGCTCAATCCAATACTTATCGAGTCCGGTCTCCCCCACGGCCACGCACTTCGGGTCGGCGACCAAAGCGGCGAGTTCGGAGCGGGCGGCATCGGAAAGCTCCGCGGCGCGCACGGGGTGGACGGCGCAGGCGGCCCAGACGTTATCGAAGGACTGGGTCGTGGCGAGAGCCTCGCGGGACTCGGCGAGGTCATCACCCACCGTGACCATGCGCGCAACGCCCGCGGAAGCGGCGCGGGCGACGAGGTCCGCGTCGGCATCCTTATGCGAGTAGAGGTGCGTATGCGCGTCGAAGAGACCGGTGAGGCCGGGGACGGGAACGGGCGTGGGGCGGGGCTTCTTCTTGGACATGGTCCCCCAGCGTAGTCTTAACCACCATGCAGATTCGTGTTGCCACCCGCGCCGACGTCCCGGCGATGACGGAGATCCTCAACTGGGCCATCGCAGAGACGGACGCCATCTTCCGCGCGTTCCCCGCAAGCATCGCGAAGCGCGAGGAACTCTTCGACCACGTCGCGGCCACGGGCACGCAGCTCGTCGCCGAGGAGGACGGCGAGGTCCTCGGCTTTGCGTACTACAAGCCTTTCGGCGACCCCGCCATCTGGATTGGGGCCCATGAGGACACCATCTACGTCTCCCCCGCCGCGCACGGACGCGGGGTGGGCACGGCGCTCCTCGGGTCGCTTATCGAGGCCGCTCGCGCCGACGAGCGCGTGCATACCTTGTTGGCACGGATTACTACCAACAACGCAACCTCGGTAGCCTTACATGAGAAGTTCGGTTTCGTCCTCACCGGCACTCTGCGCGAAGTCACCCGCAAGTTCGACGCCTGGCTTGACCTCCACACCCTCCAGCTCATCCTCTAAGGAGTCCCCATGCTCATCCGCCCAGCCCAGCTTGCCGATGCCCCCTCCCTCTCCGCCATCTACAACTGGGCGTCAGCACAGCCGGCGCTCAATCTCGTGACGTGGCAGGAATCCGTCGAAGACCGCGAGAACTGGTTGAAAGACCTCGAGGCGCAGGGCTACCCCGTCTTCGTCGCCGAGGAGGACGGCGAGGTCCTCGGCTGGGCGGCGTACTTCCAGTTCGTCACTCCCGCCATCTACTACGGCACGGCAGAAGACTCCATCTACATCGCGCCGGAGGCCCAGGGCAAGGGCGTGGGTTCTGCGCTCATGGAGGCTCTCATGGAGCACGCGGAGGGCAACGACTACGTGCGCACGATGATTACCTACATCGTGGATGAGAACTACGGGTCCATCGCGCTGCACATGAAGTTCGGCTTCGAGGAGACCGGCCGCATGCCCAATATCCACACCAAGGGCGACAAACGGCTGGGGCTGGTGCACCTGCAGCGCGACTTCGACCGTTCCTAATGCTTCCGGCGCGCAGAAGTAGACCAGAAGAAGGGCACCAGCCGAGAACAATCTCGACTGGTGCCCTTCGCCTAGTTCACTTTTAGTCCTGCTTCTGGACCGGCGCCCACTCCGGGCCGGTCTCGCCCAGCTCCGGGTCAAGCTTCGCGATGAGCGGCTTCGGCTTCTCCAGCACGGTGCCCGGCTTAACGTCAACGCGCTTCCACACGGCCTGCTGCGCCGTGTAGTCGCCCGTGATGACAGGGTACGGGTGGCCCTCCGGCGGCAGGCCCACACCCACGAGCTCGACGGGCTGATCGTCGGTGACTTCGCGGACCTCCGGCGCGGCGGCCCAGACGCCGGTGCGACCGAGGGTCTCGTGGACCTTCTGCGCGGTAAACGGCAGGAACGGGGTGAGCATGACGTTGCAGTCGGAGACGACCTGGAGCGCGGTCCACAGGACGGTGGCCAGGCGCTCGCGCTGGGTCTCATCCTTGGCGAGCTTCCACGGCTCCATCTCTGCGATATACGCGTTGGCCTCGCCGACGACGTGCATGATGGCGGTCATGGCTTGCTTGAATCGCGAATGGCTCAGTGCCTCGCCAGCGGTGGCAAAAGTGTCCTCGGCGAGCTTCAGGATCTTCTCGTCCGCGGGCTCGAGCGCCGCGGGGACGGGGACCTCGCCGAAGTTCTTGTGCGCCATCGAGACGGTGCGGTTGACAAGATTGCCCCAACCGTTGGCGAGCTCGTTGTTGATGCGGCGGACGAATTCGTCCCACGTGAAGTCCGTGTCGTTGTTCTCCGGGCCGGCGACCGCAATGAAGTAGCGCAGCGGATCCGGGCCGAACTCCTTGAGGAAGTCCTTGACGTAGATGACCACGCCCTTGGACGAGGAGAACTTGGAGCCAGACATGGTGAGGTACTCAGACGAGACGACCTCGGTGGGCAGATCCAGCTCGCCGAATACGCCCGACTCGCCGCCCTTGGAGCCCTTGCCGGCGTAGCCGAGGAGCTCGGCTGGCCAGATCTGGGAGTGGAAGGTGATGTTGTCCTTGCCCATGAAGTAGTAATGGCGGGCGTTCGGGTTCTGCCAGAAGTCCTTCCACGCGTCCGGGTTTCCGGTGCGGTAGGCCCACTCAATAGAGGCTGAGAGGTAGCCCACGACGGCGTCGAACCACACGTAGAGCTTCTTCGCGTTGTTGTCCTGCCAGCCCTCGACCGGGATCGGGATGCCCCAGTCGATGTCGCGCGTCATCGTGCGCGGGCGCATGTCGCCGAGCAGGTTGAGGGAGAACTTGAGGACGTTCGGGCGCCAGTCCTCGCGGGTCTTCAGCCATGCCTCGAGCGCGTCCTTGACGGCGGGCAGGTCGAGCAGGAAGTGCTCGGTCTCAATGAACTGTGGCGTCTCGCCGTTGATCTTGGAGACCGGGTTGATAAGGTCGACGGGATCGAGCTGGTTGCCGCAGTTATCGCACTGGTCGCCGCGGGCGTCCGTAGCGCCACAGATGGGGCACGTACCCTCGATGTAGCGGTCCGGCAGGGTGCGGCCAGTAGACGGCGAGATGGCGCCTTGCGTCGTTTCCTTGAGCATGTAGCCGTTGTTGTACAGGCCCTTGAACAGCTCCTGAACCACGGAGTAGTGGTTACGCGTCGCCGTGCGCGTGAAGAGATCGTAGGACAGGCCCAGACCGGCAAGGTCCTCGACGATCTGCCGGTTGTAGCGGTCCGCGAGGTCGCGCACGTGCACGCCTTCCTTGTCCGCCTGGACGAGAAGCGGGGTGCCGTGTTCGTCGGTTCCGGAGACCATGAGCACGTTCGCGCCGCGCATTCGCTGGTAGCGCGCGAAGACGTCCGAGGGGACGCCGAAGCCAGCAACGTGGCCGATATGGCGCGGGCCGTTGGCGTACGGCCAGGCGACGTTGACTACAACATGGTCTTTAGGTTCAGTCATGCCCACTACTCTATCGCGCCGGCTGCAGGTATTTCGCGTCGCGTCCGAAAAACGCGTCGACCCCGCTCGCCGCGGCCAGGTGGGGCGGGAGAACGGGGTCGTGCGAGGAGCCTTAAGAAGCTACTTCTTCTTGCGGCCCAGGTGCAGCAGCTCGTTGCGGCGGGCCTTGAGGGCCTCGGCGCGCTGGTACTCGCGGTGGAGACGGCGCTCGCGGGCGAGCTTGCGCTGGAAGGCCTGCGACTCGCGGTACTCGAGGTAGATGATGTCAGTGCTCAAGTCACGGTAGATGGCGAACATGAGGCCGATGACGACGAGCAGGAATGGCGAGGCAACGACGATGGTGATCGACTGCAGGTTGGACAGGGAGTCCGGGTTCGACAGCAGCAGCGTGAGACCCACTGCGGCGGTGAGCGCACCCCAGGCGGCAGACAGCCACGGCTTGGCGTCCGTCGCGCCGTTCTGCGACATGGAACCCATAACGGTCGAGGCAGAGTCGGCCGAGGTGATGAAGAACGTCGCGAGCAGGATCACGGCGACGATACCGGCGATGAAGCCGCCCGGCATGGTGTGGAGCAGGTTGAACAGCTCGACCTCGGAGGACTCGCCGGAGATCGAGTTGCCCTGCTGCTCGAGGTGGATGGCGGTGCCGCCGAAGATGGCGAACCACACCACAGACACGCCGGTGGGGACGAGCAGCACGCCGGTGCAGAATTCGCGGACGGAGCGGCCGCGGGAGACGCGCGCCAGGAACATGCCCACAAACGGCGACCAGGAGACCCACCAGGACCAGTAAAAGATGGTCCACGAGGACAGCCACTCGGCGGCCTCGCCGTTATTGGACTCGGCGGTGCGGCCGATCATCTCGGTGAAATACTGGAGGTAGTTGCCCACGGAGCCCGGGATGAGGTTGAGGATGGACACCGTCGGGCCCAGGATGAACACGAAGATGGCGAGCAGCGCGGCGAGTGCCATATTGGCGTTGGAGACGTACTGGATGCCCTTGCCCACGCCGGACATAGCCGAGAGCAGGAAGGCGAGGGTGAGGACGAGGACGATGCCGATGACGACGGAGTTCGTCGGGTTATCAATGAGGCCAGAGGCCTGCAGGCCGGCACGAATCTGGATGGCGCCGAGACCCAGCGAGGCGGCGGTACCGAAGACCGTCGCGAAGATGGACAGGATATCGATGACGCGACCGAGCCAGCCGTCGGCCCTCTTCTGGCCGATGAGCGGCACGAAGGCCTGACTGATGAGCTGCTTGCGACCCATGCGGAAGGTCGAGTAGGCGACGGCGAGACCGACGATGGCATAGACGGCCCACGGGTGCAGGGTCCAGTGGAACAGCGCGTGCGCCATGGACGAGCCAACCTCGCTCGGGTTATGGCCGGGCACGCCGTTCTTGTAGTAATTGAGCGGCTCGGACGCGCCGTAGAACATCAGACCAATGCCCATACCGGCGGCGAACATCATGGCAATCCACGAGGGCGTGGAGAATTCTGGCTCTTCGTCGATCGCGCCGAGTTTAATGGAGCCAAACTTCGAAAATGCGATGCAGACGACGAAGATGACAAACACGGTGCCAAAGAGGACGAAGGCCCAGCCGAAGTCGCCCACGACGAAGTTCAGGCCATTCGACGCGAAATTGCCAAAGCTGTCCGGGGCGAGCAGACCCCAGAGCACCACGGCAGCGACGAGCACGCCCGCAATGCCGACGATGCCCCAATCGATGGGCGTATTCTTCGCCTCCGAGGCAAGCTCGCGGGGCTGCTCTGGCACCTGATTCGGGTCAAAGTCAGACTCGACGAGCATATTCTGCAGCTGGCTCGTCGCCGACTGCGCCTCCAGCTTGTCGTCGACCGTTTCGTAGGCCTGGGACTCCTCGCGCAGCGTTTGCACGTCTTCCGCTGCGAGAGGACCTTGGTAGATTGCATCGTTCGGCGTGTCAGCCTCGCTAGCGCCCGTCGCATCAGACGCGCGAGATGCGGCGGAACTAGCCCCCTGGTTCGTTTCGTTCTCTCGATTAGTCATAGGAACCAGGGTGTGCCAAATTCGCACACACTTCAAATAAAACCACGGCCATGACCTGCACCAATCGCATTTTCCCAGGAAAATTACAGGATTTATACCATGAATTTAAGGCAGGCTCCTCGGCACGACCTGCACTTATGGGACAAGGGCGACGTGGACCTATAACGATTGTGCAACAATCCCCAAAACTGTGAGCCAGATTATGGATTCCTCTTCTATCGTGGCGCGCGCGAGGTCGCTCGTGGCCGCCGCAGGCCTAGCCTTCGCGGCTGGCGAGGTAGGCATCATAGAGCTCGCGGTTGCTCACCGCGGTGCCCGCCGCGGCCTGCTTGCACGCGTCCTTCGCGCGCACCCCATCGGCGACGAGCTCGGTAACGCGTGCGACGAGGTCGTCCAGGCTCACTTCTTCGGGCCCTCCCCCATCGAGCACGACAGTGATTTCGCCGCGCGCATGGTCGACGGCCCACTCGGCGAGCTCGCCCAGCGTGCCGCGCTTGACCTCCTCGTAGGTCTTGGTGAGCTCGCGACACACGGCGGCGCGACGCTCGGGCCCGAGGATGGAGGCGGCATCGGCAAGCGTGTCGGCGAGGCGGTGCGGAGACTCGAAGAAGACGACGGCGCGCGGCTCCGTGCGCAGGGACTCGAGCCAGGCCCGGCGCGCGCCCTGCTTGCGCGGGGCAAAGGCGTCGAAGATGAAATGCCCGACACCAAGACCGGACAGGGCGAGGGCCGTGGGCGCGGCTGAGGGCCCAGGCAAGCAGGTCACCGGAACACCAGCCTCCGCCGCGGCGGCGACGATGGAATGGCCGGGATCGGAGACGAGCGGCATACCGGCGTCCGTGACGACGAGTACGGTGCCGCGGCGGGCGGCATCGATAAGCTCGGCGGCACGCTCGGCCTCGTTGTGGTCGAAGTTGGAGACGACCTGGCCGGTCATCTCCACGCCGAGCGCCGCGGCGAGATTGCGTGTGCGGCGCGTGTCCTCAGCCGCGATGACGTCTGCCTGGGCAAGCGCCTGCATCAGCCGCGCGGACGCGTCCCCGATATTGCCCAACGGCGTGGCGGCAAGGACAACCCCGCGGGGCAGCGGTTCAAGGTTCGGGAAAGTGAAATTCGCGCTCATATCTCCCCAGCCTATAGCCCCACCCTCAGGTGTGTGTCCCCTAGACTCTTAAGACTGTGAGTACCGCTACCGTTTCGAAGTCTTCCTCGCACACCCGCCGCTCGCGTCTCTACGGCGCGCACGCGGTGCGCGATATCCCTGCGCCCCGGCGTTATCCGTGGACGCGGGCGGACACGTACTCGACGCTCGTCATAGCGTTTTTGGCGCTCGTCACCCGCTTCGCTGGGCTCACCGCCCCCGTCTCTGGCGGCACCCCCGTCTTCGACGAGAAGCACTACGTCCCACAGGCCTACGACATGGTGCGCAGCTGGGACAACCTGCTCATCGGCGGCATCGAGTCGAACCCGGCCTATGGCCTGGTCGTCCACCCGCCGCTCGCTAAGCAGATCACCGCGTTGTCTGAGATGGTCTTTGGCTACACGCCGCTGGGCTGGCGACTCATGGCAGCGCTCTTTGGCGTGGGCGTCGTGCTCCTTACCATGCAGCTGGCCCGCGTCCTCTCCGGCTCGTGGAAGGTCGCGACCTTCGCGGGTCTCATCGCGGCCTTTGACGGCGTCTTGCTCGTCACCGCGAAGTTCGGCATGCTCGATATCTTCCAGGTCTTCTTCGTCGTCCTCGCCGCCTACTTGCTCGCGCGCGACCACGAACAGATGCGCATGCGCCTCCACACCGCCTGGGCCACCGGCGGCATGGGTGACTCGGACTTCGGCCCGCGCTTTGGTTTCCGTTGGTGGCGCTTCGCCGCGGGCGTCGCGCTCGGCCTGGCGCTGGCCGTAAAGTGGTCTGGCCTCTACTTCATCATGTTCTTCGGCCTGCTCAGCGTGTTTACGGACCTCGCGCTGCGCCGCCGCTACGGCGTGCGCCGCTACGTGGTGGGCACGCTCGTGCGCGATACTCCCGCGGCGCTCGCCTCCCTCGTGCTCGTGCCGGTGCTCGTCTACGTGTGGTCCTGGCGCTCGTGGTTCGCCTCGGAGACCTCCGTCTACCGCCACGCCAAGGTGGACGGCACCATCCCGGATGACTCCTTCCTCCAGCATTTCCCGGAGCCCGTCGCTGGCTGGTTCTACTACCACCAGTCCGTCCTCGAGTTCCACGCGTCGCTGACCTCGTCCTCCGGCCACTCCCATCCGTGGGATTCCAAGCCGTGGGCATGGCTCGTTGCCGCACGCCCCATCCTCTATTACTCCAATACGGACACCACGTGCCTGGGCGGCCAAGACTGCAAGCAGATGCTCTTCCTCTTCGGCACACCGATTATCTGGTGGCTCACCATCCCCGTCCTGCTCTGGGGCCTGTGGTCACTCGTGATCCGCCACGACCGCCGCTTCCTCCTGCCGCTCGTCGGCTTCGCCGCGGCCTTCCTGCCTTGGCTCGCCTCCTTCGACCGCCAGATGTACTTCTTCTACGCCGCGACGTTTATCCCCTTCGTCATCATCCTCCTGGCGCTCACGCTGGGCCAGATAGCTGGCACCGGCAAACCCGTGAAGAACGGCTTTGTCCACGCCCTCGGCGGCGGCACGCTGCGCTGGGGCACCGCGGGCGTCCTCCTCTACCTGTGCGCCGTGGTCGCTTTCTTCGCCGTCTTCAGCCCCCTGCTCTATGGCTTCGCCATCCCGAACTGGTATTACAACTCGATCATGTGGCTGCCCAGCTGGCAGTAAGCCCTCAACGACTACGGCCCGCGCCCACCCTCCGGTAAGCGCGGGCCACAGTCGTTTTACGCCGGCTGTGCCGCCGCCTGCTTCCACAGCGCGCGCAGCATATAGCCGCGGTCTGCCAGCCACGTGGTCACCAACGCGGCAATCGCCCCGGCCAGCGAGAGCAGCGCGTATACCTGGCTGGAATCCAGTGTGCCCAGCGCCACGTCGCGCACCACAAAACCGAGCAGGAACATGAACATCGTGCCCACGATGGGCAGCACGCCCGGCGCGGACGCGGGGCGCCACACGCAGTAGAATAAGCCCATGCCCAGGCCAAAGCGCAGGGCGGCGGCCTCGATGAGAAGGCGCGCCTTATCCGGGTCGGCTCCTGGATCGAGCGTGCCGCCATCCGTCCATTGCGCCACGCCGGAGGAACTTCCCACCACGGCGATGGCCCACGCGACGAAGATGACGCCCATGAGCGCCATGAGCACGCGGCCTACTGCCAGGCCCGTCTGCCGCGCGGCGGAGACGGCACGCCACTCCGGTTCCACGCCGGCGAGGATAACCTCCGAAAGATCCTGCGGCGGCGACATGCCGTCCGAAACCGACTCACCTAAGAATCCTGCGAGCGTCGAGACTTTCTCCGCGTAGGCGGCGCACTCGGGGCAGCCCGCGAGGTGGGCGTCAATGACGTCATCCTCCAGCGCGTAGGCCTCGCCGTCCAGGCGCGCGGAGATCGCCGCCTGCACGTCCTCATGCTTCAACACGGCTCAACACTCCATCCAGGCTGGCGCGGCCCGCGCCAAAGACGACAATCATCAGCAATGACCCTACCAACACCAGTGGGTACTCAAAGCCACCGTCTGTGGCAAAGAGCCCCTGACTCAGATGCACGAAGTAGCCCGCAAGCGCCATAACGACAGCAAGCACCCCCGCCGCAGCCGTGGTGAGCAGCCCGACCACGAGCAGCGCGCCGCACACCATCTCGATGATGGCCGTAAGCCACGCCGACAGGGTGGGCTGGATAATCCCCCACTGTCCAAAGAGCGCGGCCGTTGCGTCTATGCCGGTAAAGAACATCTTGTCCACACCGTGCGCGACAAAGATGACGCCCAGCAGGGCACGAAAGACAAGGAGTGCGGCATCACGTACGGCGGGTTTATCCATGGTGATTAGACTACCTGTAACCCCCGCCGCGAAAGGAGTGCCCATGACGCAGATGTTCTGGACACAACTCGACACCCCGATTGGCCCGCTCACGCTCATCGCGGACGAGGAGCACCTGCTCCACATCCGCTTTGACGAATATCTGCCGGAAGGCGCCATGGGCTGCCGCACGCCGCTTCTTGAGGAGGCCGTCCGTCAGCTCGAGGAATACTTCGCTGGCACCCGCCAGGACTTCGACTTACCGCTCGCGCCCGCTCGCGCGGGCTTCCACGCCAGCTGCCAGGCGCACCTTTCCCATATCCCCTACGGCGAGCGCCGCACCTACGCCCAGCTTGCCGATGCCGCCGGCAACGCCCGCGCCTCCCGTGCCGCCGGCACGGCCTGCCGCACCAACCCGTACCCCATCGTCGTGCCCTGCCATCGTGTGGTGCGCTCCGACGGCCAGCTCGGCCACTACCTCGGCGGCGACGCTGCCAAACGCTGGCTCCTCGAACACGAGTCCGCCCACGCCGCGCGCTGACCCGACACCGCTCAGGGAACCTTGTGGCGTCATACGCAGTCCAATAGGAACATGAACGATTACATGACTCACAACAACGACCACCCCGACTTCGACCCCGCTTACGCCCCAGCCTGCGACGCCGACGCCGACGCTCGCCGTCCGCATCTCCACCCCGTGCCCGATTTTCCCGCCGCAGCCTCGGAGCCGCCGGTCTCGCTCATCGTGGGCACCGACGGCCTGGCCCGCCCCGTCTGGGCGGCGACGGATCCTGTCCTCATGCAGTACTACGACACGGAATGGGGCATGCCGGTCTACGACGAGCGCGGACTCTTCGAACGCCTCGTTCTCGAGGGCTTCCAGTCCGGACTGTCGTGGGCCACGGTCCTCCACAAGCGTCCCGCCTTCCGCAAAGCTTTTGCGGATTTCGTCCCCGACGCCGTCGCCGCCTTCGACGAGAACGACGTCGAGCGTCTCATGAATAATGCCGCCATCATCCGCAACCGCCGCAAGATCGAGGCCGCGATCACCAACGCCCGCGCCACCGTGGCGCTGCGCGAAGAAGGCGGACTCCCGGACCTCCTGTGGTCCTTCCGCCCAAACGAGACTCCCGCTCCCCGCACCGCGGATGAGGTACCGTCCACGTCCACCGAATCACGCGCCATGGCTCGCGCACTGAAGAAGGCCGGCTTCACCTTCGTCGGGCCCACGACGTGCTTCGCGCTTATGGAGGCCGTGGGCATGGTCGACACGCACCTGCTCGGCTCACACCGCCGCGGCACCTCCGGACTCTGGAACGTTCCGGAGTTCTAGTCTCTGGCGGGCTACCCGTTCCTTGCAAGAATCCCCTCTGCGAAGCGTTCGCAGAGGGGATTCTTGCAAGGAACGGGTTAACCGGCGCGGCGTGCGGAGAGCTCGTCGCGCAGCTCGCGGCGGTTGACCACGTGGGCGCCGCCCAAGTCATCGTCGCCGGGTCCGCGCAGATCGTAGACCGGCAGGAAGTCGAAGTCGGGGCTCTCGTCATCGACCTCGAGGACCACCGCGCCCGGGCGACGCAGCTTACGCGGGATGGCGAGCTCCTCGTCCTGAGCCGTGCGCACGCCCAAGCGCGCGCGACGTAGGGCCTTGACGCGGCGGCGGCGCAGCTCGGTCTCCGCGCGTGTCTGGTTGCGCAGTGCCACGAGGTACGCGACGGTCGCGATGCCCAGGATGGCGGCGATCCACCAGGTCCAGCCGCCGACCACGATGCCAAGCGCCACCGCGGCGACGTCGAGTACCGCGAACAACACAAGCACGCGCTGGCGGCGCTGATAGCGCGTCACGCGCGCCGCAGAATCCGCGACCGGGTCCCAGCCGCCGCGGCCCAGGCGACGCTGCGCGAACTCGAGCTCATCGTTCGACAGGTCAGTGTCCGACTCCTCGTGCGCTTCGCCCTCGGTCTCCGCGGTGTCAGCCTGAGCTTCCTCGGCAACTTCTGCTTCTGCGTCGGCGCTGTCACCCCCGACAGGATCTGCTTCAGACTCAACCTCGGCGTCAACGGCGGGCGCGGGATCAACGGCGCCCGGGTACAGCAGGTCCACTGGCGAGGTATAGGAGTCGTCGTAGGCGTAGGCGTCCTCAGCGGCCTCAGGTGCCGGGGCCGTGAAGACCTCGACCTCGTCGGCGACGACGTCGAGCTCGGGCGCGTTCTTCGCGTCGGCCATGGACTCTTCAAAGACCGGTTCGTCGACGAGCGCATCATCTTCGGCGTCGTCGGAAGCGACGTCAGCGTCACGCTCGGTGCCGCGACGGAACCGAGCACCCGCAGCGGCCTTCGCATTAGCGGCCGCGCGCTTGATGGTCATGAGGGAGCCGTCTTCGCTGGCGTGCGCGTCATCACGGGAGCGCGCCTCGTCCAGGTTGCCTTCGCTGAAGTCAACGGGTGCGTCGTCGTGTGCGACGGCGTCATCCGCGTACTCGTTGACCGCATCGAGCTCATCAGCGGAGACGTGGACGTCGCGGGGGCTCAGGCGCGGGCGACGCGAGCCGAGGACCTCGCCGGAGTCGCCGTTGAAGAGCACGCGCGTGTCGTCAAAGGCCTCGCCGGTGTGCTTGACGGGACGCTGCGAGCGCAGCAGCCACGGCGCAAGCAGAAATAGCCACACCACGATGATGAGGACGATGATGGCACCGGTGGACATGGAGCACCTTCCCTAGACGGACAGTTGGCGAAAAGTCTAGTGCTACATACACGCTTATGCGGGGAGCGCAGCGCCGACACGCCGAGGTCGTGAAGCTTGTGACTCGTGTGTCGATCGGGTGTCCCCGCGTCGCGCCGTGTCGCGCCGCAGTCACCCGTGGCGCACTAGAGGATCCGGCCCGCCGCACGCAGCCGTGCCGCGGCCGTCGAGTCGTAGTCATCGATGTTGATGGCCACGAGGTGATGGTCGTGCCACTCGCCGTCGATGTGGAGGTTGCGGCGCAGGTAGCCCTCGTCGCGGAAGCCGCAGTGGTGAAGCACCGCGCCCGAGGCGGGGTTGCCCGGCATATACGTCGCCGTGACGCGGTGGAGGCCCACCCGATCAAAGGCATGGTCGACCCCTAGAGCGCACGCGGCCGTGGCCACGCCGGCACCCTGGAACGCGGAGAAGACCCAGTAGCCAATCCAGCATTCGCGGATGGCGCCGTGTTGGATATTGCCCAGCGTCACTTGGCCCGCAAAGTCACCCCCTACGGTGATAGCAAGTGGGACGATGCTTCCCTCCCGGGCCGAGGACCGCAGGAAGGACAGGTGATTGTGCCACGCCGCACGCGTGTGCGCGGCCTCCCAGCCCGTTGGCGCGGTGGGTTCGACGGGGCGCAGATAGCACTCGTCGAGCACGCGCATTTGGCGCCAGTTCTCGCCATCGCGACTGAGCACGGGGCGCAGCTGCACGAGCTCGCCGCCGGGAATGCGCACGGCAGGCGTCGCCTCCGGCCAGCCGGGGTGATACGTATCAGTGGGGCCAGTCGCCGGGGTATCGAAGCGACGGCCAAAGAAATTCCACATCTAGTTGCGCTGCGTAATGAACAGGACGTCGACCACATCGCCCGGGCGAATATCCGTGGCGTCTTCCGGCACGCGGATGATCGCGTTGGCGTGAGACAGGCCCGCGAGCAGGTGCGCGGGGGCACCCGCAGCACCTCCCAGGCCTTCCACGAGGTAGTCCGCTGTCTGGGCGTCGCGCATGAGCCGCGCACGGATGTAGCCGCGGCGGCCGGGACGCGACTCGATGTGGTTGAGCGCACGGGCACGCACGACGCGGCGCGCACCGACGCGCTTGCCCAGGCTCAAGCGAATGAGCGGGCGCACGAAGACCTCAAAGATGACGAGCGCGGAGACCGTATTGGACGGCACGAGGAACGTCGGCACACGGGACTCGCCCAGCACGCCAAAGCCCTGGACCGAGCCCGGATGCATGGCCACGCGCGTCGTATCGATATCGCCGAGCTGGTCGAGGACCTTACGGATTTCGTCGGCGCCAGCGCCGCCCACGGCACCGGAGATGACCACGATTTCCGAACGCGCAACGTGCGTCTCAATGGTTTCGCGAATACGGCGCGGCTCGCCCTCCACGAGGCCCACGCGGTGCACATCCGCTCCGGCCTCCTTCGCCGCCGCCGCGAGCGCATAGGAATTGACGTCGTAGACCTGGCCCAAGCCGGTCTCCTTGTCGATATCGACGAGTTCCTTGCCATAAGAAATGATCGTCACGCGCGGGCGCGGATAGACGAGCACCTTACTGCGACCCACGGCCGCGAGCAGCCCGATGTGCGCCGGGGTGAGCACCGTGCCGGAACTCACCGCGACATCGCCGGGCTGGATATCGTCGCCCACGCCGCGCACGAAGTCACCGGAGCGCACGGGACGCAACGCTGTGACGCGCTTGCGCCCGCGGTCGGTCCATTCCAGCGGAAGGACGGCATCGGCAAGCGTGGGCAACGGCGCGCCGGTATAGACGCGCACAGCCTGCTTGGGCTGCAGACGCAGCGGCTGGCGCGAGCCCGCGGGGACCTCGCCCACGACGGGCAGGGAGCGCTCCACCGAGCTTGCCGATGCCGCCTCCTGCGCCGCCGCGCCCTCCTCACCCTCGGCCTCCGCCTCGGGAGCGGGACGGCGTGCGGAAAGGCCCTTCTCGCCGCCGATGTCGACGGCACGCACCGCGTACCCGTCGATGGCCGCCTGCGGGAAGCCCGGCAGCGGCTCATTGGCTTGGACCTCCTCGGCGCTCATGAGGCCTAAAGCATTCGCAATCGCGATACGCACGGGTTCCGGGGTGACCGCCACCTGTGTGATGAGCTCTAGCTGTTCCTCAACTGAACGCATGGATGATCCATCTCCTATCGAAAGGTGTTACTCAGCAGCGTGCTCGGCTTCATAAGAAGCCAAGATAGCCTTGAGTGATTTATACAGCGCCGGGCCGTATTTGTCCGAACGCAGACCAAAATCGACACATGCCGGAATGTAACCGCCCGGGTTACCGAGATCGTGGCGCGTGCCGTGGTGGATGACCACGTGGACGGGCTCGCCGGCGTCGATGAGCAGATCGATGGCGTCGGTAAGCTGCAGCTCGCCGCCCTTGCCCGGAGTGATCTTGCGCAGGGCATCAAAGATCTTGCGGTCAAGCAGGTAGCGGCCGGTGGCCACGAGGTTGGACGGGGCGTCCTTGGGCTCTGGCTTTTCCACCATGCCCACGACCTTCTTCACGTTGTCGTTGTCCGTGTCTTCGACCTCGAAGACGCCGTAGTTGAACGTCTCTTCGCGCGAGACCTCGACGGCGCACAGCACGGAGCCCCCCAGCTCACGGCGCACGCGCGCCATGTCCTCGAGCACGGTGGCGGGCATGACGATGTCGTCTGGGAGCATGACGGCGAAGCAATCCTCGTCGTCATCGAGAACGGACTCGGCCAGGCCCACAGCGTGGCCCAAGCCCAATGGCTTATCCTGCGGGATGGAGACCGGCTTGATGATCTTCGCGGCGCGCTCGACCTTGGCGGCCTGCTCATCCTTGCCGCGGGACTGCAGCGTCGCGACGAGCTCAGGGAACTCATCGAAATGACGCATGACCTCCTGCTTATTGGGAGCGGTGATGATCGCCAAACGGGCTGCGCCCAAAGACGCGGCCTCCTCTGCGATGAGTTCGATACCCGGGGTATCAACCACGGGGAGAAGTTCTTTAGGCACCGTTTTGGTAGCGGGAAGGAAGCGGGTGCCCATGCCAGCGGCAGGGACGACGACCGTTTTCACGCCCAGCGGAGCCTCGTCACATGTAGTAGCCATAACGGCCAGCCTACCTGCTACGCCCTCTCATCTTGTGAACCGACTACTGTTTTACGGTGTGATTGACGCAAAATTTGAGTCGAAGAAGCGCCTGCGCACCGAGCTCACCGCAGCACGCCGCGCGTTCGCCGCGACCCCCTCATTTGCCGCGGCGAATGACGCCATCGCCGCCGAGGCCGCACGCCGCGCCGCGGGTCTGCGCGTCGCGGCCTACGCTCCGCTGGGCTCAGAACCTGGTGGCGCGGCGTTTACCGAGACCCTCTACGCCAGCGCGGCCGAGGTATGGCTGCCCATCTCCGGCGACGACGGCCAGCTCCTCTGGGCACGCTACGAAGGCGCCGAGTCGCTCGCCCCGGGCGCGCTAGGGATTGGCGAGCCCACGGGCCCGCGCCGCGACTCGAGCCTGCTGGCCGAGTTGGACCTTATCTTCGTGCCAGCACTCGCGGTCTCCCCCGCCGGGGTGCGCATGGGCAAGGGCGCGGGCTACTACGATCGCGCGCTCGCGGGCGTGGACACGGACACCCTCGTCCTTGTCTTCGACGACGAGGTGCGCGAGGACGTCCC
Source organism: Corynebacterium sp. DNF00584 (assembly GCF_001552965.1). Classification (NCBI taxonomy): domain Bacteria; kingdom Bacillati; phylum Actinomycetota; class Actinomycetes; order Mycobacteriales; family Corynebacteriaceae; genus Corynebacterium; species Corynebacterium sp. DNF00584. The sequence continues at coordinate 61,302 of NZ_KQ959738.1, read as the reverse complement.
CGCCGAGCCGCACGATGCCGTGATGAACGCGGTACTTACGCAGTCGGGCGTACGCGCGCTGCCGCTGTCCTAGAACTCCTCCGCCGCGGCGGGAACCTTTGGGCGGAGCGCGCAGTCTAATGAGGCATGAAGCTTTCCATTCGACTCGCGCATGCGCGCCAACAGTTGTCCACGCCGGGGCGCGGGCGCACGCTCATCCTGCGCCGCGGGTTCGCAGGGGCGCTCGTGCTCGCGGCGGGGCTCAGCGCGGCCGCCAGTGTGCGCGAGCACCCGCAGGTCTACGTTTTTGCCCGTGACGTCCCGGCGGGCTCGGTGGTGGGCGACGGCGACGTCGAACTGCGCCGCGTGCCCAAGGAAGTGATTCCCGCCGCAGCACTGGGACCGGAGGACACTCCGGCGGGCTCCGTGCTCGTCGCCGCGGGCAGCGTTGGTGAGGTCCTCACGCCCGCCCGATTGCTGGGGGTGAGTGATACCACACAAAGTTTTTCGGACCCAGGATTGCACATGGTGCCTCTCAAACTGGCCGAGCCCGACATCGCGGCGTTGCTCCACCACGGCGACACCGTAAGCATCGTGACGGCGGCCGCCGCGCCACCCGGTGCTGGGGTCGCGGGCGCCGGTCCGGACGACGGAATTCCTGTGACTGATGGGACTCCAGAGACGAGTGCAGCGGCGCTCGTCGCTGCAGGTGGCAGGGTCGTGGCGACGGCGCTACCCGAGGGCGGTAAGGGGCAGGCGCGCCCCGGAACGATTCTCGTAGCGCTGCCCGCCACGGAGGCTGACCGCGTCGCCGCGGCGAGCCTCAGCGGACCCCTTACAGTCGTCATCACCGGGCCCCGAGCGACGGGATGATCTCAAATCCTGAGAAATTTTTTGCAGGAATTTACGTCGGGCACAGCGGCGTACAGGTGGCATACAGGGAGGATAAATAGCATTGCTGCCGTGCTTAACCTACACTTCTACCAAGTTAAGAAATCTATGCTCCGGTAATCATTTCCACTAAACGAGACGATTCCGGATATTTTTATGGAAAGGAACCCCATGCTCAAGGGTTTTAAGGACTTCATTCTCCGCGGCAACGTCATCGAACTGTCTACCGCCGTCATTATCGGTTCTGCGTTCACGGCCATCGTCACCGCCGTGTCCGATCACCTCATCAACCCGATCATCGCCCTCTTCGGCGGTGCCAACGTTAATGGTTTCGCCTACCACCTCCGCGAGGGCAACGAGGCTACCCTCGTCGACCTCGGCGCCATCATCACCGCTGCTCTGAACTTCCTTATCGTCGCCGCCGTTGTGTACTTCATCATCATCATGCCGATGAACAAGTTCAACGAGGCCGCTCAGCGTCGCAAGGGCATCGACCCGGAGGAACCGGCTCCGACCACCGAGGAGCTCCTCACCGAGATCCGCGACCTGCTCGAGGCTAACAAGGCTGGCGCCGTCTCGTACGACGAGAAGGCCACCAACAACCGCGAGACCGATCTCGACGGTGGCCGTCACCAGGCATAAGTAGCCGCGCACTCGCGCTGCCGCACCAAGCCCGGGCGCTCTTCTGCTACGAAGAGCACCCGGGTCTTTTCTATGCGCGACACACAAAAGCACTGTCCCGAAAGCCATGTGCCCTGGTCGCGGCCTTCTCCTTCGCGGGAGAAATTCTTCGCGACCTGGGATTATTGCTTTCGGGACAGTGCCGTCGTCGGAACGGAGATTTCAGTGAGGACGATCTGGCGCACAGGATTCGGGCAGGGGTTTAGGCGCCGTAGTGCGGCGGCTGTTGCGCGCGGTAGAACTCCTCGCCGGTGAGTTCCTCCCCTGCCGCAGCGGCTTCATCGTCGACGGGCACGGCGCGCTCGCCGTCGGGGCCAAAGGCCGACTGGAACGGTGGACGGTCGGCGGTGCGGTCGTAGTTGGGGGCATCGGAAAGCCGTGTCGCGCGCCGACGCTTGCGGGGCTGAGTCATAGCTGCCTCCTAGACGCTGTAGCGCTGGAGCTGGTCCACGAGGTGGTGGACGAGCGCCGGCAGGGTGGCCATGCCATCGCGCAGGGCCGCACGCGAGGACGCCAAGTTCACCACGACGGTGGAGCCGGACACACCGGCGATGCCGCGGGACACGCACGCGTCGACGGCGCCACAGGCCTGGCCCGAGGAGCGCAGGGCCTGGGCGATGCCTGGAACCATCTGGTCGAGGACGTCGCGGGTAGCCTCCGGCGTCTTATCGCGCGGGCCCACGCCTGTGCCGCCGACGGTCACCACGAGATCGACGCCGCCCACGACGGCGGTCTCGATGGCCTGGCGAATCTTGGACTTCTTCGACTTCACCACGAGGCACCCATCGACCTGGAACTCGGCCTCGACGAGCAGCTCGGTGACGAGACGGGTGGTCTCATCCGTCATCTCATCCGGGTGGTCCGTGATGAGGACAGCGAGCGCGCGGCGCGGGGCCTGAGCGCGGGATTCACGCTCCGTGGCGATGAGGAAATCATCATCCGGCTCGGCGATGTCCATGAGCGCCTGCGAGGACTGGGCGTCCAGATCCAAGCCGGCCAGTGGATCGCCAGCGTGCGGGGTGTCTACGGGAGACGTCATGCGCCCTCCTCTTCTTAGGGGATGTACGGTGTTCCTTAATTTACTCGCTCGTGAGGGTTACCTCTACCTGTCGCGGAGAATCCTCCCCTTCGGAGGTGACCTCGAGGGTAACGGTGGCGCCGAATTCCTGGGAACGGGTCGCGGCGATAAGCGAGTCAGCAGAATCGATGAGCCGTTCGTTGACGCGGGTGATAACGTCGCCTTTCTTGAGCCCCGCCTTGTCCGCCGGGCTGTTCGGCTCGACGCCGGCGACATAGGCGCCATCGAAAAGCTGCTGCGCGGCAACCTGCACGCCGAGCATGGGGTGGGTGACCTCTCCCTTGTTGATGAGCTGGTCCGCCATGCGCTTCGCAAAGACGGACGGGATGGCAAAGCCCAGGCCGATGGACCCCGCCTCAGACGAGGAGGAGCCGGACGACAGCGACGCGATCATGGAGTTCATGCCCACGAGCTTGCCGTTCATGTCCACGAGCGGGCCGCCGGAGTTGCCGGGGTTGACCGCCGCGTCCGTTTGGATGGCGTCGATGAGCGAGGACTCGCCGCCTTCTTGGGAGGCACGCACTGGGCGGTTGAGCGCGGAGACGATACCCGAGGTCACCGTCGCGTTTAGCCCCAGCGGGGAGCCCACGGCGACGACCTGTTGTCCGACCTTAAGCGAGGAGGAGTCGCCGAACTCGAGGTACGGCAGATCCTGCACGTCGTCGATCTTGATAATACCCACGTCCGTGTTGGCGTCCGAAGCAATCACCCGCGCGGTGTGCTTGGAGCCGTCGTTCAGGGTGACCTCGAGCTCGCCCTGGCTCGCGTCCGCGATGACGTGATGGTTGGTGAGCACGTAGCCGTCCGGCGAAATAATGGAGCCGGAGCCCGACTCGACAGCGGTGCGCGTCATGAGCTGAATGGCGACGACGGACGGCAGCACCTTGGACGCGACATCCTCAATGCCGGAGTCAGAGTTAGTACTATCGCCCGAGGGCTCGGTATTCGACACCGGCTGGTTGAGTACCTCGTTGACGGTGGCGGTGCCGGAGTCATCGCTATTCTTCGAGACAACAACACCGGTAATCGAGCCTGCGGCCACCGAACCGGCCAGCATGAGCGCCAAGGCGGCGGGCAGACTCACCGACTTCTTCGACTTCTCAGCACGCGGGGCCACGGCTGTGGGGGCGGCGCCGTAACCCGCGCCCGCCCCTTGCCCCAACCACGCGGCGTAGGGCTGCTGGCGCTGCGCCGATTGCGCCGCCTGAGCTGCCTGCGCATCCTCCGTGCGCGGCTGGTTCCAGCCCTGCGAATACGTGGGACTCGGCTGGCCCTGCGCTGCTATCTCGCGGGTCTCGTCGAAGCGCTCACCACGGGAACCTGCGGCATCCCCTGCCGGGGTTGCCGTCGAACCATAATGAGCCTCGGAGCCATAGGGCTCCTTATCCGCTACGCGCTCTGTGTCCTCTGCTGCGTGAGAGTTCGTGATATCGCTATTATCCGCCGAGTGGCCGTCCTGCGGCTCGCTCTGGTTCTTGTTCCAGAAAGTCATGCGACTTATTGTGCAACGAATGGCTGAGCCAACTCTGCAACTAATCTGCGAGTCCGCTTAGAAATACTGGCAATAAACTGTGGGCCTTGTGGCTGCCCGCGCGCCGGGAGATTAGCGCTGGTTAAACCACCGCTTGGCGAATTCTTCCTTGCGCTCGCTGGCAGTTTCTCCTGCGTCGACGCCGGCGTCCTCGTAGACCTCGCCATCACCTGGGTGGCCTGGGACGATCACCTCCATGCGCGTGCCGCCATCTGCGGACTCGCGCACAGTAATCGTGCCCTCGTGACGCTCGATAACCTGCTTCACGATGGCCAGGCCTAGACCGGAGCCCGGCATAGACCGTGCCTCGGCGGAACGATAGAAACGCTCGAAGACCTTCTCGCGATCCTCGACGGGAATGCCGGGGCCCGAGTCGTCGACGCGCAGGCGCATTTCGTAGTCGCTGATTTGGCGCATGGACACGCGCACGGTGCCTTGCGGCGGCGACCACTTGGCTGCGTTGTCCATGAGGTTGAGCGTCGCGCGGCCCAAGGCGAACTGGTCGCCCTCCATGATCCACGGCGAAATGCGGATCTTGAAGTCCACGTCCGGACGGCGGCGGCGTGCACGCTCGAGGGAGGTTTCCAGCACCTCGTGAAGCTCGACGGTCTCGGTTTGCTTCTCGGCCGCGTCCTCGCGCGCCAAGTCAACGAGATCGCCGATGAGCGTGGACAGCTCCGTCATCTGCGCCAACACGTCGTCTTCCAAGTCCTTGCGGTCTTGGTCGGAGATATTGGCCGTCGTGCCCGGGCGGTTGAGCATCATGAGTAGCTCGATATTGGTACGCATAGACGTCAGGGGCGTCTTGAGCTCGTGGCCGGCGTCGGCCACGAACTGGGATTGGCGCTTGCGAGACTCCTGCAGCGCCACGAGCATCTCGTTGAAGGAGATGGTGAGCTGCGCCATCTCATCGCTACCCACCACAAGGATGGGACGAAGGTCGCCCGTCTGCGTCACGTAGTCAGCGGCCTTCTGCAGGCGCGTAATCGGCCGCAGACCGGACTTCGAGACCCACATGCCAGCAAGGATGGCGGCAAGGATGCCCAATGCCGTAATGACAACGAGGACCGTTCCCAGCGTCGTGATAAGCGCGTTGATATCCGTCAAATCACGGGCCACGACAACGAGCGAGCCATTGTCGTGCCGTTTGGCCACGATGCGCTCACCGCCCACGGTGCGCACGGACGTGGAGGACCCAGCGCCCGAAAAGCTAAATTCACCGCCCACGGGTATCGAGTCGCCGTACACGAAAGCCCAGTTAGGCGGTGAAAACGCCACGCGGGTGTCCGGGTGATAGGCCTTGTAGGAGTCGATGACTTGGGTAATCTGCTCGTTCGATTCCAACTTCATCGTGGTCTCGAGGAGCGAGGTCACGTCACGCCCAAGCATGCGATCCACGTTCGCGGTGAGCATTGCAGACACGGCCGCGTACGTCGCCAAGGTCGTGATGGTCACGACGATGGCGACGACCACGCCCGTCACAAGTGACAGGCGCCACTTCAGTGGCGCCCGCTGCTCCCATCCGCTCGCCTCGCCCCAGGGCTCGGTACGCGGATCAAATCCAGATTCAGCGGAAGCCACAGCGTCAGGCGCGGGCTTCCTCAGAATCACGGAGTCGTCTCCCTCAGCACGTAGCCCACGCCACGCACGGTGTGGATGAGACGTGGCTCGTTGCCCGCCTCCGTCTTCTTACGCAGGTAGCCGATGTAGACCTCGAGTGCGTTGCCGGAGGTTGGGAAGTCGTAGCCCCACACCTCTTCGAGGATGGTGTTACGAGAGAGCACCTTGCGCGGGTTCTCCATAAGCAGCTTCAGCAAAGAGAATTCCGTGCGAGTGAGCGAAATGGCGCGGTCGCCGCGCGAGACCTCGCGTGTGTCCCCGTCGAGCTTGAGGTCCTCGAACGCCAGCTTGGTGCTCGCCGCCGGGCGGGAGCTCGCGTTCGCATCAGCCGCGGCACGCCGGACGAGGGAACGCACGCGAGCCAAGAGCTCCTCGAGAGCGAAAGGCTTGGGCAGGTAATCGTCCGCGCCAGCGTCGAGACCAGCGACACGATCAGAGACACCGTCACGCGCAGTGAGCATGAGAATCGGACGACCCCAGCCTTCGCTACGCAGCGTGCGACAGACCTCGAGACCATCCATGTTCGGCATGTTGACGTCAAGAACCATGATGTCCGGGTTCTCGTCCTGGACGATCGTTATCGCCTCAGCGCCATCGGACGCGAGGAGGACTTCATATCCGTTAAAGCTCAATGAGCGGCGCAGCGATTCACGCACTGCCTGTTCGTCATCGACGACCAAAATTTTCATAGGCGCCATTATTCCTTATCTACACTGGGTTTTCGAAGTCCAAAGCCTTTATTAAGGATAGCGATCGGCGCGGTACGACGATGACGTCCCATAAAGCTCATCTGACCAAACACAACCTTAGAGATACGACTATTAAGGTGCAAGGTTCGACCGAAAATACAGAAACGCCCCACCCCCAAAAGGTGAGGCGTCAACTAGTTTTTACTACAGGGCACATAACCCTGCAAAACTAGAACTGCTCGACGTCGATGAGGCCGAGCTTCGCGGCCTTCACCAGACGGCGCGGGATGCGCACGGTCTGGCCGTCAATCTTCACTTCCTGAAGGGCGACGTTGTCAGCCTTCCACTGGGAGCGGCGAGCGCGCGTGTTCGCGCGGGACATCTTGAACTTAGGAGTTGCCATTTTCTACTATCCTCCTTACTTCGCAGACTTCTTCTTACGGCGGGCCATGCCACCGAAGCGCTGGTTGAACTTCTCGACGCGGCCAGCGGTGTCCATGACGCGCTGTGCACCGGTCCAGAACGGGTGGGACTCGCTCGTCACGTCAACGACGATGAGCGGGTACTCGTTGCCATCTTCCCACTCGACGGTGCGGTCGGAGGAGGCAGTGGACTTGGTCAGGAACTTGTGGCCAGTGCCAGCGTCCTGGAAGACCACCGGGTGGTAATCCGGGTGGATATCCTTCTTCATATATATCTTCCCTCAGGGTTGAACTACGGGTCGGTTCCTTGCGAGGCTTCGCCGCGCAGCCCCACTGGAGCCAGCCGGCAGCACGCGCATCCAAGGATCGTGCCCGAGTTGGGATGTATGTCGTGTACTAAAGATATCGAACACACGGTGTGGTACCCCTTTAAGTAAAGAGGAGCCAAGCACCCGCGCGTCGACAACTTGAACAATCATACAGGTCACACGACCTTAAAAGAAATCGCCTCCGCACACGCTGCGCTACGGCGCGATTAGGTAATTGACGTCTCGAACGGTAGACTTTCCCCTTGCTGTTGTCACAATGTACGTATAACGCCCCGTCTACTGGCGTTTTGCCCAGCATGTTCCGCCGCTTACCTCACTTTAAAGCGCGCTGCCCCTCACGCAGATACATGCCGGACAAACAAAGCCATGATGTGGGCGGCTAGGAGAAAGAAGACCCATGTCGGCTATTTGCCAGGTAACGGGCCGCAAGCCGGAATTCGGCAAGCAGGTCTCGCACTCGCACCGCCGCACGTCGCGCCGTTGGAACCCCAATGTGCAGCGTCGTCGCTACTACCTGCCCTCCGAGGGCCGCACCATCACCCTGACCGTTTCTACTAAGGGCATGAAGATCATTGACCGCGACGGCATCGAGTCCGTCGTTGCGAAGATCCGCGCCCGTGGGGAGAAGATCTAACCGATGGCACGTAATGACATTCGCCCGATCATCAAGCTGAAGTCCACTGCGGGCACCGGTTACACCTACGTGACCCGTAAGAACAAGCGCAACAATCCGGATCGTATCTCCATGAAGAAGTACGATCCGATCGCCCGCAAGCACGTCGAATTCCGCGAGGAGCGTTAATCTATGGCTAAGAAGTCTAAGATCGCCAAGAACGAGCAGCGCAAGGAAATCGTCGCCCGCTACGCGGAGCGTCGCGCTGAGCTCAAGGCCATCATCAAGAACCCGAACACCTCTGACGAGGACCGCTTGGACGCACAGTTCGAGCTCAACCGTCAGCCGCGCGACGCTTCCGCGTCTCGCGTGCGTAACCGCGACTCGGCCGATGGTCGTCCGCGCGGCTACCTCCGCAAGTTCGGTCTGTCCCGTGTCCGTATGCGCGGCATGGCTCACCGTGGTGAGCTGCCGGGCGTTCGTAAGTCCAGCTGGTAAAGGGAGAAACGACCAATGGCTATGAAGCGTAATAACTCCAAGAAGTTCCGCATGGAACAGTCCCGTCGCCCGAAGAAGAACCCGCTCAAGGCAGAGGGTATCGAGAAGGTTGACTACAAGGACACCAAGACCCTGCGTCTGTTCATCTCGGATCGTCACAAGATCCGTTCCCGTCGCGTCACGGGTCTGACCCCGCAGCAGCAGCGCCAGGTCGCTACTGCTGTGAAGAACGCTCGCGAAATGGCTCTCCTGCCGTTCACCACCCGCTAAATCAGTAGCAGGGTTTCAACAGCGTTTGTACCCATCCCGCTTCCCACCTCGTGGGCGGCGGGATGTCGTGCTTTTCCACCTCTCTTTCTGCCCCGCAATGCATGCATTGCGGGGTGCTACTATTTCTTGCTAGCACAGATCCCCCTGAGCCTAGTGAATCAAGGAGCGTTGACACATGGCATTGCACCCTTCCCTCGTGGACTTGGGCGAACTCGCTGCCCGTTGCGAGTCCCCGGCGGCCGCCCGCGGTATTCTCGCGGAGGCACAGGACCTTGTGCGCAATGCCGTCGACCACCGCGAGGATGAGGTGGCACTCGCCGCGTGGTTCTCGCGCGCGCTTGCCGATGTCCTCCGTTCCCCAGGTCTGGACTCCCCCGTCCGGCTCACCGGAGCGGCGGCCACGGGCGACGCCATCCCCACGACCACCATCTACTGGCTCGGTGAAGACTCAGACCTCGAAGAGCTATTTGCATCCGTCGGACTCAAGGCCACGACGGGCAAGGACAGCGCCGCCAATCGTGTCGATGCCGGCCTGCCCGTGGGCACCGGCGGCGAGGAGCAGTTACTCGAGGAGGCACTCGCGCAACGTCCGCAGCCGCTGCGCGTCGTGGATGGTCTGCCGGATCGCGACGTCCTCGTCGACGTGCGCGCACACCTACTCTCCCCCATCGCCGCCATCGCGCGCTGGGCGGCCCCCGCGCCACGTCCCACGCCAGACCGCATCGCCATCGGCCACGAGCGTGAGCTTCTCACCTCCAGCCAGCGCGACGCGCTCACGCAGGCCTGGGAAACCGGTCTTGCGCTCGAGCTGCGCAACTGGCGCGACCACGTGGACGGCCACCCGCTGCGATTGGGCGATCTCCCACCGCTTGACCGCACGGCCTACGGCGCGGCCTGCCGCATGGTCGCCGCCGTGTTTGATGGCTTGCAGGCAAGCCAGAATTAAATTCTATTTGTTTATCGGGTAGTGTAGTCGTGTTAAGAGTAACGGTTTTCTGGAAGGAGGCGTCCCACCATGGCAGGTGCTGTAGGTAGGCCGCGTAAACATAGCCCTCGGCGCCGCGGCAGCACGGCGCGCGAGGAGATCCTCGACGCATCCGCTGAGCTCTTCACCACGCAGGGCTTCGCCACGACGTCTACGCACCAGATCGCGGAAGCCGTGGGCATTCGTCAGGCCTCGCTGTACTACCACTTCCCGTCCAAGACGGAAATCTTCCTCACGCTCCTGAATTCCACCATCGAGCCCTCTCTCGGTCTGGCCGAGGAGCTCGACCACTCGGAAGCCGAACCGGAGCTCATCCTCTGGGCACTTGTCGCCGCCGAGGCCCGCCTGCTACTCACCAGCGGTTGGAACGTCGGCCGCCTGTACCAGCTGCCGGTCGCCAACTCGGAGGAGTTCTCTGAGTACCACGAGGCCCGCACCGCGCTACAGAACTACTTCCGTAGCCACGCCCGCGCCATCGTCGGCGAGGATGACCCGCGCGTCGAGCTGCCCTTCCACATCGCACTTTCTGTTATCGAGATGCGCCCCAACAACGGCACGCCGCCCTATGAGCCGGCCCAGTCCATTCCAGACACCGCGGTCATGCTTGCCGATGCCGCCCTGGCCGCCCTCGGCGCCACCCCACCCGAAGACCGTTACGAGGCCACCCTCGAGTTGCTCAAGAACCGCAACGACTCCATCGCCACGGCCACGGCGAAGAAGCAGACCAAGAAGGCCACAAAGAAGCAGGCTACGAAGTAAATTCAAGCCAGTCCCCGCGCGCTCCCACCCCCACGGTGCGAGCGCGTTTTACGTTTTCGTTGCACAGGTCACAGCTTTCGCCTAACTTCAGTTACTAGTGATTAACTGAAATCTCGAGCCACGAACGGAGCCGTCCATGACCCCACCAGCTTCTACCAGCGGACTGCGCATCGCCGTCCTCCTCAAAGAGGTTCCCGATACCTTCGGCGAGCGCGCCCTCAATCTCACCACTGGCCTCGTCGAGCGCGCCGCGAGTGACCCCGTCCTTGACGAAATCTGCGAACGCGCCGTCGAGCTCGCCCTCACCCTCGCCGCAGATCACCCCGCCTCGGAGGTCCACGCTTTCGCCATGGCTCCGGAGAACGCCACCGCCACCATTCGCAAGGCTCTCGCCATGGGCGCCGACGCCGCCTTCCACGTCACCGACCCCGCGCTCCTCGGCGCCGACCTCACGCTCACTGCTGAGGCCCTCGCCGCTGCCCTACGTCACGCCGGGGAACCCTATGACCTGATTGTTGCGGACAACGCGTCGACAGACGGCATCGGCGGGCTCGTGCCTGCCATGATCGCCGCCTGGCTGGACATGCCGCACCTCAGCGAACTCACCGCCCTCACGCTTGATGGCACGACGCTCACCGGTGCCTGCGAGGACGCCGACGTCCGCGCCGAGCTGCCCGCCGTCGTCTCGCTCACCGAGGCCTTCCCCGACGGCCGCTTCCCGAACTTCAAGGGGATCATGGCCGCGAAGAAGAAGCCGCTCACCACGCTCAGCCTCGCCGAGCTCGGCCTCGACGCCGAGGACTTTTCCGTCGCCCGCACCATCATGACCGCCGTGGCACAGCGCCCGCCGAAGGAGGCCGGGCAGAAACTCACCGACGACGGCTCGGCCGGCCAGGCCATCGCCGAGTACCTATTCGCCCACAAGCTTGCCGCCCAGCCGTCTTAGGAGACCACCATGACCGATATCATTCTCGTCATCCCTGACTTCACGCCAGACGGCGTGCCCGCTGCCTCCACCGCGGACCTCCTCGGCGCCGCCGCGCTCGTAGGCACGCCCGTCGCCGTCGCCCCCGCCAACGCTGACCCCGCGGCCCTCGCGAGTCTCGGCGCCACCCAGTTTTTCCAAGGCCCCACCTGGGCCACGCCTGCCGATGCCGCCGCCACCGCCCGCGCCGCCTACGCCGCCGCTCCGCCGCTCGCCCTCCTCGCGCCGCACTCCCCCCAAGGCCGCGATGTAGTGGCGCTGTTGTCCGTCCAGCTGCGCCTGCCCGTGAGCGCCCGCGCCACCGGCCTTGAACACGACGAGCAGGGTGTGCTCGCCCACCACGCGGCCTTCGGCGGCACTTTTACTTCCGTCTCCGCGCCCACCTTCGGCGCACCGCTCATCACGCTGCAGCCCGGCTCCATCGACCACCGCGCGCCGGCTGCCGAGCAAAACGTCACCGTGCTCGATGTCCCCGGGTCAGGCGCACGCCTGTCTATCACCCCGCGCGAGACGGCGCCCGCGTCGACGGACCGCCCCGGCCTCGTCGGCGCCTCCACCGTCGTCTCCGGTGGTCTGGGGCTTGGCTCCGCGGAGAATTTCTCACTCGTCACCGAGCTTGCCGATGCCCTCGGTGCCGCCGTTGGCGCCTCCCGCGCCGCCGTCGACGCAGGCTACATCGACCACACCGCCCAGGTCGGACAGACCGGCGTGACCGTGACCCCCGACCTCTATATCGCGCTCGGTATCTCGGGCGCAGTCCAACACCTCGCCGGCATACAGACCTCCAAACACATCATCGCTGTGAACAAAGACCCTGATGCCCCCATCTTCGAGATCGCCGATCTCGGTATTGTGGGCGACGTCTTTGACGTTGTTCCGCAACTAATTGCCGCCCTCAAAGGGCACGGGGGTTAGGATCCGCCTATGAGTTCCGATAATTTGCGCCGCGGTTTGCCGCGCACGCCCGATGGCGAGCCTTGGCCGCCTGCCGCTTCTGCCCCCGCAGCGCCCTCCGCCGAAACTCCCACCCCACCTGCGCCTTCCGCTCCCGCCGAAGCAGCCGCGGCGCCTTCCACGCCCGCGGCACCTACGGCACCCTCCGCACCCGCCGCGCCGGCTGCACCAGCCGACGATGCTTCAGTCCCTCAGACGGCTCAGGCTCCCACCCTGCGCAGCGGACTTCCCCGTGCCGAGGGCGGCCCGGCCTGGCCGCCGGGCTCAGCGGTCCCGGCAGCACCCGCTGCAACTGCCGTTGTTGGAGCTTCGGCCTCTTCCGCAGCACCCACTGCGCCCGCTGCACCTGCAGCGCCCACGGCCCCCACTGCCAGCACGCCTTCGGCCCCAGCGGCACCTGGCGTTCCGTCCGCGCCGACTTCTTCGAGCGTCCCCGCGGCTCCTGCAGCACCCGCTGATCCGGCTGCGCCAGCTGCGCCAGTAGCACCAGCCGCACCGAGCGCACCGGGAGTTCCCGCAGCGCCAGCTGCAGGCGTTCCGGCCGCGCCGAGTGCTCCGGCCGCACCAGCGGCGCCCGCTGTTCCCGGCGTGCCGGGTGCTCCCGCAGCTCCGGCGGCTGGTGTTCCAGCCGCGCCCAGCGCTGCGGCGGCCCCTGCGGCTCCGGCAGCCCCTGCGGTTCCGGCGGCACCTGGGGTGCCAGCTGCTGCACCCTCAGCGCCGGCGGCATCGGCAGCAGCTGCGACGGGCGCTGGCGCAGCCGTCGCTGCAGCGTCGGCATCTGCGGCACAAAAGCCCAGCGGCACGTCGAAGCAAACGCCGTCCAAGTCTTCTGCCCCGGCGAAGAAGGAGCCAAAGAAGTTTGGTCCGCTCAGCGTGGGCCAATGGATCGGCGCCGTGGTGGCGCTTGCCGTGGTCGCGGTGGTCCTCGTGTGGGCAGCGCGTGCCTACTTGGGCAGCGCGGGCGGCGAGGAGTTCCTCGCGAAGTACCCGGGACATGCGCCCATGCCAGACTCGGCGCCCATCGGCACGCCGGTGTGGCTCTCGTGGTCGCACTTCTTCAACGTTTTCCTCATGGTGCTGATCGTGCGTACGGGCTGGACGGTGCGCACTGAGCGTCGCCCCGCCGCTTACTGGAGCCCGAAGTGGAACCCCAAGCGCAAGATCAGTCTGACGCTGTGGCTGCACCAGGCGCTGGATCTGCTGTGGGTCATCAACGGCATCATCTTCTTTATCCTGTTGTTCGCCACCGGCCAGTGGATGAAGATCGTGCCCACGAGCTGGGAGGTCTTCCCCAACGCCGTGTCGTCTGGTCTGCAGTACTTGAGCCTCGATTGGCCCACGGAAAACGGTTGGGTGCACTACAACGCGCTCCAGCAGATTGCGTACTTCCTTACGGTCTTCGTCGCGGCACCGCTAGCCATCATCTCTGGCGTGCGCATGTCCGGCATGTGGCCCGCGAAAAATTCGACGCTCAACAAGATCTACCCGGCGCCGCTGGCTCGCAAGATCCACTTCCCCACGATGGTCTACTTCATCGTGTTCTTGTGCATCCACGTCTTCCTCGTTGTCGCGACGGGTCTGCTCCGCAACCTGAACAACATGTTCGCCGCACGCGGCGACGTGGACCCGGAGGTCTGGGCGCACAACTGGTTGGGCTTTATCCTCTTCGTCATCGCCATGCTCGTCACGGCGGCTGGCTGGTACTTCGCCCGCGCCATCTTCGTCGCTCCTATCGCCCGAGGGTTTGGCTCGGTCACGAACCGCTAGGATTCCTCGGCCATTTCCCCGCTTCCGCACTCGCGGTGGCGGGGCTTTTACGATCAGGCCACGTTCTTCTTTTCCGAAGGCGTCGCGCACGGCTAACTCAGCCGGAAGAGTAAATCTACATTCAGGACATATAAGGCCCGTGCGAGCGGTTAAAAGCGGGACTATATGTGCTGAAGGGATTTTTTAAGTGGGCACACGAAAGCGCCCCGGCTGATGAACAGCCAGGGCGCAGGTGACATGGAGTTACATGGCGCGGACGGTGAGCGACTGCTCGGCGCGGCCGACGGGGCCTTCAACGTCGTGGAGCGTCGACGAGGTAAGTCCCAGGCCGTGGGGTCCCCAGCTCACGCGGGTGTCGAGTCCGGTCCACTCGCCCACCGGCTGACGGAAGAAGTGCACGGTGAGGTCAACGTTGGGGAAAGCGAAGCGCGTGGGGTCTTCGCGCACGGCAATGCCGTTGGCGACGTCAATGCGGGAGACGAACTCGGCGATAGCGATGGGCTCTTCGTTCTTGACGAGGTGGTTGGGGGAGGTAATCCAGGCTGCGGCGCGCCCGGGGCGGTAGGCGCGCGGCTGGCGGGTCTCGACTTGGGCGATAAGCCCGCCGTTCCACACCGACGTCATGTCACGCGGCGGGCAGGACGCGGGCGCTGGCAGCGGTTCGAACTCGACGCCGGAGACGTCTGCTGTATCGGCCGGGATGAGATACCAGGCACGCGCGATAATAACGGGACGCTCGCCGATGGAGCAGATGGCCTCCACGAGTTCGATGGTGCGGCCGGGGCGCTTGATGGTGACCTCGATGGTCGCTTCCTTGAAAGGCAGGCGGCCCAGGATGTCGAAGGAGATACGCGAAAGGTCGAGCTTGCCGCCGTCGTGTTCCAGGCGGTGCTGCTCAATGACGTGCGTGATAAGGCCAGCCAGGCAAGCGAAGTGGTAGTCCTCATTGGACCAGGCGCCTTCGCCATGGATGGTGGGCGCGAAGGTCGAAGGGCCGGTGCGCTCAAAGAAGTAATCGGGTGCGGAAGTTGTCATAGTTTCACCTCGGAAGGAATGAATCGATGGGCTATGTGCGGCGCAGGGCCGTAATGGTGTCGAGGTCGACGATATAGTCCACCGGCGTCGTGCGCTGGATATCCATGAGCGTGACGCCCGGCGCGAGTGCGCGCAGGATGAGAAATTCGCCGGCGGACTCAAAGCGCGCGAAACGAGTGATGAGGCACGTTTCGGGCGGAGGCAGCGCTGAGCCGGCGCCCAACATGGGGGCACCGGCGGCATCAAGATGCTCCTGCACGAGGGCAGAGGGTCGGTCTGCGGCCTGCGCCGCCATGTCTGCGCAGGACCAGCCTGCAGGCATGGGGTTCGGCGCGGTCATGGCTTACACCCAGCCCAGGACCTTGGGCGCCATCTCGCGCAGCTCGACCTTACGGACCTTGCCGGAGGCCGTCATCGGGTAAGAGTCGACGACGTGGACGTAGCGCGGGATCTTCTGGCGCGAGAGCTGGCCGTGGGCGAACTCCGCAATATCGGACTGGGTGAGGTGCTCGGCGCCTTCATGAAGGATGAGCCACGCCATGATTTCCTCGCCGTATTTGTCGTCGGGAACGCCGATGACCTCGGCGTCGACGACAGACGGGTGGGTGCGCAGGAATTCTTCGATTTCACGCGGGTAGATGTTCTCGCCGCCGCGGATAAGCATGTCCTTGAGACGGCCAGTGACGGAAAGGTAGCCCTCGTCGTCGAAGACGCCCAGGTCGCCGGTGCGCATCCAGCCGTCGGCGTCGATGGCCTCGGCCGTCTTCTCCGGGTGCTCCCAGTATTCCTTCATCACGGAGTAGCCGCGGACAAGGATCTCGCCCTGGGTGCCGACGGGGACGATGTCCCCGGTGTCCTCGTCGACGATCTTTGCCTCGAGGTGCGGCATGATCTGGCCTACGGTGCCCACGCGCTTGTCCAGCGGGTCGTCCGCACGCGTCTGGAAGGACACCGGCGAGGTCTCCGTCATGCCGTAGCAGATGGCGACCTCCGGCATATTGAGCTCGCTGATGACCTCGCGCATGGTCTTCGAGGGGCACGAGGAGCCGGCCATGATACCGGTGCGCAGCGTCGAGAGATCGTAGGGCGAACCGTATTCGATGTGGTCCTCGGCCTCGGTGAGCTCCTGAATGAACATGGTGGGCACGCCATAGAGCGCCGTGGCCCCCGCGGCCTGGACCGCCTTGAGCGACTCACGCGGCTTGAACGAGGGCGCGGGAATGATGATGGCGCCGCCACGGCTAAAGGCAGCGATGGTGGCCATGACCATGCCAAAGCAATGGAAGAAAGGCACCGGCGTACACACGCGGTCAGCCTCGGTGAAGCCGAGGAGCTCACCAACGAAGTAACCGTTGTTCAAGATATTGCGGTGCGTGAGCGAGGCGCCCTTGGGAAAACCCGTGGTTCCCGAAGTGAACTGCAGGTTGACCACGTCGGTATTGGACAGTCCCGCGGTGTACTGGGAGAGGTCGTCGACGGGACCCTCGATAAAGGAGAACCACTCGTCGCCGCCAAAGTAGATGACGTCCTCGACCTGCGTGCCGCGCTGCTTGCGCGCGTCGTTGAGCATGGAACGGTAGTCCGAGTCTTTGTAGCGGCGCGCGGCGAAGACCATGCGGGTGCCGGACTTCTCGAGGACGTAGTTGAGCTCGCTTTGACGGTAGGCCGGGTTGATATTGACGAGGATGAGGCCCAAGTGATGGCAGGCCCACATCACCACGAGCCACTCCCAGCGGTTCGTGGACCAGATACCCACGCGGTCGCCGGGGCGCAGCCCCTTGCGCGCAAGTGCGGAGGCGAGCGCCAGCACGAGCTTGTAGAACTGCTCGTAGCTCAGTGTCTTATCCGAGTAGACATCCACGATGGCATCGCGCGACGGGAACTTCTGGACGGTGGCGCGCAGGGTGTCACCGAGGGTGTCCTCGCGCAGCGGCGGGGCACCCTCGTCGAGGGTCTTGCCAAAGACGTAGGACAGGTCATTGCCGTCCGCGTCAACAGCGATGGCGCCGTACGGGGTGGAACGGGTGGCGAAAGTAGAAGCGATGGTCATGATGGTTCTCCTGGAGTTTTAAGCGCTCACGCGCGCACGGTTGAGGATGGACTGGGCTTGGCGAAAGAGAGGTTCGTCCACCATGCGCCCCTGATAGCGAAAGGCACCCTGGTTATCGGCGGCCGCGGCGAGAAGGCCTTCGGCCCACTGGACTTGTTCGGCGGCGGGTGCGTAGGCCGCCCGGATAACGGGGACCTGGAGGGGATGGATGCACACGCTGCCGGCGAAGCCGAGCGCGGCGGCATCGGTAGCCTCGGACTGCAGCCCGACGGAGTCTTGGATGTCCATAAAGACGGCATCGAGCATGGCCTTGCCGTGCGCGGCGGCGGCAAGATGGACCTGGGCCCGGGCGAAGCGCGGAACGTCGCGGTAGACGCCGTCGGCAAAGCGGGAAGAGACCCCGCCCATGCTGGCCAGGAGGTCCTCGGCGCCCCAAAAGAGTGCCACGCAGCTTTCCGATGCCGCCGTCTCCTCCGCACACATGACCCCCAAGGCGGTCTCGGCGAGCGCAATGACCTGGGCGTCAGGCAGTTCGGCGGCGAAGACCTCCATACTCGCGGCGCCCTCGGCCTTGGGGCACATGAGCTGGCGGAATGCGGTGGTGCGTACCATCTCCATGTCCGCGGCAAACTCCGGGGTTCCGGGCGGGTTGACGCGCACGATGGTCGTCGCCGGGTCGAGGTCGCACTCGGCGATAGCGATGCGGGCGGCCGCGCGGTTTTCGGGGCGGCAGCCGTCCTCGAGGTCGAGGATGACCATGTCCGCGGCGGAAGCCGCCTTGGCGAAACGGTCGGGTCGGTCAGCGGGCACGAAGAGGATCGCGGGGCCCGCGGGCATCCAGGTCATGAGTCTTCTCCTTCTGGTCGACCTTCTGGACAGCACTGCACGAGTGTGGCGCGCGTGGCGCGGCAGACGATGTCGCCGTGCTGGTTGCGGCCGATGTGCTCGAGGTTGACGATTCCCTGGCCGGGGCGCGAGGAGCTCAGGCGCTTGGAGACGCACACCGTCTCCGCGTAGAGCGTGTCGCCGTGGACCATGGGATGTGGGAACGAGACCTCGGTGAAGCCGAGGTTGGCGACGATGGTCCCCAGCGTCAGCTGACCGACGGACAGTCCGACCACGGTGGAGACGGTCCACATGGAATTGACCAGGCGCTGGCCATCGAATGCCGACTGCTGGCTCGACCAGTGAGCATCGAGGTGGAGCGGCTGGGTGTTCATGGTGAGCGTCGTGAAGACGACATCGTCAGCCTCCGTCACGGTGCGGCCCGGGCGGTGGAGGTAGCGCACGCCCTCTTCGAATTCCTCGAACCACAGGCCGCGCTGTTCCACGGTCTTGGCGGTCGTATCAGTCATGCGCGTACTCCTAGATTCCCAGCTCGCGGGCGATGAGCATGAGCTGGACCTCGGTGGTGCCTTCGCCGATTTCCAGAATCTTCGAGTCGCGGTAGTGGCGGGCGACGCGGTACTCGTTCATGAAGCCATAGCCGCCGTGGATCTGGGTGGCGTCACGCGCGTTATCCATGGCGGCCTCGGAGGCGACGAGTTTTGCGATGTAGGCCTCCTTGCGGAAGTCCTGGCCCTTAATCATCTTGGCCGCGGCCGCGCGCCAGGCCAGGCGCGCGGTGTGGGCGCGGGCCTCCATGCGCGCGATCTTGAAGGAGATGGCCTGGTACTCGGCGATGGCCTTGCCCATGGACACGCGCTCCTTGGCGTACTTCACGGACTCGTCGACGCAGCCCTGCGCCGCGCCGGTGGCCACGGCGGCGATGGCGACGCGGCCCTCGGCGAGGATGGAGAGGAAGTTGGCGTAGCCGCGGCCGCGCTCGCCCAGGAGGTTCTCCTGCGGGACGCGCACGTCGCGGAAGGACAACGGGTGGGTGTCCGAGGCGTTCCAGCCCACCTTGTCGTAGGCCGGTAAGACGTCGAAGCCTGGCGTGCCGTTGGGCACGATGATGGCGGAGATTTCCTTCTTGCCGTTCTCGCGCTGGCCGGTCACGGCCGTGACAGTGACGAGCGACGTGATATCCGTGCCAGAGTTCGTGATGAACTGCTTCGTTCCGTTGATGACGAAGTCGCCGCCGTCCTCGACCGCCGTGGTCTTCGTCGCACCTGCGTCAGAACCCGCGCCCGCCTCGGTCAGACCGAAGCCGGCGAGCTCCTTACCGGAGGCCAGGCCTGGGAGGTACTTCTGCTTCTGCTCCTCAGTGCCAAAGTTGAAGATGGGCATCATGCCCAGGCCGACGCCGGCCTCGAGCGTCATGGCGACGGACTGGTCGACGCGGGCGAGTTCTTCGAGCGCGATGCCAAGCGAAAGGTAATCGCCGCCCATGCCGCCGTATTCCTCCGGGAAGGGCAGGCCGTAGAGGCCCATGTCGCCCATCTGTGTCTGGACCTCGTACGGGAAGGAATGCTCCTTGTCATGCTTGTACGAGACCGGATCGACGACTTCGTTGGCGAATTCGCGGACGACGTTTTGCAGCTCCTGGTACTCCTCAGGAAGGTCCGCGATGTTGACGTCGGGGCCGGAGGCGGTCGTGGTGGTCATGGTCGTGCTCCTTATCTGTGGGTGTTATCTGTAGGTGCTGTGTGGATGTGATTGGTCCGTGGTGGTGGCTTATGTATCTGGCTCCACCGTGGCCAGCGGCTGGCCCGCGGGCACGGTCTCGCCCGCCGCGCAGTGGAAGATCACCGTGCCGGGCTCGGCGGCGCGGAGGACGTGCTCCATCTTCATGGCCTCGACGACCACGACGGCATCGCCAGGCTCGACGTGGTCTCCCTCCGCGACGGCGAGCGCCACAACTGTGCCGGGCATCGGCGATGCGAGCGTGCCGTGGTCGTCCTCGGCCGCTGCCGAGACCGAGCGCGCCGCGGGTTGTTCAGTGAGCGCCCACGTACCGCGCGGTCCGGTGAGCAGAATCTGGTCGGCGTGGCGCTCAAGCGCCCAGCGGCTCGTGGTGCCGTCGAGGTTCACGGACCACTGCCCTGCTCCGAGGTTCGCGATAGACGCTGTGAAGGTGGTTTCCTCGGTCTGCTCCGGCTCGCGGTCGGCCTTGATGTCAAGCGCACGCTGAAAGGCTGGGGTATCACCAACCGTGACGGTGGACTCGGCGGGGTCGACGGTGACGACTGTGCCCACACCATCGGTACCGGGGACGCCGGAGGTGCCCTCGGCCAAGCGGACGTGGCGCTCGGCGGGGTGACGCAGGCGCCAGCCATCGGCGACCCAAGCGTCCGCGGCCTCAGCGGAACCGGTGCCTGGCTGGGCGAGGATAAGGGCCGCGGCGGCGAGGTCCTCTGCCGGCACCGGCGTGGGTGCGTAGTCGGGCGCGACGCGCTCGAGCAGGCTCGTGTCGAGGTCGCCCGCGCGAACCTCGGGCACGTTAAGCAGGAAGCGGCAGAAGTCGGTGTTGACGCCCACGCCGGCGACGACGGTGCCGGCGAGTGCGGCGTCGAGGCGGTCCAGGGCCTCCTGCCGGTCCGCGCCGTGCGCGATGACCTTCATAAGCATCGGGTCATAGAGCGAAGTAACCTCGGAGCCGTCCACGATGCCGGAGTCGACGCGGACGCCGGGGCCGGTGGGCTCGACGACGCGGGTGACCGTGCCGCCGGTGGGCAGGAAGTCGTGCGCAGGATCCTCGGCGTAGATGCGCGCCTCGATAGAGTGGCCACGCAGCACAATACCGTCCTGGGTAAAGGGCAACTCCTCGCCGCGGGCGACAGCGAGCTGCGTGGCGACGAGGTCGATGCCGCTTACTTCCTCGGTGACAGGGTGCTCGACCTGAAGGCGGGTATTCATCTCCATGAAGTAGAAATGGTCCGGGCGCGCGGCGGGGACGATGAACTCCACGGTGCCGGCGCCGACGTAGCCAACCGAGCGTGCGGCGTCGCATGCGGCCTGGCCAATCTCGGCGCGGGTCGCCTCGTCGAGCAGCGGCGAGGGGGCTTCCTCAATGACCTTCTGGTGACGGCGCTGGAGGGAGCACTCACGCTCGCCGAGATGGACCACGTTGCCGTGGGCATCGGCGATGATCTGAACCTCGATGTGGCGCGGGGTGTCGACGAAGTGCTCGAGGAAGAGCGAGTCGTCGCCGAACGAGCTCGCGGCCTCGCGGCGGGCGGTAATGAGAGCGGCCGGCAGATCCTCCGGGTTCTCGACGCGGTGCATGCCCTTGCCGCCGCCGCCCGCGGACGGCTTGATGAGCACGGGGAAGCCGATGCCCGGCGCGGCGGCGATGATCTCCTCGTCCGTAAGTCCCGGGCGGGAGATACCCGGCACGGTGGGCACGCCGCGGGCCTCGACGGCGGCGCGGGCCGTAATCTTGTCGCCCATCGTCTCGATCGCGCTGGCCGGCGGGCCGATGAAAATGATGCCGGCGTCCTCGCAGGCCTTGGCAAACTCGGCGTTCTCGGAGAGGAAACCATAGCCGGGGTGGATGGCCTGGGCGCCGGTACGGCGGGCGGCATCGAGAAGTTTCTCGGCGACAAGGTAGGACTCACGCGCGGGCGCCGGACCGATGGCGACGGCGAGGTCGGCTTCGCGGGTGTGGCGCGCGGCGGCATCGGCAGCAGAGTGCACGGCGACGGAACGCACTCCTTCCGCGCGCAGGGTGCGCATGACGCGGCAGGCGATTTCGCCACGGTTGGCGACGAGGACGGTATCGATGTGGTTAGTCATGATGTGCTCCTCTTACATGCGGAAGATGCCGTAGCCGGGGTCGCCGAGTGGGGCGCTGGACGCGGCGCCGAGGGCCAAGCCCACGACGCGGCGGGTATCAGCCGGGTCGATGACGCCGTCATCCCAGAGCCGCGCTGAGGAATAGTACGGATGGGACTCTTCCTCGAACTTCTCGCGGATGGGGCGCTCAAAGTCCTCTTGTTCTTCCGCGGACCACGTCCCGCCGGACTTCTCAATCTGGGTGCGCTTGACGGTGGACATGACCATCGCGGCTTGCGGTCCGCCCATGACGGCGATGCGCGCGTTGGGCCACATCCACAGAAAGCGCGGGCTGTAGGCGCGCCCACCCATGGAGTAATTGCCAGCACCGAATGCGCCACCGATGACGACGGTGAACTTGGGCACGCGCGTGGTGGCCACGGCGTTGACCATCTTGGCGCCGTGCTTAGCGATGCCCCCGGCCTCGTACTCGCGGCCGACCATAAAGCCGGTGGTGTTCTGCAGGAAGAGCAGCGGGATGCCGCGCTGGTCGCACAGCTCAATGAAGTGCGCGCCTTTGATCGCGGACTCGCCGAAGAGCACGCCGTTGTTCGCGATGATGCCCACCGGATGGCCGTAGATGCGGGCGAAGGCGGTGACGAGCGTCGTGCCGTACTCGGCCTTGAACTCCTGGTATTCGCCACCGTCAGAGAGGACCTCGATCACCTCGTGGACGTCGTAGGGCACCTTCGCGTCGACCGGCACGATGTCGTAAAGATCCGTTTGCGGGCGCTGCGGCTCACGCACCGGCTGCACGTCCCAGGGGGCCTGCGGGTCCGGGCGGGTCGTCGCAATGATGGCACGCACGCGGCGCAGCGCATCTGCGTCATCCGTGGCGAGGTGGTCCGCCACGCCCGAAGTTCGCGCGTGAAGGGCGCCGCCGCCGAGTTCCTCTGGGGTGACTTCCTCACCCGTCGCAGCTTTCACGAGCGGCGGGCCGGCGAGGAAGATGGTGCCCTGTTCTTCGACGATGACGGTCTCATCGCTCATCGCGGGGACATACGCGCCGCCCGCCGTGCACGAGCCCATGACGGCGGAAATCTGTGGGATGCCGTGCTTGGACATATTCGCCTGATTGAAGAAGATGCGACCGAAGTGGTCGCGGCCGGGGAACACGTCCTCCTGGTTGAGCAGCATGGCGCCGCCGGAATCCACGAGGTAGATGCACGGCAGGTTGTTCTCCCCCGCGATCTCCTGGGCGCGCAGGTGCTTGGTGACGGTGAGCGGGTAGTACGTGCCGCCGGAGACCGTCGAGTCGTTCGCGACCACCATGCAGCGGCGCCCCTCCACGAGCCCGATGCCGGCGATAACGCCTGCGGCAGGCACCTTGCCGCCATACATGGCGTGCGCGGCGAGCGGGGCCACCTCCAGGAACGGGCTGCCCGGGTCGAGCAGCTGGTTAATGCGGTCACGGGGCAGCAGTTTGCCGCGCGAGAGGTGACGCTCGCGAGCCTTGTCCGATCCCCCGCGCGCCGTGGTGGCAAGCAACTCGCGCAAATCCGCGACGAGGGCCTCATGCCGTTCGCGGTTCGTGGCCGCTGGCGACGCTGCGGGGGCGGTAGGTGCAGTCATGAATGAGCTCCCTAGAAGTCTCGATGAGTGAACTTGGTGAAGTTCAGTTAATCCCAATTAACTAGAATCAGAGAGTACCGCGCCTACGTGTGTCGCTCAACACTTTTCTTCCAGAATGTACAATGCGTCACCTGCCAATGCGGACACACCATCCCCCAAACGTCCCCCATCAGCGTGTTTGCGTGAGAATTTACAAAAGTTAACAAATCCGTGGCATAGATTTACACCCCTGCGCGGGGGTGTACGCGCGCTCCCCCTCGCCCCTGCCGGCTGGACCGCGGCTGGCACGCGTCCTCTCGGTTAGACCAAGATGGCAGCGACGGCCATCTGGCGCAGCTGGGCGCGCAGCACGTCGGGCACGGCCCAGTGGTTGACGTAGCGGGACGATGCGATGAGTCCCGCCGTAAGCTGCACACGCATACGCGCGGTCGAACGCTCCAAGTCCGGGCGCACCTGGACAAGGACATCGGTCCACACGTTCATGTAACTGCGCTGCAGCGAACGAATCTTCGCCGAGTCGACGGCCACGATATTCCACCGCTCGCGCTCTTGCACGCGTACGCGGTCGGGCTCCGTCATACAAATCTCCACGTGGAAATCGATGAGGTCCTGGAGCACTGCGCTCGGATCATCGAGCACCGCGTCCTCCCCCGTGCAGTGCTCGGCAAGGATAGCCAACGCGCCGTCGAGCAGGCGCGTGGAGATATCGACGAGGACCTCCGAAAGCAGAGTCTCCTTGCTGTCAAAGTAGCGATAGAGCCCAGGCCCCGAAATTCCCACGGCTGCGCCCACGTCACTGAGGCGGGTGCGCGCAAAGCCGACGTCCGCCATGATTTCAGAGGCCGCCGCGAGCAGCTCCTGGCGCTTGCGTTGCTTCGCCTTCTCACGCTCCGTGGTCATCGCGGGGTCTCCTTTCACCGGGCGTGGCTGTGGTCTTAGTGTTCGATCATAGCCATGCACAAAGCCCCGACCGCACGCGCCGCAGCAACGACGCGTGGGACCGGGGTTCGTAGCTCTCCTCGCCTTCCTCTAGTCCGGAATGCGGATTAGTGGAAGAAGTGGCGGGTACCGGTGAGGTACATGGTCACGCCGGCTGCCTTGGCAGCCTCGATGACCTGCTCGTCACGAATCGAACCGCCCGGCTGCACGACAGCCTTGACGCCAGCGTTGGTGAGGACCTCCAGGCCGTCCGGGAACGGGAAGAAAGCATCCGATGCCGCGAATGCGCCGCGGGCACGCTCCTCACCCTCGCCGAGGGTGTTGGCGCGCTCGACGGCCAGCTTGGCGGAGTCAACGCGGTTGACCTGCCCCATACCCACGCCCACGGAGGCGTTGTTCTTGGACAGCAGGATGGCGTTGGATTTCACAGAGCGCACGGAGCGCCATGCAAACTCAAGCTCAGCGAGGTCAGCGTCGTTGAGCGGCTCGCCGCAGGCCAGCGTCCAGTTCTCCGGCTTATCGCCCTCGGCCTGGTAAGTATCCGGCTCCTGGCACAGGACGCCGCCGGAGATGTGCTTGATTTCCTCTGCCGGAGCCTCGTGCTCGGCAACGAGGATACGGAGGTTCTTCTTCTCCTTGAGGATCTCCACGGCGCCATCCTCGTAGGACGGAGCGACGATGACCTCGGTGAAGATGTCCTTGACTTGCTTGGCCATCTCGACGGAGACCTCGCGGTTGACGGCGATGACGCCGCCGAATGCGGAGAGCGGGTCGCACGCATGCGCAGCGCGGTGTGCCGCAGCGATGGACTCATCAGACACGGCGATGCCGCACGGGTTGGCGTGCTTAATGATGGCCACACACGGACGCTCGTGATCCCAGGCGGCGCGCCACGCGGCGTCAGCATCCTGGTAGTTGTTGTAGGACATCTCCTTGCCGCCCAGCTGCTCCGCGTTGGCCAGGCCCTTGCCAGAGCCATCGCGGGTAACGGTCGCGGACTGGTGGGAGTTCTCGCCGTAGCGCAGCGTCGTGGTGGCGCCACCCTCGGTGAGCTGGTCCACGAACCAGGCGGAGACGGCCGCGTCGTAGTCAGCGGTGTGCAGGAAGGCGTCGCGAGCAAGCGCACGGCGCTCCTCGAGGGAGAAGCCGCCGTTCTTCACGGCCTCGGCGACGTCACCGTAACGCGACGGGTCGACGACAACGGCGACAGACGGGTGGTTCTTCGCGGCAGCGCGCACCATGGACGGGCCTCCGATGTCGATCTGCTCGACGCAGCCGTCGAAGTCAGCGCCGGACGCAACGGTCTCACGGAACGGGTAGAGATTGACGACGACGAGCTGGAAAGCCTCAACGCCGAGCTCCTCGAGCTGTGTGAGGTGATCCGGCTTGCGGGTATCGGCCAGGATGCCAGCGTGGACCTTCGGGTGCAGGGTCTTTACGCGGCCTTCGAGGCACTCCGGGAAGCCGGTGAGCTGCTCCACCGGGGTCACGTCAATACCCAGATCCGCGATCTTCTTCGCGGTCGAGCCAGTGGAGACAATCTCCACGCCCGCGGCGTCGAGCGCACGGGCCAAGTCTTCGAGTCCAGTCTTGTCGTAGACGCTGATAAGCGCACGCTTGATCTGCTTGGCGTCAGTCATAGGTTGTGTGAAATCTTCCTTGTACTAAAGATCGGTGTTAGAGATCGATGGAAAGGGCGTCGCCGTCCACGCGCGCTGCGCGCAGGACTTCGACGATGAGCTTGCGCTCAACTACTTTGATGCGCTCATGCAGGCTGGCTTCATCATCGCCGCGCTCGACCATGACGGGCCGTTGGGCGATAATACGGCCGGTGTCCACACCAGCGTCGACGAAATGGACGGTAGAACCGGTGACTTTGACCCCGTAGGCCAGCGCGTCGCGCACGGCGTGCGCGCCCGGGAACGCCGGGAGCAGCGCCGGGTGCGTGTTGATGGTGCGCCCTTCGAAGCGCTCCAGGAAAGCCGCGCCCAAAATCCGCATAAAACCGGCAGAAACCACCGCGTCCGGGCTGCCTACGGCAGTCACCAGGCGGTGGTTCCATTCTTCGCGGTCCTCGGCCAGCGCCACCACTTCCGTGGGGATGCCAGCCGCAGCAGCGCGCTCGATGCCCTGACATTCTTTGTCGGCCACAACTTTGACGACACGGTACGAGTCGTCTTGATGGTCGAGGATGTTCTGAAGCAGTGAGCCGGTGCCGGAGACAAGCACAACGATCTCAAGCGGTGCGATACGTGTCGAAGTCACACACCTAGAGTAGCCGGTCACACCCTCATGGCGGAATTTTTCACCGCCTAACGTTGTGTGTCCGCGTCTCCATCCTCCGCAGTGACCCCATCAGTGACAATCTCGCCCTCGATGATCTCGCCTTCTAAGACCTCATCAGAGGACTCGACGTCGAGGAGCTCGCCTTCAAGGACTTCATCCTCGACAGCTTCGGCTTCTGGCTCGTTGTCCTTCGCATCATCGTTCTTACCGGTGACTTCCGCGGTCTCAGACCCGGACGTGCCACGCTGATCCTCGGCCTCGGCCTCGACCTCTCCATCGGACCGGGTTTCGGCGTCATCACCAAACTCCGGCTCAGCGCCAGAGTCAGACTCAGCTTCCGCGTCCGCGTGGAGTTCAGCGTCGGTGTCCACCTCGTCATCGAAAGTCTCATTGTCTTCAGAATCCGCGACTTCATCGCGTGCATCGGTATCTTCCGCGACTTCATCGACCGTCTCAGCAGGCTCAGCTTCGTCGGCTTCAGCATCGTCAGCCGAATCCTCCGACCTTGCCTCGAGCTCGACGGCGTCAGACTCTGCTTCGCTCTCGTCAATGACCGACTCCGCGTGAGACTCTTCCTCGTCCGTTTCCGCCACAGCAGCACCCGCGGCGCGGCGGTCGAAGAAGTAGTAGCCGGCGGCAACGAGGAGGCCGGGCACTGCCGTCCACAGGAAGGCAAGGCCAGCAGCAAGCCAGAGCATGGGGCCGACATGCCCGTAGTAGCCCAGGGTGCCGGACGTGAAGTAGCACGCGAGCACCACTCCGAGCGCAGTCCAGACGCCGGCGAGTGCGGCGTGGGCGAAGCTCGGGCGGGCACGGAGAAAGAGTACTACGGCAACGAGGGCAGGCAGCGCGAGCAGGCCCACAGCCCAGGACGCGGATTGCGCAGGAACGGCGGCCAGGATTGGCAGAGGCGGCAGCGGCAGGAGAACGGTATCGAAGAGACTCACGCTCGCGGTGCCGAGGTGGAACTCGGAGCCGAGCAACACGGCGCCTGTCGCGACGATCGCGTTGGGGATATAGAAAATGGACAGCGCGATAAGCCCCGCCAGACCCACCCCGGGCAGCTTCGGATATCCGGCGAGCATGGCGGCTTGCGCGTCGAAGCGCACGATAAAAAGGACGAGGAAGACGAGTGCGGCCACGGTGGCGAACCCGATGAGCACGCGGCCCGCCGTCGATGCTGCGTCGACGACGACGCGCGGCACACCGTAGCGGCGAGCCAGCGCGCGCCAGAGGCGCGGCCCCATGCCCACCGCCATGGCAGCGAGATGCAGGATCCACACGCGCGGCAGTGCGGTGAGTAGGCTCGGCGGCGCGACGTCATAGACCTTGCCCGCATCCCAGAGCATGAACCACGCGATGAGCGTGAGGAGGGTGGGCACCGCGATAATGCAGCCCAACAGAATAAGGAGGTCCTTGACGCTCACCCGCTTCTTCACCAAGGAATGCACACGCGTGGCGAGCATGACAAAGAGCAGGCAGGCTGGCAACGCGGGAACGACGCCGATGGAGATTCCGTCGGCGCTGGCCGAGCCGAGCGTGGAGACCATCCAACCTTCGGCGATGGCGGTGGGCAGCCACGCCGCGGGCGAACCGGTGAGCAACACGAGCGCGAGGCCGACGGCGATGATGACACCGACCACGAGGGCATCGGGAAGCGCGACGGCAAAAAACATCCGGCGGATGCGGGCGCTGAGGGTGCGAGGGACGGCGGCCTGCTTGTCCTTGCTCCGGGAGCTCACACGGGAGGCGACACGGGCGGCGGCCGGTGTGGCGTGCGTGCGGCGAGGGCTGCGCGAGGTGGGGCTGGTGTTCTTGCTCATGATGGAAAACACTTTGCCACGACCCAGCGGCGGGCTGCGGGTGGCACGACGAGCGACGCCCGTTTTCTATTCCTTATATATAAGGGTAAAGAAGAGGTTGAGACTCGGCGGTGGGGGTAATCAGACACGGAATTTCCGTTCGGAATACGCCCCCAAGATACGACACAGGTTTCTATCAGATTGCTACCACCATGACGGCAAATTGCTAAGAATCAACCAAGAACAGCTCAAGCGGCTTGCCCGACCCCCATCGAGACGCTATTGTTATCTTTCGTTGATAACAAGTAGGTCACAAATTCGTAAACCTACAGGGCGCAATGTAACACTTCGCGCCTGGTAACGAATGAAGGACAAGAAAGAAGAAGTTAGATGCGAAGCACGACTCAGCGCGCCGGCTCCGGCCGCCACCGCAAGATCGCTACCGCACAGACCGCAAAGGGCCGCATCGCGCTCTTCACCGTCGCCGCGGGTGCCGTCTCCTCCGCAGGCGTTGGTGGCGCCACGGCCGCACAGCTGCAGTCCGGTTCCGAGACTCAGGACGTCAAGCTCGCCGCTACGACCAACCCGCTGGGCGACGCCCAGGAGCAGCTGCAGCAGTCCGCTGATGGCGCAATGACCGCCATCACCACCGCCCCGCAGGTCCTCAACCTTGCCGAGGTCAAGCCGGTGCCCAACCTGGACGAGCAGCTCAACACCGCTATCCAGGCATCTGAGGCCCGCCAAGCTGCCGATGAAGCTGCTCGTGCACCGTCTGTCGCTCGCCCGGCCGAGGGCGCTTTCACCTCGCCGTTCAGCCCGCGCTGGGGCTCCTTCCACTACGGCATCGATATCGCCAACTCCCCGGGCACCCCAATCCTCGCCGTCATGGACGGCACCGTCATCGACTCGGGCCCGGCTTCCGGCTACGGCCAGTGGATCCGCATCAAGCACGAGGACGGCTCCGTGTCCGTCTACGGCCACATGCAGACCCTCGACGTCGCCGTCGGCGAGCACGTCACCGCCGGCCAGAAGATCGCTGGCATGGGTTCCCTGGGCTTCTCCACCGGTTCCCATCTCCACTTCGAGATCCACCCGGACGGCACGACCCCGGTCGACCCGGCCGCATGGCTCGCTGAGCGCGGTATCAACGTCTAAATAAGCGCCTCACACTTCTACCGTCGCTGAGTGCCCGCCTCCTTCACGGAGGCGGGCACTCGGCGTTTTTCGTTCCTCCCCACAGCACCGCCCCAGCCATGGCCACCGAACATTCAGGCTCCTCGGCACGTGTAATCACGGGCAATAAGGGCCGCACAAGCCCCTCTTACCTCTACTGTGTGTTAAATCACTTTAATACACATGCCGCTTGCGGACGCGTCAGTATTCTTCACCCCTGAACTACCCCGTTTCACCGCTTTACTCCGGGGAGGTTCAAGACTTTAGTGCCAAACGGGGGTAAAGAGGTGGCACTCAGACGGCCCAGTACGAACCTCGCCCATACACATATATACAAACCCCCACATCACACCACCGAACGCACGTGCCATTGACGCCCCAATGGTTACCCGGTAATCTAACTCTCGGGTTACCCAGTAACCAACGCCCTTACCAGTACACATACCGCTTTCGTGAAGGACCATCATGTCAGTGAAACATTCACTATTGGCCCTGCTCGCGGCCGCGCCGGCGAGCGCGAGCGCCCTGCAGCATGGCTACGCGGAAGAAACGGGATCCACACTCAACATCGGACAGGTCTCCCAAACGCTCACCCGGTTGGAGCGCGACGAGCTCATCGCTCAGTCGGGCACCACCACCGGTCCCACTGGGCGCAAGGCCGATCAGTACGCCATCACGGAGGAAGGCCGCGCAGAACTGCACAACTGGTTCAACGCGCCCGTCCTCCCTCCGGCGGCTGACCGCGACGAGCTCGTCATCAAAGTCGCGCTCGCCGCACGCCGTCCTGAGATCGATCTCGTCTCGCTCCTCGATAACCAACGCTTCGCCACGCTCCAGGCCGTCCGCGAGCTCACCGCCGCACAGCGCGACATGCCCCAGGTGCGCAGCGCCCACCGTCTCGCTTCAGAGAAACGCATCTTCGAGCTCGAAGCCACGCTGCGCTGGCTCGACCGCGTCGAAGCGCTCGCTCCCCTTTCCACCAACGCACAGGAGAATGAAAACCGATGAATGCCGCCTCTCCGCTCCCCCTCGAGCTCCAGGACGTCACGTGCGTCTTCGGCACCGGCGCCCGCCAAGTCACCGCGCTCGACTCCGCTTCGCTCGAGCTACACCCCGGCGAGCTCGTCGCCGTCATGGGTCCCTCCGGTTCCGGTAAGTCGACGTTGCTCAATGTCGCGGGGCTCCTCCTACGCCCCACCTCCGGTCGCGTGCTCATCGAGGGTGTCGACACCGCGGACTTCTCCGCGCGTCGCGCCGCCCAGGCTCGCCGCAAGCACTTGGGCTTCGTTTTCCAGGACTTCAATCTTGTCTCCACGCTCACCGTCGGCGAGAATGTCACGCTGCCGCTTGAGCTCGACGGCGAGTCCCCCTCCCGCTGCCGCGAGCTTGCCGATGCCGCCCTCTCCGAGGTCGGCCTCGACGGCGCAGGGTTTGCCGATCGCTACCCCGAGGAAATCTCCGGCGGCCAGGCCCAGCGCGTCGCCATTGCGCGTGCGCTCATTGGCCCGCGCCGCGTCCTCCTCGCGGATGAGCCCACGGGCGCGCTTGATACCGCCACGGGCGAGGACGTGATGAACGCCCTGCGCGCGCGCATTGACGCCGGTGCCTCCGGACTCCTCGTTACGCACGAGCCACGCTTTGCCGCGTGGGCCGACCGCGTCGTCATGGTCCGCGATGGCCGCCTCAGCGAACCGGGCGCGCCACAGGCCGCGCGCCCGGGACAGGAGGAGAAATAATGTCTTCCCTTGCCGCCGCCACCCGCGCCACCCGGCGCGACATGTTCCGCGCGCCCGGACGGCTCATCGCCGCAGTCCTGCTCATCGCGCTGCCCATCGCAGTCGTCGTTGCGCTGGCCATCAGCGACGCCTCCGGCAGCGGGCGTCTTGCCAGTCCCGCGAGTGGTGAGCAACTCGCCATCGAAGGCGGGACCTGCGTGCAGGAACCGGGCATGTACTCGGGAACGTGCACCGGCGATCAGCGCATGCCCACCGCGTATTCCGATGCCGAGGCCGTCGTCCCCGACTCCATCGAAATTGGTCGCCAGCTGGAGTTCACCGTAGACGTTGCGAAGGGCGCGGATGCTACTCCGACGGGTAGGTACTACTCTCCCATCGTGCAGCTTTCCCCGGACTTCTTGCCTGAGGATCTCCCTACATCGCTGGGGCCTGATGAGATCTTCCTCGACGAGTTCAATGCGGAGGCGATGGACATCTCTGTCGGCGATTCCGTCACCACGGCCCTGCCCGATGGAACGACGCGCACGCTCACCGTCGCTGCTATCTCGCCTTCATATCAATCGCTCGTCATCGACGGCGCGCTCTATGACCGCGAGGTCGATCTCCCGACCACTGTGGAGGCCATGGTGACGTGGCTCTACCGGCCACGCGGGGAGATCTCGTGGGCCGACGTCGAGTACGTCAACGCGCGCGGCGGCATGCTGCTGAGCACCGACCTGGCCACGCATCCTCCGGCCGATGCCCCTGAGATCAATCCAGACCACGCGAGTGCCGCGCCGATGGCCTGGGCCGGCATGACACCTGGCCAGGTTGCGTTGGCAATCCTCAGCGCGCTGGCATTCTATGCGGTCATCGCACTGCTTATCATTCTGTTTATTTCGCCCGTGTTCTCGCTGGCGCTCGCTCGCCACACGCGACTGTTCGCGATGCTCTCCGCCCAGGGTGCGTCGCGCTGGCACATCGCGGCCGCGGTCTTGGTCTTCGCGCTCTTCGCCGGTGCCATCGGCGCCACGCTCGGCGTGGTCCTCGGCGGCGGCATCGGCTGGGCCTGGTGGGCTATCGCGAACCCCGGGTGGAGCGTGCACATCCCGTGGATGAGCATCGGCGTCGCGTGTCTTGTCGCCGTACTCGGCTCGATCACCGCCGCCGCGGTGCCTGCCTATCTCACCGCCCGCAATTCTTTAGCCGGTGCCTTGGCTGGCGGCGCACCCGACCGCATGGTCCGCTGGCGCTGGTGGATGGTGTGCGGCCCCGCCTTACTTGCGCTCACGACCATCGGCGCCCTCGTCCTATGGTTCACCCAAACCCCAGGGAACCGTCACTATGTCTCGGGGGGAGACTGGTGGACCATCATCGTCTTCGTCGGTCTCGTGGCGATGACGTTGAGCATTCCAGGGCTCGTCTTCTGGGGCGCACACGCTACACGCCGCGCTCCCGTCGCGCTGCGCACCGCCGGCCGCGGGCTCACGCGCCGTTCGCTCCACACGCTGCCCGCTGTGGCGGCCATCGCCGCACTCACCGCACTCGTGGTGGGTGGTGTCGTCTCGATGCGCACCGATGATGCCCAAGGCCAGGCCATAGCCGCGACGTATACGCCGAGCAATCTCGCCTTTGTCAATGCGGACTCCCGGGAGGCCGCCCGCGAGGGCATCGGTCGCATTGCGCCACACCTCGGCCCGACCAAGGAGGTCGACGTCTATGCACTCGATGCGGACGCGCGGCGTGAACCTTACGGCCCAGACGACAGCTCGACGCAGCTCTATGTTCCCGCGGCCGAGGAGTGCGCCACAACGTATACCGATGACCCAAGCGCCGTGGTATACGCCGACGCACAGGGACGCACGACCGACATCGATCCAGACGCCGCGCGTGCCTGCCTGTCCACGCTGGCTGGCACCTCTTCAAATCCCTCCGAATCGCCCCTGGGCAACCGTCTCATCGTCGCGTCCCAGGACACCATCGAGGATCTGTTCTCGCTTTTTAAGTTCGACTCACCCGAGGATCGCGACCGCGCGGCGGCAACGCTGCGCGCCGGCGGCGTGGTCATCAACAAGGGACATGGCTTGGCCGACGCGAAGACCACTGAGGTCGTGTCCAAGCGCTACGACGCAGTCGAGATTGCCAATGACGGTAGCTACGCATGGGAGGAAGCTTCGAAAGAAGCACGCAAGGAGCTTCCCGTTGCGGAGGCTCTGCCGCTCCACGCTGGGCCGCTCACCCTTGTGAGCGAGGATGCCGCGCGCGAGCTAGGAGTCAAGGTCATCTATGCCGGTACTGCCTTGCTTACCGATGACCCCATCACGCGCCACCAGGACAACACCATTCGTGAGGACATTTATGGCAGTGAGGAAGGCGACCCGCCTGCTCCCCTGGCGTACGGGTATTCCTCCGCGGTCTACAAGTCCTACAATCCGCCGACTTGGCCATTCGCCGCAGCAGTCGCAGGTCTATCCTTCGTCGCGTTGGCACTCGTCATCGCGCTCGCCGCCGCCGGCATTCGTCGCGAGTCCCGAGTCTTCGCCTCGCTTGGCGCAGCTCCCGGCTTCGCCGCCAAGGTCGCGGCCCTGCAGGCGGGACTCGTCGCTGCCCTCGGCCTGTGGACTGGCATCCTCGCTGGACATGTGAGCGCCTTCTTCTTCACTACCCGCGACGCCCACACCATTGCGGGCGAGGTATACCGGTGGGGCAGCCTACCGTACTACCAGCCGTCATGGCTCATGATGGCCGTCGGCGTGGTCGTTCCCCTCGTCATGGCGGCACTCGCGTGGTGGGTCCACCGCCCACGGCTCGACGCGCAGGGACGCGACCGAGCCGATCTGCTTCCGGGACGCGAGGCTGAGCGCTCGCTCGTTTAGCACGCAGGCGCCATCGCAGGCCTGGCTACATGGTGCGCGGTAGCGACACGCCGATTCTCACAGAAATTCCCTGCACACTCTCGCGTGCGCAGGGATTTCTTCTGTGTGCAGCGTTCGGCGATGCTGATGAGCTGGGAGGATACTGAATGTTACAGAGACGATATTTAGCCACCCCCGACCCTTACCCCCGTTCGCTAAATCGAGACTTTACAGTTGTAACACCTTTCACATTAGTAACATGCGTAACACGCTGGCGTGTTCGAATGGTTTTCGAATTTGGGGCATTTACCTGCATATTTTGATGTGTTGCCAATGGCGGACCCACGGGATAGCTTTTATTTCGTTGCCATAACGTGGCCGGAAATCGTGGAGCGACACGCCGACGGCCACTGGCAGTAATTTTTTGGAATTTTGTCCAACCCGAAAAGGACTCTTTTTATGAAGCGCACCCACCGCACGGGCCTCGCCGCCGCCGCACTCATCGCGGCGCTCGGCGTCGCCCCGGCCGCCACGGCGCAAACCCCCGTTGCCTCCTTCAACGTCTCGCAAGGGTCGTCCCAATCGGAGTCAAACGGAGCCGTGGACGGTGCTGGCCTCCTGGGCGCCGCCATCGGCTTTGCTCAGGCGGCGAACGGCGTCGTCAACGAGGGCGTTGTGCCGACTATCGATTACAAAGCAGAGACCAACGAGCTCAACATCGTGCTGGACCCGTCCATCGTGCCGGGCCTGGCTGAGGCTTTCGCTCCGTCGACGAGCACGGGTGCGCTCAACACGAGCATGCGCGGCCGCACGGCCTCCGGCGCCACGGTGGTCTTCCCGACCTCGGGTACCTACACTTCCGGCTTCGGTCAGCGCTGGGGTGCGATGCACAACGGCATCGACATCGCCAACCCGATTGGCACACCGATTGTCTCCGTCATGGACGGCACCGTCATCAGCTCGGGCCCCGCACAGGGCTTCGGCAACTGGATTCGCGTCCAGCACGACGACGGCTCCGTGTCGGTCTACGGCCACATGCAGGCCAGCTCCCTACTCGTGGGCGTGGGTGAGCGCGTGAGCGCCGGCCAGCAGATTGCGTCCATCGGCAGCGAGGGCCAGTCCACCGGCCCGCACCTGCACTTCGAGATTCACCCGGACGGCACCACGCCGGTGGATCCGCAGGCTTGGTTCGCCGAGCAGGGCATTAACTTCTAGTTGCAGCCCGGCTTACCGGGCACGGTCTAAAGCTTTTCCATCGGCACACCACCGATGAGCATGAGTCGGACCGTGCCCGCCGAGCCAAAATCAATGGTCACCGTCGCGCGAGCGCCGGTGCCACTGGCGGCCACCACCTTGCCGAGTCCGTACTTGGCATGGTTGACGCGGTCGCCGACCTCAAGGTGAAGATTCTTGTTCTTTGGCATGGACGAGGACGGTTCACGGCGCCGCTGCGTTGGGGAAGACGCGGACGACCCGGAACCACGCGAGCCGCCACCGCGGCTGCTCCCGTACCCTGACCAGTCACGGCCGAAGCTGCGGCCATAAGAATAATCGTCTCCACCACTGCCCCACGCTCCAGCTCCGTGACCGGAGCTGGACAGACTGGAATCGGGCTCTTCGCGGCGCCAGTCGATGAGATCTTCCGGGATCTCGCCGAGGAAGCGGCTGGCCGGGTTCGTCAAGGGATTGCCCCACGACGAACGCAGAATTGCTCGAGTGAGATACAGCTGCTCACGGGCACGCGTGATGCCGACATACGCCAGACGGCGTTCTTCGCTCAGCTCCTTCGGGTCTCCGAGGGAGCGCATGTGCGGGAATTGGCCGTCCTCCCAGCCGGTGAGGAAGACGACTGGGAACTCCAAGCCCTTGGCGGTATGCAGCGTCATGAGTGTCACGACTCCCTGTTCGGAGTCCGGAATCTGATCCGCGTCAGCGACCAGCGAGACCTTCTCCAGGAAGGCTTGCAGGGAGCCCGGCGCGGCTTCTCCGTCTTCTTCGGCTTGCTTTAGCACGTCCTTATCGTCGTCATCCATAAACGCCATCTGGTTCGCGGCCTCCGAGGAGAACTCGCGCGCGACGGAAACCAACTCGTTGAGGTTATCGAGGCGCGCACCATCCTGTGGATCATTCGACTGCTCGAGCTGTTCTTTATATCCCGTCGCCTCGAGGATCGCCGTGATGAGCTCACCCAGATCCGGCTGCCCTGTCACCTCATTGGTCATGCCCGGCAGCTGTGCGCGCAGGCCATCCATCATCTCATTGAAGCGCCCCACCGCGTTGCGTGCACGGGCGCCGAGGCCTGGGACCTTGTCCACGGCGGCATCGACAAGCGCGCGGCCAAAGCTCACCCCCATATTGTCCGCATGGACCGCAATGTGGCCCTGGGCTGCGTCGCCGATCGCACGCTTGGGCACGTTGATAATGCGGCGCAGGCTCACCGTGTCATCCGGGTTATCCATGATGCGCAGGTAGGCCACGATATCGCGGATCTCGCGGCGCTCGTAGAAGCGCGTGCCGCCGACCACCTTGTACGGGATGCCCGAGCGCATAAAGATATCCTCCACCGCGCGCGACGCGTTGTTCGTGCGGTACATGACCGCGATATCGGAGTAGTTGCGTCCGCTATCCGCGAGCTGGTCGATCTCCTGGGCGATGAACCGGGCCTCATCGTGCTCGTTGTCCGCGACGTAACCGATGATCTTGGGCCCCTCCCCGTGGGCGGTCCACAGGTTCTTCTCGCGGCGGTGCTCGTTCTGCGCGATGACGGCGTTCGCGGCGTTGAGGATATTCTGCGTCGAGCGGTAGTTCTGCTCGAGCAAAATCGTGCGCGCCTGCGGGTAGTCGCGCTCGAATTCCTCGATATTGCGAATGGTCGCGCCGCGGAAGGCGTAGATAGACTGGTCCGAGTCGCCGACGACGCACAGTTCCGGATTGGGTGCCACGCCATCGCCGACCAACGCGGAGACAAGACGGTACTGCGCGTGGTTGGTGTCCTGGTACTCGTCAATGAGCACATGGCGGAAACGCCGACGATAGAAGTCCACCACCTGTGGGTGCTGGGTGAAGATGCGCACGACCTCACCAATGAGATCATCGAAGTCCACGGCGTTGGCCGCGCGCAGGCGGCGCTGGTACTCGGCGAAGACCTGCGCGACTGTTGTATCGAACGGGTTCTTCGTCTTCGAGGCCTCCGCGAGCGCCTCCTCCGGACCGACAAGCTCATTCTTGTGATTCGAAATCTGGTTAGCGAGGACGCGGCCGGTGTACTTTTTCAGGTCCAGCTGCATGTCCTTGGCAATCATGGTGAGCAGCCGGCGCGCGTCATCACTGTCGTAAATCGTGAAGTTCGTGTTCAGCCCCGGCACAAGCTGCGCGTTCTGGCGCAGGATGCGCACACAGATGGAGTGGAACGTGGAGACCCACATGCGCTCCGCAACGGGACCTACGAGCTGACCCACGCGCTCTTTCATCTCCGCCGCCGCCTTGTTGGTAAACGTGATGGCGAGGATCTGCCACGGCTGCACGCCGCGGCGATGCATGAGGTACGCGATGCGGCGCGTAAGCACCGCCGTCTTGCCTGAGCCCGCGCCTGCCACAATGAGCAGCGGCGCACCAAGGTGCTCCACGGCTTCCTTCTGCTGGGGGTTGAGACCCGCAACGAGCGGGTCCTCCCCCGCTGGCTGGCCGCTATCGGCGGCCTCTGCGGCGCCCGCGGGCGCGCCGAAACCGCCCTGAGGGCGCGGACGGAAGCCCGGCACGGGTGCCTGGGACGCACGCGCGGCGTTATCTCCACCAAAGGGATTCTGGCCGGCGTTGGGCGTGGAGCCGGAGTCCGACTTTGAGGCAGGGTTCGAGTTAAAAGGAGACGCGTTATCCATGATGGCTTACTACCGTACTAGCAGGCGCCGACACGAGTCGTTCCCCACGCCCGAACACCCGCCCCTATCTTGCCCCTATGCTTGGCTTTTGGTGTGTCCGCGACTACATTATGAGCGCATGAGCGCTGACACTAACTCCGGTACCGATTTCCCCGAGGGCACCGACATCCCCGAGACCGGCACGACCACCCCGAACGTCGAGTCTGACTTTGACGTCCGCATGCCGTCCGGCACGGACGATCCCCTCTCCGACGCGGAGATCCAGCGCTACCGCGAGGAGATCAACCGCATGGACCGGATCATCCTCGACGCCGCCAAGCGCCGCCAACAGGTCTCCCAAGCCATCGGGCGCACGCGCATGAGCTCCGGCGGCACGCGCCTGGTCCACACCCGCGAGGTGCAGATCATCAACCAATTCCGCGATGAGTTGGGCGAGGAAGGCCCCGCCATCGCGTCAGCGTTGCTACGCATGGGCCGCGGGCGCCTGGGCTAGACACGCGCGCTGTGGCGAAAATCCCCGATCGGGCACCATTTTTCGCTATCTTTGCCCGCTCGTGCGTGAAACTTTTGGACTACGGTAGGAAGATGTAAAAGACCCCGCCTGAATAAGCGAAGGAAGGCCCCGCCTTATGTCCATTACGTCGAACCCTCAATGGAACGCTCTCACCGAGCTCGCCGCAGCTCCACGCCCGAATCTGCGTGAGCTCTTCGCCACAGATCCCAACCGCACGAAGAACTGGACGCTCGACGCCGCTGGTTGGCACGTCGATCTGTCGAAGAACCTCATCGACGACGCTGTGCGTGACGCGCTCCTCGACATGGCCCACGCGGCGGGCATCGAGTCTTCCCGCGACAAGATGTTTGCGGGCGAGCACCTCAACTCCACCGAGGACCGCGCCGTCCTCCACACCGCACTGCGTGCTCCGGCGGGCACCACGCTCACCGTCGATGGCCAGGACGTAGACGCCGATGTCCAGGAAGTGCTCAACCGCATGGAAGGTTTCGTCGCCTCCCTGCACAACGGCTCCTGGACCGGCCACTCCGGTAAGAAGATTAAGACCGTCGTCAATATCGGTATTGGCGGCTCGGACCTCGGCCCGGCCATGGCTTACAAGGCGCTGCGCACCTACCTCGCCGGCGATATTGAGGCGCGCTTCGTCTCCAACGTCGACCCATCCGATATGGCGGCCAACCTCGCGGACCTCGATCCGGAGACCACCCTGTTCATTGTCGCCTCCAAGACCTTCACCACGCAGGAAACCCTCACCAACGCCCACGCGGCACGCCGCTGGACGCTCGAGGCCTACGACGGCGACACCGAGGCCGTCGCCAAGCACTTCGTCGCCGTGTCCACCAACGCGGAGAAGGTCGCCGAGTTCGGCATCGATACCGCGAACATGTTTGGATTCTGGAACTGGGTGGGCGGCCGCTACTCCGTTGACTCCGCCATTGGCCTGTCGCTCATGGCCGCCATCGGCCCGGAGAACTTCCGCGAGTTCCTCGCTGGCATGCATGCCATGGATGAGCACTTCCGCACCGCACCGCTCGAGGAGAACGTTCCGGTCCTCATGGGTCTGCTCGGCGTCTGGTACACCGACTTCCTGGGAGCGCAGACGCACGCCGTGCTCCCCTACTCCCAGGACCTCGCCCGCTTCCCTGCGTACCTGCAGCAGCTGACCATGGAGTCCAACGGCAAGTCCGTATGCCACGGCGGCAAGGATGTGGACTACAACACCGGCGAGATTTACTTCGGCGAGCCGGGCACCAACGGCCAGCATGCCTTCTTCCAGCTCATGCACCAGGGCACGCACCTCATCCCAGCTGACTTTATTGGCTTTGCCCGCCCTCGTGAGGACTTCCCCACTGCGGACGGCTCGGGTTCCATGCACGACCTGCTCATGGGCAACTTCTTCGCGCAGACCAAGGTCCTGGCTTTTGGTAAAACCGCCGAGGAGATCGCCAACGAAGGCGTCGACCCCGAGGTCGTCCCCCACAAGGTCATGCCGGGCAACCGCCCCACCACCACGCTGCTCGCCGAGGAGCTCACCCCGCACGCCCTCGGCGCGCTCATCGCCCTCTACGAGCACATCGTGTTCACGGAGGGCATGATCTGGCACATCAACTCCTTCGACCAGTGGGGCGTGGAGTTGGGCAAGCAGCAGGCGAATGACTTGGCCCCGGCCGTCTCCGGTAAGGAAGAGGTCAACTCCGGCGACACCTCCACTGACGAGCTCGTGCGCTGGTACCGCCAGAACCGCTAAGACCACATCGCGCGTCCCCGGCCTCGCCGGTGGCGCACAAAGGAGAAACTCTCAGTTCACCATCGCGGTGGAACTGAGGGTTTCTTTTTAGGACTGGGACGCGTCCTGCTGCTTCTTATCCCACAGGTGCCTGCGGACTACGAAGATGGGCAGCACGAGGACGAAGTAGAACGCCATGAACCCCACGACGTAGAGAATCACTCCGTCCGAAGTCACCTCGCTCCACGGCACGCCTTCCTCATTGGAGGACGCCACCCCGCCCCAGCCGGTCACCTGGCTTACATAGAACGTCGCGATGACCAACAAGGGAAGGATGACGAAGGAGAACCACCACGGCGGCACCCACGGGCGCCCGTCCGAGTCCCTTCTATAGAAGGCTCCACCGAATCCCATAGCGCTGTCCTTTCTCTGTATGTCTAAGCACTCAGCAAAGAGAATCCTATTTTCAGTGCGCTCACGCGGTGACCGCGGCAACCAAAAATTCCGTCGCGAGCGCTTGAGGAATCACGGATATCCCGCCACGGTATGCGCTTGCCATCATCAGCCCGACGAGCTTCATCAAAGGCAGCAACATCCGCTTCCATTGCGAGCTCCTCAAGCCTTTCTAGATCACTGACGGGAACGATTGCCGCAACGCGTTTCCCATTGCGGGTAACGATCGTCCGCTTCCCAGTAAAGCGACTTTCATCAATAGTGACGCCCAATTCGTCGCGGTGCTCCCGCTGCATACTCCGCCATGCAGGATGCCATCGATGCTCTCGAGACCCTTCCATTCCCCACGGGCTACAAGAAACTCCAAGGGCGAGGGGGGCTTTCGCATCCGCGTGGGAAGGTACCGCGTGGTGTACACCGTGGATCAAGGCCAACTCGTCATCGGGATTTTTACCCTCGGTCCGCGCGGAGGTGTCAATAAAAAATAGGGACGCCCACGTCAACCGTGGCGTCCCTACATTTTCAGTGTGGTCTGCGTTTACGCTGCGCTCGATCCCTCATCCTTCGAGCTCAACGCAAAGCCGTCCACAGTGACCTTCTTCTGTGCGACGCCGGTCTCCGGTGCGGTGGCGCTGGCGGTGGCCTTGCCGGCCGGGCAGTCGAAGTTCACTTCCACGGTGGTGCCGGCTGGGGCGTCAAAGCCCACGGTGCCGTTCTGCGCGGTGTATTTGATTTCCTTGGTCTGAATCTCTGGCCACGTGCTCGTGTAGGAACACTGCATGGGAAGGCCAGCGCGGTCTACGACGGTGAAGATGACGGTGCCCTTCGTCTCGGTCGGGGCGCTCGAGCCGAGTCCCGGCACGAGGGAGGCGATCAGCGTGATGATGAGCGCGACCACCGCGGCGGCAGGGCCGGCAAACTGTTGCAGCTTATCGAGGCTAAAACCAGGCATGACGAACTCCTTGTAAAAGATTAGAACTAGGTTGTCCTCAGTCTATCCCTTTTCCGCTGCCGATAGCCGGTTTCTGGAGAAAATTCTTAGAGCTTGATCATGGGCTC
The DNA here is from genome assembly GCF_001552965.1 of Corynebacterium sp. DNF00584. NCBI lineage: Bacteria > Bacillati > Actinomycetota > Actinomycetes > Mycobacteriales > Corynebacteriaceae > Corynebacterium > Corynebacterium sp. DNF00584. Next base: position 19,478 of record NZ_KQ959738.1, on the reverse strand, counting down.
CCAGCCGTGCGGGATGACATCCGAGTCCACGATCTTGCGGCCGAACGGGAAGCAGGTCACCGGGATCATCTTGAGGTTAGCCAGGGCCACCGGGATCCCCACGATGGTCACGGTCTGCGCGAGCGCGGTGGCGACGTGGCCGATGGCCAGCCAGAGACCCGCGATGATGAACCAGATGGCGTTGGAGACGGCCGACATGCCGCCGGTGCCTCGGGCAGGCTGCACGACGGTCTTGCCAAAGGGCCACAGGGCAAAGCGTGCCATGCGGAACGAGGCCACGCCCATGGGGATGGTGACCACGAAGATGCAGGCGAGGATGCCTGCCAGGAAGTAGCCCAAGGCGAGGAGGAAGCCGCCGGAGATAAACCAAATCACGTTGAGAATCGTCTTCATGAGCCCCAGCCTAGCCGCACAGACCTGCAGGGCACAGGGGTGGAACGCTCGGATCGCCACCAGCGTAACCAGCACCTAAGATGAAGCACCATCATGAGCACACCTACCCCGCATAAGAACATCCACTATCCGCGCATCACTGCACTCATCGCTATCATCCTGGCCGCGGTCAATTTGCGCTCCGTCATCACGGCGATCTCCCCACTCATTCCGGAAATCCAAGCCTCCACCGGCATGAGCGGAACCATGGTGGGCATCATCGGCACGGTGCCCACTGCGATGTTCGCGGTCTCGGCGTTCGTGCTCCCCCGCATCAAGGCACGCTTCACGCTCAGCGAGATGATGCTCCTCTCGCTCGGACTTACCGCCGTGGGCCAGCTCCTGCGCGTCGTCTATCCCAACGAGTGGCTGTTGCTCGTCGGCTCACTCATCGCGCTGTTTGCCATCGGCATCCTCAACGCGACCATGCCGCTTGTCGTGCGCGAATACTTCCCGCGTCACGTGCCCAGCATGTCGCTCACCTTCATGATGTCGAGTCAGATCATGCTCGCCGCAGCACCCGTTGTCGCCGTACCCATGATGGACTGGGCGGAGAACATGGGCCTGCCCGGCTGGCAGATTTCGCTTGGCTCCTGGGGCGTGCTCGCCGCCATCGCGGCAGTAAGTTGGATGCCGCTGCTCATCCACCGCGGCCCGAACCCCATCGACACCGCGCCCGAGCCCAACTTCCGTCTGCCGGTGTGGCGCACCACCCTCGGCGTCGGCATGGCCTTCATGTTCGGCTCCAATTCGCTGGTGGCCTACACGATGATGACGTTCATCCCGCAGATCTTCACCAACGCGGGCCACACCGCGCAGTACGGCGCGAATATGCTCGCTCTTTTTAGTGTTCTCGGCATCCCTGTCACGATCGTCGGCCCGTGGCTCGCCGGGCGTCTAGCCAATGTCTTCCCCGTCGTCATCATGTCCGCGGTCTTCTTTTCTGCCGCGCTGTTGGGCCTTGCTTTCGCCCCGCTCGCAGCGCCGTGGCTCTGGGTCACGCTCGCCGCCGTCGGTACTGTCCTCTTCCCCATGGCCATTGTGCTCGTCAATATCAGGGCACGCACCCTCGAGGGCGCCACCGCGCTCACCTCTTTCGGCCAGGGCGTGGGCTACACCTTTGCCTCACTCGGTCCCCTGCTCACCGGCGCGGCACACGAGGCCACCGGCTCTTTCTTCATTCCGCTCGCGGTGATGGCCGCCATCGGCGTGGTCACGCTTATCGCTGGCTACTTCGCATCTCGCCAGACCTATGTCGAGGATCAACTCCCCGCATAACGCGCGACCTCTCGCGCCATCACCCCGGTAATGAGCACAATTTCCCGCTCCTCCAGCGGCCGCGACAAGCTAAAGCGCAGGGCTTCCTCCCCGTTCAGGCCCAAGGCCGTCAGCACCGACGAGGTCCCCCGCCCGCACGCTGAGCCTGCCGATGCCGCCACTCCCGCCGCGTCCAGCGCCACGAGCAGCGCGTCGCCGGAGACGCCGTCGACGACAAACGAGGCATGTCCAGGCAGGCGTTCCTCCGGGTGTCCCGTGAGCCGCGCACTCGGCACCCGCTCCAGCACCGCGGCGATGAGCGCATCCCGGCTGTCCATGAGCGCCACTGCGCGCTGCGCGACGTCACGCCGGTGCGCCACCACGGCCGCCGCGAATCCTGCTATACCTGCAACATTCTCCGTCCCGGCGCGCCGCCCTCCTTCCTGAGCGCCGCCGTGGAGCAACGGCTCAAGCTCCACCGCCCGCTGCAGAAGCAGCGCGCCCACGCCCTGCGGGCCGCCAAATTTGTGGGAGGCCAGCGCCACCGCATCCGGTCCCGGTCCCGGCCACCCGTCCGCGGCAAGGCTAAAGGGCAACGAGACCGCGGCTTGAACCGCATCGAGGTGAACCAGCGCCCCCACCGCGTGAGCGCGCTCCACCACCGCAGCGATGTCCTGCACGGTTCCGATATCCGAGTTCGCCGCGCCCATCGCAACGAGCGTCGTCTCCGGCGCCAGCTCCCCCATCTCCACGCGTCCCGTCGCGTCGACGTCCGCGTAGTCGACCGCGAAGCCATGCATGCGCTCCAGGTAGGCGACCGACTGCGCCACTGCGGAATGCTCAATGCGCGTCGTCACAATCCGGCGCCCGCATGGGTGCGCCAGCGCCAGACCGAGGACGCCTAAGTTATTCGACTCGGTCCCGCCCGAGGTAAAGACCACGCCCTCCGGCGCCACGCCGAAGGTTGCGGCGACCGTCTCCCGCGCATACTCGAGTTCCCGGCGCGCTGCCGCGCCCGCAGCATGCAGGCTCGAGGCATTCGCCTGCCCTGCGTCCCACACACGCTCCATCGCGGCGCGCGCCTCGGGTCGCAGCGGCGCCGTCGCCGCGGCATCGAGGTACATCACAGCTCGTCGAGCCCCAAGTCGAGCACGCCCGCGCTGTGGGTTATTGCGCCGACAGAGATGACGTCCACACCCGTCGCCGCGATCTCTGCGACCGTCTCGAGGTTGACGTTGCCGCTCGCCTCCACGGTCACGCGGCCTGCGATGAGCTCCACCGCCGCCCGTACATCCGCGAGCGCGAAGTTATCAAGCAAGATCGTGTCGACACCCGCGTTCACAACGGCCTCGACCTGGTCCAGTCGGTCGACCTCCACGATGATCGACGTTGTATGCCCCACCCGCTCGCGCAGTCCGCGCAGCGCCACCGTGAGCTCCGAGGCTGGGGCCTGCGCCACGCCGAGCGCCGCCAGATGATTATCCTTCACCATCACCGCGTCCGAGAGCCCGAAGCGGTGGTTCGTCCCGCCGCCCACGCGCACCGCGTGCTTTTCGAATGCGCGCAGGCCCGGCGTCGTCTTACGGGTATCTGCGATGCGTGCAGGCCCCGCGAGCTCCACGAAGCGCGCGGTGAGGGTCGCAATAGCGCTCATGCGTTGGGCGAAGTTGAGCGCCGTGCGCTCCGCTGTGAGAATTGCCCGCGCCGGGCCCTCCACCACAGCCAAGCGCTCGCCCGCGACAAAGCGCGTGCCCTCGGGGGCGAGCTCCGTCACGGCGACGCTCACCTGGCGGAAGGCTTCGTCGATGACGGCACCGCCGGCGAAGACGCCGGGCTCACGCGCGACGACGGCCACGCGCAGCGTTGCCTCCGCCGGGATTGCGGCCTCGGCCGTGATATCGCCCCACGGCGCATCCTCGCGCAGGGCCGCGGCGACCGCAGTACGGATGGTCTCGGAAGTTAGCATGCGGTGACCTCAGCTTTCAGTCGGTGCGCGCGGGCGTGTACCTGGCGCGGGTCGGTGTGCGGATAATCGGTGCGTTGATGGGCGCCGCGCGACTCGGTGCGCTCCAGTGCGCCCGCGGCGATAAGCTTTCCGATGCCCACCACGTCCGCCGCCGCCTCATCCGTCACGGTCGCCAAGGTGGCGGCGGCGGCGCGAATGCCCGCCCCATCGCGCTCGATGCCAAGGCCTGCCGCGATGGCGTGCTGGGCGTCAGCCAGCGTGCCGTTGCCGGCCCGTGCGGCCGGGGCGACGTCCATGACCGCACCCTGCAGTCGCGCGTCGTCAAAGCGCCACTCCCCGGTTGCGGCCGCGGTGGGATCTATGGCGGCCGCGTGACCTGCTGCGTCGCCAAAGACGAGGCCTTCGAGCAGCGAATTCGAGGCCAAGCGGTTAGCGCCGTGCACGCCGGTATTCGCGACCTCGCCAGCGGCGTAGAGTCCCGGCACGCTCGTGCGTCCATGGATATCCGTAACGACGCCGCCCATTGAATAGTGCGCGGCCGGCGCGACGGGCACGGGTTCGCGCGTCCAGTCATAGCCTTCGGCGGCAAGCATGCGGGAGATGCCGGGAAATTCAGCCGCGAGACGACCAGGCTCGTTGCCCTCGACGGCTGTGGCGTCGAGCCAGATATGCCCGCCCGTCGCATTCTGCGCACGGAAGATGGCAGCCGCCACGACGTCGCGCGGCGCGAGCTCCCCGCGCGGGTCCACGTCGAGCATAAAGCGCCGGCCCGCGTCGTCGCGAAGCACGGCACCGGCGCCGCGCACGGCCTCGGAGATGAGGTGGCGCGTGCCTTCGAGCACCGTGGGATGGAACTGCACGAATTCCATGTCCGCGACGAGCGCACCGGCCCGCGCGGCGGCAAGAATGCCGTGGCCCGTGGCGCCAGGCGCGCCGGTCGAGCGCGGGTATACCCCGCAATATCCGCCGGTGGCGAGGACGACGGCATCGGCAAGCAGGATGCCCCTGTTCGTTTTCGCGCCGGTCACGACGCCGTCGCGCAGGACGAGCGAATGCAGCGCACGCTCCGGTAGCTGAGTGATCCCAGGGGTCCGCGCGACCTCGCCGCGCAGGAACTCATGGAGCTCCGCGCCCGTGCGGTCGCCGCCCGCATGGACAATGCGCGAGAAGGAATGCGCGGCCTCCAATCCTTGGTCCAGCCTCCCGTCACCGTGGCGGTCGGCCGGGAAACCTGCGTCGAGCAGCGCACCGACGCGCCCCCGGCCGCGGCGCACGAGCTCGCGGGCGGCGCACTCGTCGACGAGACCTGCACCCGCGGCCAAGGTATCGGCGAGGTGCGACTGCCAGGTATCCGCCGGGGCGAGGGCCGCTGCAATTCCGCCTTGGGCAAGCTGCGTACTGCCCGCGCTTCCCTGAATGGAGGGGCCAGGATAGGCGAGCGTGACGTGTGCGCCCGCGGCGTAGGCGGCAAGCGCCGCGCTCATGCCCGCAACGCCGGAGCCGACAACGAGAACGTCACGCATTTAAACCGCCTTCGGACGGGCGGCGAGCATGCGCTCGAGGGCGACGCGGGCATCGGCTGCCACCGCGTCGTCGACCGTGATGCGGTTGGGTATCTCGCCAGCGACGAGAGACTCGAGCGTCCACGCGAGGTAGGCCGGGTGGATGCGGTACATCGTCGAGCACGGGCAGACCACCGGGTCGAGGCAGAAGATGGTGCGGTCCGGATACTGCGCGGCGAGACGATTGACGAGGTTGATCTCCGTGCCGATGGCGAGCACATCGCCCGGCTGGGAGGCTGCGACCTCACGGCGAATGAGCTCGGTGGAACCGGCGGCATCGGCAGCCTGCACGACGGGTGCCGGGCACTCGGGGTGGACGATGACGCGCACGCCGGGGAACTCGGCGCGGGCGCGCTCAATCTGAGCGACGGTAAAGCGCTTGTGCACGGAGCAGAAGCCATCCCACACGATGACGCGAGCGCGCTCGAGCTCCTCCGGGGTGAGGCCCTTCCGCGGGTTCCACAGCACGATCTCCTCGTCCGGGATGCCCATGGTGTGCGCGGTATTGCGGCCCAGGTGCTGATCCGGCAGGAAGAGCACGCGCTGTCCCTGCTCAAAGGCCCACTCGAGGACCGTCGTGGCGTTCGAGGAAGTACACACGATGCCTCCGTTGCGGCCGCAGAAGGCCTTGATATTCGCCGCCGAGTTCATGTACGTCACCGGGACGGGTGCCTCGATGGCCGCCGTGATGTCAGCCCAAGCGCGCTCGACCTGCGCGAGCGTTGCCATATCCGCCATGGAGCAACCCGCAGCGAGATTAGGCAGGATGACAGCCTGGTCCGCGCCCGAGAGGATATCTGCGGTCTCCGCCATGAAGTGCACGCCGCAGAAGACGAAGGCGTCTGCTTCCGGATGCGCCTTCGCGGCTTTCGCCAGGTTGAAGGAGTCGCCCACGAAGTCTGCGTATGTCACGACCTCGTCGCGCTGGTAGAAGTGACCGAGGATCTTCACGCGTTCGCCCAAAGTTTCCTTCGCCGCGGCGATCATGGCGTCGAGTTCCTCGGGGCTGGCTTGGGTGTAGCGCTCCGGCAGCGCGCTCTGGTGCGGCGCATCTACAGGGAACGGGTCCGCGATGGAGGCGCCCGGGCCATAGCTCGAGTCCTGATTAAGCGCCCACGGGTCTTGGGCAAGATCGGTGCCGCAGGCTTCATCCTTTGCGGCAAGCCTGATGAGTTCGCGCACGCTGGGCATGGTGGTCTTCTTTCTAGTCTTCTTCGGGGAGGTATCTGTAGGTTTTTGCGGGTCGATGCTTCACGCCCGCCAGGGAGTGGCCGGTTTCTTCCAGCGTCTTCGACGCCAGCATCTGTCTTCGGAAATTCGCCGGATCCAACGGGCGGCCGAGGATGATCTCGTGGACCTCGCGTAGCTGCGCGAGCGTGAACTCGGGGTCGAGGAAGCGGTGCGCCACGGCGGCATACGTCGTGCGCGAGCGCAGCCTTGTGAGCGCCGTCGCGATGATCTCCCCGTGGTCGAAGGCGAGATCCGGCAGGACGTCGGCGCGGAACCACGCGACGTTGTCGTCCTCCCCGGCCGCGGCGGTGGCGCCTGCGGCATCGCGCGCGCTGTACTGCGCCCAATAGGCGATGGTGACAAGGCGCTCGGCATCCGCGCTGCGTTCGACCGAGCCGAAGGAGTAGAGCTGCTCCAGGTAGCTAGGCTCGATGCGCGTGGCCGCCACTAAGGTCGCGTGCGCGGTCTGCGTGAGCGTCTGGTTCCAGGCGGTGGGCCCGCCGGGCAGCGCCCACGCATCTTTGAAGGGTGCACGCACGCGGCGCACGAGGGGCAGCCACAGGCCCTGCCCCTCGTCTTTGCCGTGGACACGCGCATGCGCCGGTGGCCGCAGCGCAAAAGCCACGGTGGACACGGCGACGCGCGGCGACTGCCGCCGCCGCTCCGCGACGTTGAGTTTCTGCCAGTCGCTCATGGGCCGTTCACCTCCACTTTTAGTTAAGGTCATTATGACTTTAAGTGAAAAGTAGTGTGGTCGCCCTCACGATGTCAAGCATTCTTCTGCGGGCGGGGCTAGCGCCTACGCGCCGCGCGGGCCCGGCTGGCAGTGCGGGCACCACCAGATAATGCGCTCCAGCTCCCCTTTGTCTCCACCGGCATCGACGCCGCCCAGCACGCCTTTTTCAATGGGTGTTCCGCACCGCCGGCAGCGTGCGTTGTTGCGCCCAAAAACATACGTCGTCTCCCCGGCGCGCCGCACACCGGTCGTGACTCGGATGGGCGAGAACCTGTTGGCCCACATGATTGTCCGCGAGACGTCCACAATCTTGGCCACATCCACCGTGCTTGCCGATGCCCCCGGGTGCACGCCTGCAATAAAGCAGGCCTCTGCACGGTACTCGTTGCCAATGCCCGCGACATTCTTCTGATCAAGCAGCGCCGCACCGATGGCGCGTTCCGGGCGCGCTTCGATGCGCCGGATCGCCTCCTCACGCCCGCCATTTGTCTCCCAGTCCGGGTCGAGGATGTCTGGGCCCAGATGCTCGATGCGCCCTAGGTAATCCGACTCAGGATAGACCTCGACGAAGCCTAGCGTGTGGCCGACAACCTCAATATCGCGCGGTTCATCAGCAAGCTGCAACACCACGCGCGCGGTATGCCCGGGAGCGCGCCACTTGTCCCCGGCGTAATGGATGTGCCACTGGCCCTCCATTTTCAAATGCGTATGGAGGATGAGCGGCTCGTCCTCGTCGCCCGCGAATTCCATGAAGAGATGCTTGCCATAGGGCCACACAGCCACGCACTCCATCCCGTCAAAGCGCGCGAGCGCATAGCGCGGCACCCGCACCGAGGTCTTAGTCACCTCGCGGCCGACCATGAACTGCATGCGTTCGGCCAGCTGCAGGACGGAATCACCCTCAGGCACGCGGCATCACTCCTTCTTTAACGCCTGGCGAGTCTACGCCAGCCCTAACTAAAACCGTAAGGTGTCATCATGACATTCAACTGACTCAACGCCTACGGCGCCGACCAACTCGTGGTGTTGCTCGTGCCGAATATCATCGGGGCGCTCGCCGGCGGCAACGGCGACGCGCAACCGCCGGTGGACGTCCCCGTCGCACTCACGGTGGCTGAGAATATCGCCCGCTGTGCGTGCATAATCCTCGTGGTTCTCCCCTCGGCGTGGGCAGATGTGAGCTGCGCACGCGCGGCGCACGCTGGACCTATTCGGTCTGAACGCCGCCGCGCGCTGGAGCTCTTAGTGGCGGATGTTCACACGCTTGTGGTTGTAGAGGCCAGACTCGATGAGCTTGACCATGCCCAGGGCGTAGTCAGCGTAGGAAATCTCGTTGTTGCCGTTGGCATCGACGGTGAACTTGTCGGAGTCGACAATCTCAAACTTCCCGGTGCGCTCACCCTCGGCATCGAACTCGGCAGCCGGGGACACGAACGTCCAGTTGAAATCATCACGCATACGCAGGTAATCGAGCTGCTCCGACTGTGCGGAAGCCAGCGGCACGAACATATTCGGGAAGTCCGGAATCTCGAGCAGCTTGGTGCCCTTATCGTCCACGATCATGGAACCGGCACCACCTACAACGTAGAGACGAGCATCGGAACCGGCGAGCACGTCGCCCAGGTGTGCCACGGACCTGGTATGCAGCGGCAGCGTCTCCGGGGTAAAGGCGCCGAAGGCGTTGACGACAGCGTCGAAGCCAGCGAGGTCCTGCGCCGTGATGTCCATAATGTCGCGCGTGATGACGTTCGTTGCAGCGGAGCGGTTCTCGCCACGCACGATGGCGGTGACGTCGTGGCCTGCGGCCTGTGCTTCCTTGACGATGCGCTGGCCGGCCTTGCCGTTGGCAGCAATGACTGCAATCTTCATGGGAGTTCTCCTTCAGTAGGTTTAACTTTAACGTTGAAGCCAACCTTAGGCGCATGTGGTAGCTTTTGGGAAGTAGGAACCCAAAATTGCCCTAGGCACCAAAAAGAAACTATCAAGGTCACAGCCATGAAACAGCCGCTTACTTCTTTGCCCGCCTGCCCCGTCGAGACGACACTCACGCTTCTGTCCAACCGCTGGCGCGCCATGATCCTGCGCGATCTCCTCGACGGCACCATGCGTTTTAACGAGCTGCGGCGCTCCGTGACCGGCATCAGCCAGAAGGTCCTCACGTCGAACCTGCGCGAGATGGAAGACACCGGCATCGTCCACCGCGAGGTCTTCGCTGAGGTCCCGCCCCGCGTCGAGTACTCGCTCACTCCCCTCGGCCAGTCCATGCGCCCCATCCTTGACGCCATGGACGAATGGGGCACGCACTACCAGCAGCAGGTTGCCAAGGACATCGCCTAGCACCGGTATCCACGCTCCGCCGCTCACCCAGCTTTGGGTTTATGGCGCTTCACGCCGCCAAACCAGCCCCCAAACGCAACAAAACCAAAGCCAGGATGTGCTGCGGCACCAGTCGTATCCCTAGCGCCGATACCCACGCGGCCGGAATCCACCCGGCGCGGACCGCCAGCCTTCACGCCCCGCGTCGGCAGCACCATCAGAGGGTTCGGCCTCCGGCACCGACTCCAGCGCATCGGACAGCGACCGTCCCCGCCTGCTCGGCGCCACGGAGGTCGAAAGCTTGCCAGAAATCCGCACGCCCTTCGGAGTAATCCCTGCGCCGTGCTCGCGCAGCTGATTCGCCAACGGGGTCTCAAAGACCGAGGCCCCGTTGGCCTTTTCGATGGTGAGCGGCGAGAGGCGCCCAGATGCGACGGCCTCAGTGAGCGCCGCCACGATATAGCCCACGACCTCGCCGCCATCGATGCCCGCGGGCACCGGGAAGGTCGTGAGCGTCTTGCCGCCACGCGTGAGGTGCGCGACGGGCAGGCCGTCCACGAGCACGACCAAAGCACCCGCCGCGCGCGTGGGCGAGCCCTCCGTCTCCGGCCACGGCAACGCCGCACCGTAGGGGTTCGCCGGATCCGCCGCGGCCAGCAGGTAGGTCTGCGGCTCCTGCGTGCCCGACGGCCAGCCGGTCACGTCCGGTGAATCCGCGAGCCCGCGCAGGCGGTCGATGACAGCAGGCGTCGAGAACTGCGCCGCACCCAGGCCTTCAATGACGTAGCCACGCATGGCCTTGCCGGACTCCTCGAATCCGGAAAGCACCTTATACGCCAGCGCGAAGCCGCCCAGCACATCTTCAGCGACGACGCTCCCACGCGTGACCACGCCGTAGCGGTCAAGCCAGGCCTCGCCGTGTGCCAAAGAGCGAGCCGTTGCTTCCGATGCCGCCGGCACCGCCAGCGCCCAGCGCCCCGCCACGTCCGGCGGGGTCGAGGTTGCACGCTGCGACTGGGCAAAGGACGTGCGTCCCATGCGCAGGCGCGAACGGCTCGGCCGGCGCTTGGAACGGTGCGCCGCCGCGGAGCGAGATCCACCGGAAAGATGCGCGCGAATCGGTGCAAAGGAATCCGGCGCGACGAGCCCAGCCTCGACGAGCTGCCAGAGTGCCTCTCGTAGCTCTCCGGGAGCCGCCAGGCTACCGGGAACTTCCGCCAGCAAATCAGCAAAAAGGAACCCGCCGCCACGTGCAAGCACGTCGAGCACTGACTGCTGGAGCATGGACGGACCGAACTCGCCCAGCTGAGGAGCCAGCTGCGCCGCATAGTCCGCGGGCAGCAGCATGATCCATGGGTCGGACGCGCCGGCCTTGCCCGCGCCGAGGATGAGAACCTCGCCCGAGGACGTGAGCTCGTCCAAGTGCCGCGGGGAATAGTCCCCCACACGCGCGGGCAAAACGAGGGATTCCCAGGCGCTGGCGGGCAGACGCACCCCAGCGAGCTGCTCGATAACGGCAAACACGCCGTCGGCGCCACGCAACGGGGGCTGCTGCCCCACCGGTGCCACTTGCTGCCAGTCCGGTAGGAAGCGTCCATAGGTCGCGGGCGTGACTGGCTCCGTCGCCGCGCGAGCCGCAGCCAGGGAGCGCGATCGGATGACGCGCAGCACCTCGCTGGCCACGTACTCGGTTTCTTCGACACCCTGGCGGTAGTGCCCTTCCAACACGCTGTCCAACGAAGAGACAACAGCGAAGGTAGCGGAGACGGAGAGACCGAAGGCATCGGCAGCCTCGCGCAAGGTAAACGGGCCGCGGGTGCGCGCCCAGCGCGACAGGAGCTGCTCCAACGCATCCGTGATCGTCGCTTGCTGCGCCGGGATGCCCGGCGGGACGGGAACGCCCAAGCCATCGCGGAGTAAGGGGGCATCGAGAGACTGCGCGAGGTGCTCGCGCCCGCCAATACGCACCCGCATGATGCGCGAACCCAGAGCGTCGAGCGCCGTCATCGGCACCGAGGCATGCTCGCCGAGTTCAGCGACCGGGATGGGCCCCAGCACGCGCAGCAAGTCCGCGACCTGCTCTGTGGTCTTCGCGCGGCGCTCCGGGGTGCGACGCTGCAGCTGGGCGTCGACCTCCGCGATGATCTCTGGATCGAGCAGTTCGCGCAGCTCCACCGTGCCCAGCAGCTTCGCGAGCAGCGCAGGGTCAAGCGCTAGGGCGGCTGCGCGTTTTTCCGCCAAAGGAGAATCGCCCTCATACATGAACGCGCCCGTGTAGTTAAACAGCAGCGAGGACGCGAACGGCGACGGCTGATCGACGGTGACCTCCGCGATGCGCACGCGCCGGTGGCCCAGGTCCCGCATGAGCTCCGTGAGTGCCGGCAGGTCATAGACGTCCTGGAGGCACTCGCGGACGGTCTCCAAGATGATGGGGAACGAGGGGTACTTCCGGGCGACGTCGAGCAGCTGTTCCGCGCGCTGGCGCTGCTGCCACAGCGGGGCGCGCTTGCCGGGGTTCCGGCGCGGCAGAAGCAGCGCGCGGGCCGAGCACTCGCGGAAGCGGGAGGCAAACAGCGCGGAGCCGCCTACCTGTTCCGTCACGATATCTGCGATCTCGTCGGCATCGAAGGCAAAGAGGGACGCGTCCGGAGCTTCCTCGCCCTCGGGCAGGCGCAGCACGATGCCGTCATCGCCGGAGACCGCCTGCGGATCCATGCCGGTGCGCTCCGCCACCCGCGCGCCTACGGCAAGCGCCCACGCCGCATTGACGGGACGGCCGAACGGCGTGTGAAGGACCAGCCGCCAGTCCCCTACTTCGTCCTTGAAGCGCTCGAGCAGCAGCGTCTTCTCGTCCGGGATAAGCCCCGTCGCGTCCTCCTGCTCGCGCAGGTAGGCCAGCAGGTTATCGCGCGCCCACTCGTCCGAGTCAATAATGAGCGACGGGTCTGAGTAGGCCTCACGGCGGAAAGCACCCAAGGCCTTGCCCAGCTCGTACGGGCGGCCAGCGGCGTCGCCATTCCAAAACGGCAGGCGTCCCGTATGCCCCGGCGCAGGCGTGACCTGCACCTGGTCACGGGTGATGTTCTCAATCCGCCAGCTCGTGGCGCCCAACGTAAAGATGTCGCCGACGCGGGATTCATAAACCATCTCCTCGTCGAGCTCACCCACGCGCCGGGGTGCGCCGCCTTCCGCGCCACCCACCAAGAAGACGCCAAACATGCCGCGGTCGGGAATGGTGCCGCCGCTGGTCACGGCCACGCGCTGCGCACCTGGGCGCGGCGTCAGCATGCCCGTGATCCGGTCATAGACGACGCGGGGCTTGAGCTCCGAGAAATCCGTCGAGGGATACACGCCCGAGGCCAAGTCGATGACGGAGTCGAAGACCTCACGTGCCAGGTCCCGGTAAGGCCAGGCGCGGCGGACAGTCTCGTACCACTCGTCCGCGTCGAGGCCGTCCTCGCCCGCCGCAGCGACAGCCGCGACGGTCTGTTGCGTAAGGACGTCGAGCGGGTTGCGCGGGGTTTTCAGCTCCTCGATAAGGCCTTCGCGCATGCGCCGCACCGTCACCGCGGATTGCAGCAGGTCCGCCCTATGCTTCGGGTAAAACGAGCCTGCCGATACCGCCCCTACCGCATGCCCCGCACGGCCCACGCGTTGCAGGCCAGAGGCCACCGATGGCGGTGACTCCACCTGCACCACGAGCTCCACCGCGCCCATGTCGATGCCGAGCTCCAGCGAGCTCGTCGCCACAACCGCCTTGAGCGTGCCCTCCTTGAGCATCGTCTCCGTCATGGCGCGCTCGTCCTTGGACACGGAGCCGTGGTGAGCGCGCGCAATAACCGCCGGGGCCTTGCCCACGACGTCTGACTGCGCCATGAGTTGAGACGGCGGACGACGCGACGCCGACGACAGCGAGTCCGGATCGTGCTCCGCCGCGTAGAGCTCGTTGAGCCGGCTCGTTACGCGCTCTGCCGTGCGGCGCGAGTTCACGAAGACGAGCGTCGAGCGGTGCGCCATGATCTCTTTGTACAGCTTGTCCTCGATAAACGGCCAGATGGACTTCGCCGTGGGCAGCGCGGACTCGGTGGGCCCGGCGTCGATGCCCTGGCGCCCCAGCCCGGAATCCGACCGCGGCTGAGGCAGCGGACCACCGGTTATCCCCAGCGGGTCGTCGACGGTCATCTCGCCGATCGTCGAGCCGGCCTCCGGCACCGGTAGGTCCGACATGTCTTCGACCGGCACGTGAATAGTGAGGTCCCAGCGCTTCTCCGCCGGCGGCGCGATGATCTCCACCGGGCGCCCGCCGCCCAGGAAGTTCGCAACAGCCTCGAGCGGGCGCACCGTGGCCGACAGCCCGATGCGTTGGAATTCACCGGCGACCTGCGCCAGGCGTTCCAGGGTCAGCGCGAGGTGCACGCCGCGCTTCGTGCCAGCAAGCGCGTGAATCTCATCGATGATGACGGTATCCACGCTCTTTAAGATGCCCGCCGCTTTGGACGTGAGCATGAGGTAGGCCGACTCCGGCGTCGTGATGAGCACGTCCGACGGGCGGCGCACCTGCCGGTTGCGCTCAGCCTGCGGGGTGTCGCCCGAGCGCACGCCCACCGTGATATCCGGAACCTCCTCGCCCAGGCGCTCCGCTTTGCGCGCGATGCCTGTCAAGGGCGCGCGCAGGTTATTCTCCACGTCCACGCCGAGTGCCTTGAGCGGCGAGATATAGAGGACTTTCACTCCTCCATGACTTCCGGCGGCGGCGCCAGCCGACGCCGCGCCGGGAAGCGGCAGTGCCGTCTGGCCCTCGCGCTCGACCAAGTTATTAAGCGCCCAGAGGAACGCTGCGAGGGTCTTGCCGGAACCGGTAGGGGCGACGACGAGCGCGTGGGCATCGGCAGCAATGGCGCGCCAAGCCTGCTCCTGGACGTCGGTGGGGCGGGCAAAGACATCCTCGAACCAGCCCCGGACGGCGGGCCGGAATTGAGCGAGGACGGCGTCAGTCATTCCTTCACTGTAGCGCGGCGACCGACATGGCAAGGTAGGCTAATTCCCATGACCCGCGAACTTACAGATTCTCGTCTTACCAACCACATCGCTGAAGGCGTCGGCGAAATTCTTAAAGGCGTGCGCACCAGCGGTTTGCTGCGTGGCCTTGAGCTGGGTGACGCTGGTGACGTCCTCGCGCAGGAATGGATTTCCCGCGTCCTCGAGCAGCACCGCCCCGAAGATGGTTTCCTCTCCGAGGAGGCCACGGATGACATGTCCCGTCTGAAGAAGGACCGCGTGTGGATCGTCGACCCCATCGACGGCACGAAGGAATTCTCCACCGGCCGCCAAGACTGGGCCATCCACATCGCCCTCGTCATCAACGGCGTTCCGGAGCACGCCGCCGTGGGCATGCCGGACCTGGGCGTGACGTTCAAGTCCTCGGACGTGCGCGCCGTGACCGGCCCCATGTCGAAGAGGTTCGTGGTCTCCCGCAACCGCCCGCCGCAGGTCGCCGGCTTTATCGCGGAGAAGATGGGCTACGAGACCGTGGGCGTCGGCTCCGCAGGCGCGAAGGCCATGCACGTCCTCCTCGGCGACTTTGACGGCTATATCCATGCCGGTGGCCAGTACGAGTGGGACCAGGCGGCACCTGTGGGCGTGGCCCGCGCCGCAGGCCTGCACTGCTCGCGCCTCGATGGCTCCCCCATCACCTTCAACAACGAAGACACTTTCATCCCGGACCTGGTCATCTGCCGCCCGGAAATCAAGGACGAGGTCCTCGCCGCGGCCGCCGAGTTCGCGGAGGCCAACGGCGGGTACAACTAAACGCCTGACACACGCCCTGTCCCAGCTGAACCGGGATGGGGCTTTCGTTTTGCCACAACACGTTAGACTGTTGGGCATGATCGACACCCCGTATGAAGACCTCCTGCGCCGCATCCTCGAGGAAGGCACGCCCAAAGGCGACCGCACCGGCACGGGCACGCGCTCCATTTTCGGCGCGCAGCTGCGCTACAACCTGGCGGAGTCCTTCCCACTGCTGACCACAAAGAAGGTCTATTTCCACGGGGTCATCGGCGAACTGCTGTGGTTCTTGAAGGGCGACTCGAACATCACGTGGCTCCAGGAAAATAACATCCGCATCTGGAACGAATGGGCCGATGAGAACGGCGAGCTCGGCCCCGTCTACGGCGTGCAGTGGCGTTCCTGGCCCACCCCGGACGGAAGCCACATCGACCAGATTCAAGGGGCGTTGGACACGCTCAAGAACAACCCGGACTCCCGCCGCACAATCGTCTCTGCCTGGAACGTCGCGGAGCTCAACCAGATGGCGCTCATGCCGTGCCACCTACTCTTCCAGCTCTACGTCGCCGACGGCAAGCTCAGCCTGCAGGTCTACCAGCGCTCCGCGGACATGTTCCTGGGCGTGCCGTTTAACCTCGCGTCCTACGCGGCCCTGGCGCACATGTTTGCCCAGCAGGCCGGCCTTGAGGTGGGCGACCTCATCTGGACCGGCGGCGACTGCCACATCTACAACGACCACGTCGAGCAGGTCAAAGAACAGCTCACTCGCGAGCCGCGCCCCTACCCACAGCTCAAGCTCAATAAAGCGGCGAGCCTCTTCGACTACGACTTCGCCGACTTCGAGCTCGAGGGCTACGACCCGCACCCCGCGATCAAGGCTCCGGTGTCCGTCTAATGTGGGGCGCGATTTGGGCACAGTCGCTCGACGGCTGCATTGGCAACGGCGTCACCATGCCCTGGCACGTGCCAGAAGACCTCGCCCATTTTAAGGAGGTCACCCTCGGCGCGCCCGTCGTCATGGGCCGTAAGACGTGGCAGTCGCTCAACCCCACGTTCCGCCCACTGCCCGGCCGCGATAATTACGTCCTCTCGCGCCAGCTGCCCGGCCAATGGTCCGCAGGCGCGGAGGTCCTCCGCGACCTGCAGCACGCTCCGCATGAAGCCTGGATCATCGGCGGCGGCCAGGTCTACGCCGCAACGCTGGGCCAGGTCGAGCGCGTGGAAATCACCCTCATGGACGCCAATGTCGCCGAGGCCTATGGCAAAGACGCCGTCTTCGCCCCCGAAATCCCCGAGCACTTCTCGCTCACGGCCGAAACCGGCTGGCTTACGTCCGAGAAGGGCCATCTGGAGCTGCCGGGAATACCGCCCAGCGATCTGCCGTTGAAATACAAGTTCCTCACCTACGAAAGGAAAATCTCCGCATGACCGTCCAGCCCCCTGAGACCAACGCACCCGTTACTATTTTCTACGCCGATTGGTGCCCGTTCTGCGCCAAGCTGCGCAAGAACCTGGACCGCTCGGAGACCCCGTACGACCTCGTTGACGCGGAGGCCGAGGGCACCGAGGACATCAACGAGTGGATTAAGTCCGTCAACGACGGCAACCGCATTGTCCCCACCGTCCTCTACTCTGATGGCACGCACGTCACCAACCCGCCGGCCTCCGAGGTTCGCGCGAAGTACGCCGAGCTCACCGCGTAAATGGCGACCTGGGATACCGTCGCCCGTTCCACGGGCATCCAGGGCGAAGAATGGGTGAGGCTCCTCGACCCCGCCCACAACCACGCCCAGCTTGCCGATGCCGCCCTCTCCCACCTCCGCGCCACCCTCGCCGCCCAGCCGGACGGCGTCCTCAAGGGCAAGAACCTGGAATGGTGGGCCCAGGGCGTTGCCGTCTCTTTTGAGCAGCACATCGGCCGCCGCGTGCCCGGCAAGCGCTGCGACGGCTCCTTCGGCGCGAATGCCTCAAAGACCGTCCCCGGCGCGCAGGCCGATATCGCCGCCGCCTGGGCCGAGTTCGCACCACAGCTCCCTCTAATTCTTGACGGCGAGCCACGCATCAGCGAGACGGCCAAGTGGAACTACTGGCGCGTGACGGCCACGAGCCCCACCGCGCCGGACGGTTCCTCGGCCAGCGTGTCCATGAACATCCAGTCCCGCACGCCCGGCAAGACCACCGTCGCCGCTGAGGTCAAGGGCCTTACCTCCCCCCGCGGATTCCGCCCATTACAAGGCGCTCTTCAAGCGGGCTCTCGCCGACTTCGCGGCCTTCGTCGCGGCGCGCTAAGACGCATCGCGACACCACGCCAGATTAATCGTCGTCTTCGCCGAAAAGCTCGACCATATCAGCCGGCGACAGCGTGCCCGCCATGCCGGAAATCTCGGACGCGTAGACGGTGTTGAGGTACTCCTCAAGCGCCGTCTTCAGGCGCTGCGCGTCCACCTTATTGAGCAGCAGGATGCGCTCGGTGGAACCACCCGGCACCGTCTTTTCCACGGCCAGCGTCTTGTAGCCTTCCTTCGTCACCAGCTCGGTGACAATTTCGCGGCGCTGGACATCGTGAAACCTCACATTGGAATCGTTAACCATACTCAACAAGTTATCCGATTTAGGGCCCCAATGGGCAAGGCTGGTAATCTAATTCCTCGTGATTGTCCCCCCTCCCGTGAGGAGGCAAGTATCACCCCCGCCCCAGTAGCTCAGGGGATAGAGCACGGCTCTCCTAAAGCCGGTGTCGGAGGTTCGAATCCTCTCTGGGGCACACAATTTTCCGGGGGTTTCGGTTAACTTTTCCGTTCAATTCAGGAAACTCCTTCCAGGTTAAACCCGGTCTTCAAAATTCGGTAACTTTTGGAGAAACTATCCCCGAAACGACGAAAACCGGCCGGTTTCAAGCCTGAAAAGGGCTTTGCCGGCCGGTTTTTGCTTAGAAAGTCGGTGTCGTTCCACGACCTGTAGGCCACTCGGCGTGAAGTCCTCGAAAACTCAAGGTTCAGCCGGTGGCCTTTGGCTTATGCCGCCTTTGGTGGCGCGTTGTCGCCCAACTTCCACTGCTCAATGTCGTCCGAGCTGGGCTTGCGGCCGCCCCGCGGCGGTGGCGGAGTCGGCTTCTGGGACGTATTTGGACGCGACCAGGCAGCCGCGTCGAGCATGGCAAGGTTCACGCCCACCGCGGCCATGGCCATGCACAGCATTTGTGCTGCCCAACCGCGCATAAGGCGCGTGGTGACGTCGCCGGCACCCTGGTAGGAGCCGTTCTTGAGCATGGCGTTACGCGACTCAATGGTGTTGCGGCGGCCGTACTCTTTACGCCACTCGGCGGTCATAAATGCCGGTCCATGCTGGAGGAACTTCGCACCGTCCTCGGCGGTGTTCTTGAGCGTCACCGTGCGCTGCTGGCAGACCTTCGGGCAGGAAGCCTTGGAGGGCACCTCGGAGTCGGTCAGCTCGTCTTTTTGGAAGCCTGCCTTCTTCTTGCCTTCCTCGGCAGGCGGCACGAGAGGGCAGGTAATTTCCGCACCCTCAGCGCGGGCAGGACACCCCAGACGCACGTCACCCTTCTTGTTCGGCTTCGTGCCGTAACGCGCGAGCGCCAGACGCTTGCGAGCCTGAAGCAGGTTCGAGAACTGCTGGTCGGTCAGTTGCCCCTTTTCCCACGCGGTGTAGGGGTCGAGCAGGCGCGGCATGTTGAGAATTGCAGGACAGTACGCAGTACCGTCCACAATGGGCGCGCCAGACGTCGTAATGGTCTGGACACCGCGGGTGTCACGGCGCATGTCAGCGACGAACCCGTAGCCCAGTTTGCGCATAGGCATTTGGAACTTCGCCGGGTTCTGCCCCGGCGAGTAGAGACGGTCAGCAATGAAGTGCCGGCGCGGGAGTTCCGGACGGTCGGTCAAGTTCTTCAGCGACTCGAACACGCGCTGCGACGGTGCCACGGCAGGCACCCCGCCAGTCACGCCAAGAATGAGCCCCGGCGCGCCACCCGGCTCGGCAAAACCTTCACCGCACATGGCGACAACGGTGGCTTCAAGACCCCAGGTGTGCGTTGCGGTCTTCTTCGTGTTCTCGCCGTCGTGGTCGCCTTCCTTGGCGTGCCAGCCCAGTGTTGGGGTCGAGGCGACAAGGCAGTGCTTGCCGGCCTTGCCAGAGAGCGGACCTGACCCCCGTTAGGTAGACACCTCTGATT
>NZ_KQ959737.1:0-1013 GCF_001552965.1 Corynebacterium sp. DNF00584 | reverse complement strand
GGACCTGACCCCTGTTTGGTGGACACCTGATATCCAGCCCGGTTGGGTTGGGAAGAAAGGTAATCTACCACCATGCCTAGGTACTCCGAACAGTTCAAACGTGATGCTGTGGCCCTCTATGAAAACAATGAGGACCTTTCACTTCACGCGGCTTCAGCAGAGCTTGGAGTCAATCGTTCCTCGCTTTTCTCCTGGCTTCAGCAATACGGCACCGGCAAACGTGCCCGCACGAAGGCCATGCGCGACAACGCCAAGGAGACGACTGATTCCGAGCGAATCCGCCAGCTAGAAAAAGAGAACGCGAAGCTGCGCGAAGAACGCGATATTCTGCGCAAGGCCGCGAAATATTTTGCCGAAGAGACACGCTGGTGATCCGCTTCCAGTTTGTCTATGACCACCGAACCGAGTATTCGGTCAAGCGGATGTGCCATGTGTTAAAGCTCAATCGCTCCTCGTTTTATAAATGGGTCAACACCCGCGAAAATCGCAGGTTAAAGATGTATTCCGATGCCCTTATTGGTGCAAGAATCAAGGCCATCTTCGATGATGAGAACGGGCTTTATGGTGCTAAACGCATCGCTGCAAGCCTCAACGACGATACGGACTTCGGCCCGATCAACCATAAGAAGGTCGCACGCATCATGAAATCCATGGGGCTAAAAGGCTTTAGCAAACGGCGTCGATGCATCACCACTAGGCGTAAGCCTGGTCACCGTGTCATGCCAGATTTAGTAGGCCGTACATTCACCGCTGACGAGCCGAACCGTGTGTATGTCGGCGACATTACCTACCTGCCGTGTAAGGGCGGTAAGAACATGTACCTTGCCACGGTCATTGACACCTATTCACGAAAACTTGCAGGTTATGCACTCGCAGACCACATGCGTGTCTCACTGGTCATCGAGGCTTTGTCCCATGCCAGCACAGTCCGCGGAAGCCTTGACGGGGCTATTTTCCATTCTGATCATGGAAGTGTGTACACCTCACAGGCGTTTAGGGACCACTGCGCCCAA
>NZ_KQ959736.1:0-22065 GCF_001552965.1 Corynebacterium sp. DNF00584 | reverse complement strand
AATACTCAAATAGGCAAACAAAAAAGCCCACCCAGGGGGTGGGTAGGACTTAGAGTCCGAGCGCTCGCAAAATAGTGCGCAACTTCGCGGACGTCTCTTCCAGCTCGGCGTTGGCGTCTGAGTCGGAGACGATTCCACCACCGGCCCAGGCCCGTGCCGTAAGTCCGTCGCCCGAGACCTCCGCGCAGCGGATGGCGACCATGTATTCGCCATCGCCCGAGTTATCGCACCAGCCGACGGTACCGGCGTAGAACCCGCGGTCGGATTCGGCTGTCTGGATGACGGATTCGGCGGCATCGGTAGGCGTACCGCAAATGGCTGGGGTGGGGTGGACGAGCGCGGCGAGCTCGAGCGCGGTCAAGTGAGGGTCCTTGAGCGTGCCGACTACCGGTGTGCCCAGGTGCCACATTTCATTGGTCTTCATGAGTTGCGGTGTGAGTGGCGCGTCCAAAGTTTCGCACAGTGGTGAAAGGATTCGGCGCAGATGGTCGACCACAAAGGCGTGCTCCCGGAGATCCTTGGGGGAGCGGGCCAAGTCCTGCCCGGCTAGGATGTCGCGTGCCTTGTCTTTCTGGCGCGCCGCCGAACCGGCCAAGGGGAAAGCGCTCACTGTGGATCCTTGGCGCTTGATAAGGACCTCCGGCGAGGAGCCGACGAGCATGGCGCCCTCGCGGCCTGCCGGGGTGAGGTCAGCGATGAAGCCGTCGCGGTGGTACGACATGTCAATGAGTCGCGCGGCGACCAGTCGGGGGTCGGTGGGTTCGCTGAATTCAATGTCGACTGCGCGCGCTAAGACCACTTTGTCAAGCTTGGACTCTTGAATCGTGGCGATGGCAGCCTCGACGCGACGCAGATGTTCTTCCGGTTCTGGTTCGAATCCGGTGACGCGCGCATTCAGCGTTCTGTTGCGGTAATGCGCGTGCGGTTCCAGCGGGCCGTCCTCGCGGATGATGCTCTCTGGCACCGTTAAGGCAACCCGTGCGCCGCGTTCGAAGGGGAGCGCGCCCACGATTATCTCGACGTCTCCGGACCTGAGCGCTGCGACGGCGGCATCGAGATCGTCAAAGGTCTGCTGGGCACCCTGGGTGCGCACGGAGCCAGTCGCGCGAGAGAGCAGAAAGTCCGGCGCGGTAGAAGGGCGTGAAGAAAACATAGACCTCCAGCTTACTTCGTGGGGGAATTCTTAAGGAATCGAGCGTGTCAGCTGATAAACGAGAAAAGAACTGAAACTAAAGTGACGAAAGTGTTTAATGTGAATCTCGTCAAACGGCGCCTCGTTGTGCTTGCAGTGGCCGCCGCTTTGTCCATTGGCATTGTCCCCGCTCACGCGCAGGAAGTCCCAGCGCCGGCTCCCGTACAGGAGCAGCTTGCCGAGGTTCCTACCGCCCCCCGCGCCCATTGAAACCCCGGCCGATAGCGCGCCCGCCGGTGAGCAACTGGTTCCCGAGGGAGTGCAGGAAGCGACGCCTGTTGCACCTGCACCGGTCCCAGTAATCCCGGTTCAGGAAGACCCCACGGTGAATCCCGTCCAGCCCGTCGCCAACGGCCAGACTGTCTCCGTCGATGTCGAACACGAGGGCAAGCCCCGCCGTTATCTGCTGCGCATCCCCGACAATTACAACCCCGATGACGCCGCGCCCGCCCTCTTTGGCTTCGGCGGCTGGGAAGATAGTCCAGAGAATTTCTCCAGCTACGCCCGCATGTAGAACACCGGTGCCCACGGTGAAGCCATCATCGTCTATCCCGAAGGCTACGAGCGTGCCTGGGAGGCCGCGCCTTACGCCAAGACTCGCGACGGCGAGGACATCCGCTTCATCAAGCGCATCCTTGACGATATCGACCTCGACTACCGCGTCGATCGGTCCCGCGTCTACGCCATGGGCATGTCCAACGGTGGCGGCTTTACCTCCGTCCTGGGCTGCCACGCGCAGGACACCTTTGCCGCCGTCGCGATGGTCTCCGGTGCCTTCTACAACCCGGTTGAGATGAATTGCGTCGATGCCCCCATGGCCACCCTCATCATGCACGGCACCGCGGATAAGATGATGACCTACGACGGCGGCACCCGACACGAGGCCGGTTACCTGCCCGTTCGCACGGTCCTCGGCGGCTACCTCAACCGCAACCGCTGCGACATGACCTTTATGTCGGAGCCCGCCGCCAGCGGTTCCGAGCGCCTCAACTTCAACGGTTGCCAGCAGCCGGTCGAGCTCCTTAAGGTCCCGGCGGACCACACCTGGTTCTGGGCTCCCGATGCCGCCAACGAGGTGTGGAACTTCCTCTCCGATAAGCACAAGTACGTCGTCCCGGCTCCCGCGCCGACGGCGTAGCTCTTACTGCCTAGTCCACCCGCGGAATCACTGTTGTGTCCGCGGGCTTTTCTTTCTTTTCTGGCTGCTTCGGACGGCGTGCGACAAAGAGAAGCAGGCCGACTCCGAAGATGAGGAAAGCACCGCCGAAGCCTGCGAGCACGCCTGCCCAGAAGTTGGTGATGTCGCTCGAAGTGCTTATTGGAGTGATCTGGGCCGGGCGAATGGGGTTGCTCTCGGCGGGTTCCGCTGGAGTCTCGGCTTCCTTGCGCGGAGCTGGGGCTGCGGCTTTCTGGGGCTTGGAAGCCGCAGGCGTGGGAGCCTGGATCTTCGACGCAGCGCCATTATTTCCATCCTGTGGGCTTGACTTTACGGGTGCGGGGGCTGTTACATCCGGTACGGAGTTGTCGCGCTCGGTCGGCTCAGCATTCGGAGCGACGTGGGGCGGTGTAGCGCGGGAGGAAGTCGTTTCAGAGAGCGTGGAGGGCCGAGTGCTTGGGGCTGAGGACACTTTGAGGAAGGACTCGGCCTCTTTGTAGGTTTTGTCGAGCTCGCGATCGAGCTTGCCTATTTCTTTGTCGATGCCTTTGATGTCCTTGGCGAGTCTGCGCGGGTCGGTGGATTCCTCCGCGTCGCACGGGGCGCCGACCGAATACTTCACGGAGGCGGTGGCGTCCGCGTCCGCAGTCGCTACGCGGAGCGTGAGCGTGTAGTCGCCGTCCTCGGAGAAATCGATGTCGATGTCCTCCTCGGAATTCGGAGGGACTGTGGTCTCGTCGAAGCGGGTGGTTCCGGTGCCCTTGGAGTCATCGAGCGTGAGAGTGACGGCATCGGAGGAGTCGTTGGTGACGTGGAGCGTCGCGTCGGCTCCGTCGGTGGTGCGCAGCGAGTTGGAATTGGAAATGGTGAGCGTGGCTTCGTCGCCGCAGCGGGGTGCGGCAGCGGCGAAGGGGACGAGTGCGCTGGTGGACAAAACGGCGGCGGTGACGAGCGCTAGGCGGCGCATGACGAAGTCTCCTTTGCAGTACGGAAAGTGGGAAGCAGAGGGCTCAGCGCCCAGACAAGAAGGAAGCAGGCAGTAAGCACGAGAACGATGGTGGCGCCGGCAGGAAGGTCGATGGCCCAAGCGAGATAGATGCCCACGAAGGAGCCGAGAGCGCCAATGAGTGCGGAAAGCGCCATCATGGACCGCAGGCTCGTGGTGAGCAGGCGGGCGGTCGCGGCCGGCGTGATGAGCAGTGCCAGGACCAGAATGTTGCCGATAGTGCCCACGGAGATGACTATGGCGGCGGTGACCGCGAGATACAGAACGACGTCGAGGACCGCGACGGGCAGGCCCATGGCGCGGGCGGTCTCGCGGTCGAGACACGCGGCGGTGAGCTGTGGACCGATGAGAATGACGAGTCCGATGACGACGACGTTGACTGCGACGGCCGCAATGAGGTCGGTGCGCGAAACGCCCGTGAGCGAGCCGAAGAGGAAGCTCGTGAGTGACGCGGTATAGCCGTCGATGCGGGAGATGATGAGCATGCCCAAAGCGAAGGATGCGGCGAAGAAAATGCCGATGATGGAATCCTCGCGGATGTGGCGGCGCTGCGCGAAGACGGCGATGAGCAGGGCGACGGCGCAGCCAGCGACGGCGCCACCAAGGAGCACAGAGGTGTGCAGTGCAAAGGCGACGGCGAGGCCGGGGAAGACGGCGTGGGAGACGGCATCGCCGATAAAGGCCATGCCGCGCAGGACGACGTAGCAGCCCACGACGCCGCACACGCACGCGGCGAGGATCGCCATGATGACGGCGTGGAGCAGGAAGTCGAGGCGCGGGTTGGCGAGGTCAGTGAAGAAATCGAGGAGCGTGACGTCTAGCATGCGACCCCCACGGCAGCGAGGAGAGGCGAGTGGGCGGATACTCCGAAGGTGTCGACCCACGGCTGCGGTGTGGCGAGGATGTCGGCCGCGGGGCCATCCGCGATGACGGTGCGATTGAAAAGCACGAGGCGGTGGCACGTGTGGGCAGCCTCGGCCAGATTATGCGTCGACATGAGGATGGACGTTCCCGCTTGGGTGAGTTCCTCAAAGAGCGCGAGGAGCGACTCGGTATTCGGAGCGTCGAGGCCGGTAAACGGCTCGTCGAGAAGGAGGACATCGGGACGCGTGGCGAGAGCACGCGCGATGAGCACGCGTTGGCGTTGTCCGCCGGAGAGCTGCTCGATGGGACGGCGGGCAAACTCCGTGAGGCCAACCAACGCGATTGCTTCTTGTGCTGCGCGATGGTCGACGCGTCGAAGCCAGCCGAACCGGCGCGTGCGGCCGCTCGCGACACAGTCGGCGACGGTGATGGGAAAATCCCACGCAACGTCGTGGCGCTGGGGAACGTAACCCAGCGCGGCGCGCGTGGTGATGGAACCGGAATAGCGCACGAGACCGAGTATTGAGCGCAGGAGCGTCGTCTTGCCTGCACCGTTGGGGCCGAGCAGACCGATGAATTCGCCGGACTCGACCGTCAAGGAGGCGTCCCTGACTACTCGGCGGCCGCCTAACGCGACGGAGACATCGGACGCAGTGATAGCGGGATTAGCCACGGCGAACACCCCGCAGCGCGGCGCCGAGTGCGCCGAGGACGACGAGTGCAAGGACGATGCCCACGGTCCACCAGGCCCACATCGGCAGTCCGGCGAAGCCTGCGGACGCTGTGGTGGGTTCGAAGG
Source organism: Corynebacterium sp. DNF00584 (assembly GCF_001552965.1). NCBI lineage: Bacteria > Bacillati > Actinomycetota > Actinomycetes > Mycobacteriales > Corynebacteriaceae > Corynebacterium > Corynebacterium sp. DNF00584. The sequence goes on along the minus strand of NZ_KQ959736.1, from coordinate 17,048 downwards.
GGAGGGAACGGGCGGCATCGGCAGCCTGGGGCGTGGCGGCGTCGGGGCCGACGGCGAAGTTGAGGACGGCATCGGTAGCAAGCTCCTCGCCCGAGGTGGTGGTCGTGGTGAGGCGCAGGCCGACCTTGTGGGCGCCGGGCTCGGTGAACGTCCAGTTGGCGTGGGTGTGCGTGTGCAGATCGACCCACAAGGAGTCTTCGCCGTGCTCGGCGGTGCTAAAGAGCAGTTGGGGCGCCTCGAAGCCGCCATTCTGAAGGAAGAGTGAGAAATCGCCCGGGCCGGAGTGGCCGAGGAACTCGATGTTCACGCCGCGGTCCGCGACCTCGGTCAACGACGGTGCCTGGGTATTCCACCCCAGCCAGGGCACTCCTGCGACCTCGGTCTGCGGGATGACCCATACCTGGGAGCCAGGCTGAGCGCCGGTAAAGGCGAAGTCATTGGTCTCCGGCAGGGTTTGCAGGGCCTTGTCATCGACGGCGAAGACGACATCTTTCGGGTCACGCCACACCGGTGTGGGCTGGGAGTCGTCGCGGGCCTTGAACTGGGCCTGGCCGTCGACGATGAGCGCGCCCATGTCCACGTGCCCGTGGTCGATAACGGCGGCCTCGCCAGACGGGGCGACGGACTCATCCGCGGAGACAACCTGCGCGAGGTCACCCGCCCACGCCGGAGCCGCCGTGAAAGCGAGTGCGCCGGCGAGCAGAAGAGTAGGAATGCGATGGTTCATGATTAGTCCTTTAAACAGTCGTGAAGGGAGCGCGCGTTAAAGCGCATTAGATCGATATAGGTGGGGACGGACGCGTCGAGGGTGTCGCCGTAGATGGTGCATACGCGTCGGCCTGCCGCGGAGGCGGTCTCCCGCAGGGTTTGCGTACTGGCTTCTTCGGAAGGTTCGATAAAGACGGCGGGGACGTCGAGATTCTCCAACGTGCGACGCAACGCGATGACGTCGCGTGGGGACGGCTCGACGGCGGGATTCGGCGTGACGAACCCGGCGCTGCGCACGCCGTAGCCCTGCTCGAGGTATGCGTAACCGTGGTGTGTCGTGACAAGGTTGCGGCGTGGCTCCGGGATGTCGGCGATGAGAGAGCGGATTTCGGAATCCACCCCGCGCAAGGACTCGTTATAGGCACGGGCATGATCGCGGTATTCCGCGCCGTGCGACGGATCGACTTGCGCGAGCTCGTCTGCGATGACGTCGACGTAGGCCATGGCGTTGGCCACGTTGTGCCATAGATGTGGGTCGACCTCGCCGTGGATGTGTTGGCCGAGCACCGCTTGCGGCAGGAGGTACGTCTCGCTGCCGGGGACGCCTAAGAAGCGATAGGACGGGTCCGGCGGAATCTCCTGCAGGACCGACGACGGAACGGCGATGACACTCGCCGCTGGATCGAAGTCATCGGAGCCATCCCGCAGCACGATGCCGCGGGAAGAATCCGCCGCGATGTCGAGATGGCCCTCATCAATGACATCGAGGTCGGGTGGGGGAGTCACGCCCACCGCTATCGTTATCACTGCGGGTTCGGTCAGCGAGGACGACAAGTGCAAACGGTAGATGCCCGGCGCGCTAAAAGCCCAGGACAGGTGCGTGTGCGCGTTGCCGGGCAGTTCCGTTGAATCAGGACCGCCGTCCGAGGAGTCAAAGAGGACGCGCGGCGTGCCGAATGTCGAGACGACGTACGCCGCAACCGATCCGGGCCCTTCAACCGAGTCCAAGGAAATGGTGGCGGAATCCCTAGAACCAGCGACGCGCAGACCAAGCCAGATCGCGTCGAGTGCCACGTTTTCCACGAGCGGCACGAGCTTTGCCCCGCGGGTGGACGCTACGTCGGCGACGTCGACGACGGGGCCTGAAGATACGCTATGCACGGAATCCATGAGTGTCTGCGGCTCGAGCAGAAGGCCATTGGCAAATGCGACATCGGCATTGGCTACCTCCCGCGAGGTGCGCAGCGTCGGCTCGAAAGAGTGCGGGTCCTTGCCCGCCGGGATGAGGGTCGTGACGTGCGCGTCCGGCGCAACATTGCGTGCGAGATCCGCGATGATCGGCGTCGTCGCCACGATGCGCAGGCCGTCCTCCTGGGTCGGTGCCGTACACCCGCTCAGGCCGAGCGTCGCCGCGAGTATGAGAGCCGCCTTACGCACGGTATCGCGTCCAGGCAAGCAGGCCGACGCCCAGTCCCAGCACGAGCATGCCCACACCGAGCGCGCCCACGCCCCAGGCCAGGTAGCTCTCACTCGAGGCAGCAAGCTTCGTGCCTGGGCGCAGGGTGCCCGATTCGGCACCCGCTTGTTGCACTGCCGCGTCGCCTCCGGAGACGCCTGCCGAGCGACCCGACACAGAATGAGAATCGCCCGAGCCCGTCGTACCGCCAGTCGGTGCGACGCCAATGGAACCCGGCGCGGTTGAGCAGTCGCCGCCGTCTGGGTTGACCTCTGCGCCGAAGTCGAAGTGGCCGGAGCTCAGCGCACCACTAGGCTGTCCGCCGCCCACCGCGAAGTGGAGGGTGGCCTCTCCGCTGACAGTCTCGCCGGCTGTTGTCGTGGCGGTCTGGCGAATGGTCAGCGAGTAGTTGCCGGGCTGGCTAAACAGCCAGTTGGGGTGAACGTGCGTATTTTCTGGAATGTCCACCGCGCCTTGGGCTTGGCCGCCAACGACGCGGAACCATTCGTCGCCGACAATCGTGCCTAGCCCTCCTTGCGTGTAGACCATGACATCGCCGGGGCCGTTAAAGCTCGTGATGTCCCACGTCACCGGGCCCGATGTATATTCGCGCATGGTGGGGTGCTGGGTGTTCGCACCCAGCCACGGCACGCCGGCGACTTGGGTGGAGCCGATCATCCACGCCGGGCCCTGCGGCACGGGGCCGATGTCCTGCGGCAGGTCGACCTTTCCGGTATCTGAGATGTAAAACGTCGCGCCATCCGCGTCGATCCAGGCCGGTGGGCTGACCGTGTCGTCTTTGATCTTGGGGTTCAGCCCCGCCACGCAGGCCGCGCTTTCCGATGCCGCCTCAGGGGCCGGGGCGGACTCAGCCGGGCGAGGAGCGGCAGGACGCGGGGCTGCTGCGCGCGCCTGGGTTGAGCGCGGTGCGGCGGCACGCGAGGGTTGTGCCGAAGTGGAGGTCTGCGTGCGCTTCAACGAACCATGGCTGGTGGACGTGTCGGTGTTGTCTTCGTCGTCTTTGGCGTCGTTGCCGTGGTCGCGGTCCACATCGCGGTCGGAACCGGAAGAATCGCCGACCTCCCACGTGTACGTCACGGAGTTAGAGGTCTTGCCCTTGCTTTCCGCGTGGACGGTCATCTCGTACGTGCCGGGCTTGGAAAACGCCCAGTTTGCGTGACGGTGGGCACCGTAGGGCTGATTGATGGTTTCCCCGCGCGTGAGTTCAATGCTGCCGGAGCCGGTGACTGGCTCGACGTCACCGAAGTTTGAGGTGCGGAAGACGTATACCGAACCGGGCCCGGAGACATCCTCGAAGACCAAGTCGACGTTGTCGAAGCCTGCGCGGCCGGCTGGCTGCGTATCCCAGCCCGGCCAGAGCAACGAGTGGTCCTGGTCCTGCGGCAGGAAGTAGGACGAGCCACCGATGTCCGGGATGCCTTCCGTGACCGAGTTCCATGCTGATTCTTTGACGACGAGCACGACGTCGTCGCCGGAGTGCTCCACGTCGTTGCCGGTGATGTCTTCCTTCAAGCCGAGAGTGAGGTCACCGCCCGGCGCGGTGACGTAGAAGGCATCGACGTGTCCAGTATCGAAGCGTTCGGCGGCGAGAGCGTGCGGTACGCCCGCGACGACGCAGAGCAGCAGCGTGGCCCACACCGCGAGAAAGCGTGTCGTCCGTGATGAAACAAGCATGGGGTTATCCCTTTATGAGAAAGAAGTCTGTGATGTCTGTGTAAAGAGCTGCGCACCGACAGCTCGAAAACGAGCCATCGGTGGAGGGGCAGAGGGCTACCTAGTCGTTAGCGGAAACGTTTAAGCATCTCTTGGACGCGGGCCCAAAGCTCAGCGCCGTGGTCGCGGAAGAATCCGCCGAGCGCACCGAAGACACCGGCGATGACCACCGGAATGACCCAGCCCCAGGGCTTCGCGTTGCTGGAGCCGTCCGCCTTCGGGGCCGGCTTCGGTGCGGGCTTCGGCTTGACCTCGTCCGAAGGCTTCACGTCATCAGAGGGCTGCGGCTCGGACGGCTTGACCTCGTCAGAGGGCTGGGAGTTGTCGAGATCCGACTTGCAGTCCTTGATTGCCTGGTCGCCAACGGCGAGGGTGAGCGTCTGCGGAGCCGAGGTGATCTTCTTGCCGTCCTTGGTGGTGGTGTCGTAGGTGACCTTGAACTCGTAGATGCCCGGCTTCGAGAACGCCCACGTCGTGTGGGTGTGGGTAGCGAAATCGGTCTCGATCGTGTGGTCACCCTTGGTCGAATCCATGAGCACTTCCTGCTCTTGGCCAAGATTGCGACTAATAAACAGCCCCCACGTCGCACCCTCCGGGACGGACTTCGGTTCGAAGTTTAGGTTGACGGTTCCGTTGGTCTGCCCATAGTCGAGGGACTGTGTGTTGTAGCCCGGCCAGATGATGTCGTGGTTTTGGGTTTCCGGAAGCATATAGAACTTCTCGCCAACCTTGCCCATGAAGTCGAGCTTCTTATCGCCCATGCGCTCGCTGCGCTTGACGAGAGCGTTGTCGTGGACAGCGAGCACGACGTCATCGAGCGGACGGTCGACGACGCCCTTGTCCACGAGGGACGTTTCGTCCTCCAACACCGTGGTGAGCTTGTCGCCCTCGCGCATCGCTTTGATGTCCACGTGGCCGTGGTCGAGGAAGTGCTTGCTCGAGCACTTCTTTTCGGGCACAGCCGGTTCGGAGGGCTGCTGGTGTGGCTTAGTCGTCGGTGTTGGGGCTGCTGAAGACCCAGTGGACTCGGATTCGGTAGCACTGCCCAAAGTCCCCTTCGCGTCGAAAGTTTTGCCCCGCTGGTAACTCTTCGCGAGGACGACCGTGCCGGACTGAGCCATGATGGTCGGGTGGGGGATGACGACAACGCGGGCTTCCTGGCCGTTGTAGAGGTTCTCGTCACCGATCAGGACCTCGCCGTGACCATTGTGGATATAGCCTTCGAAGTCGAGCCCCGCGTATGTGGCGTCACCACCATCGTAGAAACCGCCGCTGATGAATCCGTTGAAGTTCTTATCTTCGGTCTCAACGACGAGCTTGGAGGAGGATTCGCCGTACGGCTCAATGTGAGCGGTGAACTTCGAATTCGTGACGGTCGGCTCTTCCGTGTCTTGTAGCTGGCGCACCGTTGACGCGTCGCCGGTGTGGTCGGACCAGGTCTCCGCCGAATCCTCGGAGGTGACGGCGGCTTCCTTTCCGGGGGTGTAGTGCAGCGGCGTTGAGACCCAGCGCGGGCCATCGTCCGGGGTAAATACAGCCTGGATCTGGGAGTCCTTGGGGCCCAAGAACTCGTCCCACTGTGCAGTACCGTCCTTGACGTCCAGATCTGTGAGGAAGTAGCCGTCGATAAAAAGCGTGAGCGTGCCGTTAGCTTTGTTTCCGGCCTCGAACTTGAGCGTCGACAGGTGCTCATCACCTTCCTGGGACCGCTTTGCCTTGGGAGCCACGCTCAGGGAGTAAGCGGCATCGGCAAGCTCAGCCTGGGAGCCGGGCTTGGCTGCGTCGAAGCGCTCGCGCGTGCTCTGAGTCTTTTCCGCCTTGGGGGACTGGCCGCCTACTTGCACTACGGCGACGGTCGGTTGCGAGGCGATGAGTTTTCCGTCCTTGCCGCGCGCAGTGGTGCGGTACGTCAGCTCATAACGGCCCGGCTTAGAAAATGCCGTGTAGTTGTGGAAGTGACTTCCTGCGGTGAGCGGAATGGACTTCGGGGAGTCCTGAGAAGTGCCGAGCAAACGGTGTAGGCCAGATTCGGAATCAAGATAGCTAAACAGCTCGACGTCGCCGGGGCCATTGACAGAGAGGAGGTCGAGTGACGCGGTGTGATCGCGGAAAGCTTCCATGGGAAGCCCAGCGTCGGCCCCAAATCCCATCCAAATTGGCTGTTGGGATCCCCAGGTAGCAGCCGGAGCGGTGTAGTAAGTCTCGCCTGGTTCGCCAAAAAAGTCGAAGAGGCCATTTTTGGGCAGTGTGAACTGGTATTGATTCCGGCCGTCGCTCCCGTAACCTTTTCCAACCCACGCAACAGTATCGTCCAGGGGAGTCGTTGTGCCTGAGACCTCGGACTTGAGGACGAACGTGTCGTTTGCCCAGAAGGTCTTCGGCGAGTCGACGTGCGCGGCGGTGGCGACGGTGCGGCCGTCGTCCGGGCCGGCGTGCGCGACGGCGGGGGAGACCAGAGCTACTGCGGTGAGCAGAGCGAGAGAGCGAGAGTGAATGCGAGACACGAGGGTCCTTTCTTCAGTTATTTTGGAACGGAGCACACTATAGGTGATGACTTTCATTACCGTTAGTGGATACCCCCGTGAAATTTTTGTGGCCAGCATTTATTGATAGTTGTTTCCATTACGCTTACCCCCGCCTCGTTCTGAGTGTTCGTCCGTGCTGGTCTACCATGGTGGGCATGACTGAGAACGCTAGTGACATTCGGGTTCGATTCTGCCCGTCCCCGACCGGCACGCCCCACGTGGGCATGGTCCGCACCGCCCTGTTCAACTGGGCTTATGCCCGCCACACCGGCGGCAAGCTCATCTTCCGTATCGAAGATACTGACGCCGCCCGTGACTCGGAAGAGTCCTACCAGGCCATCATCGACTCGCTCGAGTGGCTTGGCTTGGGCTGGGACGAAGGCGTCAACGTCGGCGGTCCCGACGGCCCGTACCGCCAGTCTCAGCGCATGGACATCTATGCGGACGTCCTGCAGAAGCTCATTGATGGCGGCTATGTTTACCCGGCGTACTCCACCGCGGAAGAGGTTGAGGAGCGCCACAAGGCGGCTGGCCGCGATCCGAAGCTGGGCTACGATAACTACGACCGCAACCTCACCGAGGAGCAGATCGAGGCCTTCAAGGCCGAAGGTCGCAAGCCTGTGTGGCGCCTGCGCATGCCGGACAAGGACTGGACCTGGAACGATCTCGTCCGCGGCGAGATGACCTTTAAGTCTGAGACTCAACCCGACTATGTGGTAGCCCGCTCCAACGGCGCGCCGCTGTACACGCTGGTCAACCCGGTTGATGACGCACTGATGAACATCACGCACGTCCTCCGCGGTGAGGACCTGCTGTCCTCGACCCCGCGTCAGCTGGCCCTGTATGAGGCGCTGGTCGAACTTGGCATTGCCAAGCAGACTCCGCAGTTCGGTCACCTGCCGTTCGTTATGGGTGAGGGCAACAAGAAGCTGTCCAAGCGTGACCCGCAGTCCAACCTGTTCAACCACCGCGACAACGGCATCATCCCCGAGGGTATGCTCAACTACCTGTCCCTTTTGGGCTGGTCCCTGTCTGCGGAGCAGGACATCTTCTCCGTCGAGGAGCTCATCGCCAACTTCGACGTCAAGGACGTTCTAGGCAACCCGGCCCGCTTTGATCAGAAGAAGCTCGAGGCCATCAACGCGGACCACATTCGCCTGCTCGCTCCGGAGGTCTTCAAGGACCGCCTGCGCGCGTACTTCACCGAGTACACCGACTTCCCAGCCGACTATGGCGACGCGAAGTTCACCATCGCCGCGGATCTCGTCCAGACGCGCATCAAGGTGCTCTCGGACGCCTACGACCTGCTCAAGTTCCTCATCATCCCGGATGACAAGCTCGAGCTAGACTCGAAGTCTGCGAAGAAGAACCTCAAGGAGGACGCCGTCCAGCCGCTCGAGGTGGGCATCGCCGCCCTCGAGGGCATCGAGGACTGGACCACCGCCAACATCGAGGCTGCGCTGTCCAAGGCTCTCATCGAGGACTTGGAACTTAAGCCGCGCAAGGCCTACGGCGCCCTGCGTGTTGGCATGTCCGGTCAGCAGGTCTCCCCGCCGCTCTTCGAGTCCATGGAACTCTTGGGCAAGGAGTCGACCATCGCGCGTCTCAAGGCTGCCTTGGCCGTGACGCCGTACCAGGCGCCCGAGACCTAAGAGCTTGCCGATGCCCCCGCAACCTTCCGGTTGGCGGGGGTTTCGCGTGTTTTAATCGGCGACGACGTATTCCCACTGGGGGTCGGGGATATGTCCGTCGCGCAGCTCGAGCAGTGCCAGGCCATGCGCCATGGCGGTGTAGCTCAGCCCCAACTGCGTATTGTTGTCGGCGATCCAGTGGAAGGGCTCGCGCGCCCAGCCCGGCAAGTCCCTGGGCAAGTACTCGCGCGGGAAGAGTCGGCCCGTCATGAGCTCGTAGAGATAGGGGTTCTCACGGAAATAGTCGCGGTGGGCGGCGAGGACCCCTGTGGCGCCGTTTTCTTCCCATCCCTCGCGCAGATGCTGACCGTATTCGCTGAGTGCCTCTGTGGCGACGAGAGCCGCGATTTCCTCCATACCGGAGACGTGCTTGTAGAGACTCGGCGCCTTGATACCGATTTCATTGGCGATGTCGCGAATAGAAATCTCTGGCCACCCGTAGTCCTGTAGGAGCAGGCGGGCGGCGGTGACAATCTCGTCCGTACGGCTCATGAACGTATCTTTCTTCCGGCGGGCGATAGATTCTACGCGTGCCCGTGTAACAATGAAGCTAACACAATTAGCCACGCGATGTCACCTTGAGAACACGTCCTGACCTGCCGATTTGTCACACGTACCGTTCTTGCCTATAGTTATATCTCGTCGCACAGAGCGAGTCACTTACACCGGCAAGGTGAAAGAGACAAGCACTTGATGACAATGGCCTATGGTGTAATTGGCAACACAACGGTTTCTGGTACCGTCATTCTAGGTTCGAGTCCTGGTAGGCCAGCAGTGTTTACTGCTGGAACAAGCAGTAACACTAGTTCTATGCCCCGTTCGTCTAGCGGCCTAGGACGCTGGCCTCTCACGCCGGTAACACGGGTTCAAATCCCGTACGGGGTACAAAATAGCGAAAGCCTCCAACTTCGGTTGGAGGCTTTCGTCATGCATGGCCTGTCTACTGCGCAGCGTGGTGCTCGCCGACGAGACGCGCGACGTGCAGCGCAAGGTAGCTCACCTCGTCGTCAGTGAGCGGCGCGCCAAGGCGCAGCTCGAGGACGGAGGCGAGGCGGCTGGCGCAGGTTACCGCTTGCGGGTGGGACAGCTGCAGGCTGTCTTTGAGGACGCTCATGCCCTCGTTGAGCTGCCGGCCTTCGTTCACGCGCACGAAGAAGTAGCGCATGTGCGTGATAAAACGTGCGGCGGAAATGGACTGACGGTCGAGTTCGATGTCAAAGCTTGTATCGATGATGTCGAAGAGCTGCCCGAACACGCCCGTCATGCGGTAGGTTTCCGCAAGGCCGTCTGTGTGGAAACCAGCGTTGACCAAGTGCATGGCGATGGCAACGGCCTCGACCTGCGGCAGGTCGAGCTCGAGCTGCTTGTTCACGTGGGCAAGAATCCGCTCTCCGGCCGCGTACTCAGCGGGGTAGAGGTGCTTGACCTCGGCGGTGAGTGGATGCGGCTGGGCGGCGGTGGCGGCATCGGCAGCAACGCGCACCGCAGCGACGCTGAGGTGGTCAGCGAGGGCCACAACGGTGGCCGAGCCTCGATCCTCGAATTCGGCACGGAGCGCGTCATCGGCCGCGGCGAGGAACCTGGGGTCCAGCGCCGCGAGCTGTTGCGCGAGGGTATCGCTATCGCGATCATTTTCGGGCCTGAACGTGCGCGTGACTTTGTCAGTCTTGACCGGCTGGCCAGGCTTCGCTTGGAAGCCCACGCCCCACCCAGTGAGGATGGCTTCCGCGCCGGTCTCGTCGACCGCGAGGACGACGTTGTTATTGAGCACACGCACGACCTTCATCGCTGCAGATTGCCTCTCTTTGGATGGGAACGGGCGGGACTACTTGGTGAGGGACTCGCCGTTGGTGGCGATGACCTCTTTGTACCAGTCGAAGGACTTCTTTTTGTAGCGATCGAGCGTGCCGGAGCCGTCATCGTCGCGGTCGACGTAGATGAAGCCGTAACGCTTGGACATCTGCGCTGTCGATGCGGAGACCAAGTCGATGCAGCCCCACGTGGTGTAGCCGAGGACCTCGACACCGTCCTCGACAGCCTCGCCGACCTGGACCAGGTGCTGGTTCAGGTAGTCGATGCGGTAGTCATCCTCGACAGTGGGGCCTTCGGGGCCATCGACGAGCTTGTCTTTGGCACCCAAGCCGTTTTCAACGATGAACAGCGGCTTCTGCCAGCGGTCCCAGTATTCGTTCATGATGATGCGCAGGCCGACCGGGTCGATTTGCCAGCCCCACTCGGAGGCCACGAGGGTCGGGTTGGGAACGCCACCCACGATATTTCCTTGACCTGCCGTGTCCTTGGCCGGATCAGCGGTTTCGCACACGGACATGTAGTAGGAGAAGGAGACGAAGTCGACCGTGTTGGTAAGGTCGTCACGATCCTGCTCAGTGATATCCAGCTCGACACCGAGGTTCTTGAGCTTGCGCAGGTAGTAACCCGGGTAGTACCCACGGCAGTGGATATCACCAAAGGCAAGGTCATCGTGGCTCTTATCCAGCGCTTTGAGGGCATCCTGTGGATTCGGCGTTAGCGGGTAGCGTGGCACCGCGATGATCATGCAGCCGACCTTGTTGTTCGGGTCTATCTCGTGTGCAATCTTAGTGACACGTGCAGAGCCCACGAGTTCGTGGTGGACAGCTTGGTAAAGCTTCTGCGGGCCAACCTCCTCTGGCGTGCCCTCGAGACCACCGAAGAACGGGAAGTGGAGTACCGAATTAATCTCGTTGAAGGTGAGCCAGTAGTGCACGCGACCCTTGTAACGCTCGAACACGGTGCGGCAGTACTTCTCAAAGAAGTTGATGACTTCACGGTTGGACCACCCGCCGTACTCGCGTGCGATGGCGAGAGGTGTTTCGTAGTGGCTCAGCGTGACGAGGGGCTCGATGCCGTACTTCTCGAGTTCGTCGAGCACGCGGTCATAGAAGCGCAGGCCCTCCTCGTTCGGCTCATCTTCATCGCCGCGTGGGAAGATGCGGCTCCAGGCAATGGAGAAGCGGAAGGTCTTAAAGCCCATCTCACCGAACAGTGCGATGTCCTCGGCATAGCGATGATAGAAATCGATGGCCTCAAGCTTGAGGTTGTCATCCGTGGGGCCTTCCGTGGGCGGAGTTTGCAAGCCATCGGGCATGACGTCTTGGATGCTCAGGCCCTTGCCATCCACGTTGTATGCGCCTTCGATTTGGTTTGCGGCGGTGGCGCCGCCCCAAAGGAAATTCTGTGGGAACATGTATGGATTTCTCCTTGTGATGAGTGCTGGAAGGCAGGACGTTGGTGTCCAGCCTAGGGATAAGTGGATTACTTCGCCGCGCGCAGGCCGGGTTCTCCAGCGACGACCAAGCCAGGCTGTGCGAGGTGCTCGACCGTGCTGAGCTTCTTCGAATTGGTGACAATGAGAAGGGTCGTGGCCTTGTACCCAGCCTTAGCTACCGCGTCGAGGTCCACGTCGACGATGGGCTGGCCAGCTTGGACGTGGTCGCCCACCGTGACGTGGGGCGTAAAGCCCTCGCCGTCCATCTGAACCGTGTCGATGCCTACGTGAACGAGGGTCTCGACGCCACCAGCTGACTTGATGCCGACGGCGTGGCCGGACTTGGGAGCGGCGATGACTTTGCCCGATACCGGTGCGAGCACCTGTCCATTCGATGGCTCGACGGCGATGGATTCGCCCATGGCGCCTGAAGCGAAGACCTTGTCTTCAACCTCGTCGAGCGGGATGACCGTGCCGTTGACGGGGATGAGCACCGTGTCAGACGACGCGTCCTCTGTTGCAGCGGCCGTGTTGTCGTCGCCTTCAGTGGCTTCGAGCTCGGCTGCGGCCTTAGCGGCCTTGGCTTCTTCTTCCCTGCGCTCAGCGCGGGGGAGCAGGATCCAGGTACCGACAAACGCGATGACCATGGCGATAATCGTGCCGATGACGAACATGAGGAAGTTGCCTTCGCCCAGTGCCGCAGGGAATGCGAGCAGGGACGGGAACGTGAAGGAGTTGAAGGATACACCGGCCAGGCCGATGATGATGCCGCCGACAGCACCACCCACGACGCCAGCGTAGAACGGAACCTTGAGTGGGAGGTTGATGCCGTAGATGGCAGGTTCAGTAACACCCGCCAGGATGCCGGAGACAGCGGACGGGCCGGCGAGCTTGCGACGCGCCGGAAGGTGCGACCGGAGTGCGACAGCGGTAACTGCTGCGGCTTGGGCCATTACGGCTGCCTGGAGAGGTGCCATCATCGCGGAATGGCCCAGGTTGGCGATGTCATTGAGGAAGATAGGGACGAAGCCCCAGTGCAGACCGAAGATGACGAGGACCTGCCAGAAAGCACCGAGCAAACCCCCGGCCAGCCACGGAGCGACCTGGAACAGCCAGGCGACGCCAGCAGAAATCCACGCGGCCAGCTTCATAGTCAGGGGGCCTACAGTGAGCAGGACGATGGGGACCATGATGAGCAAGACGAGGACTGGAGTCATGAAGTTGCGCACCGCGGAAGGCAGAATCTTCTCGCAGTAATGCTGCACGTAGCTGGCCAGCCACACGGTGACGATGGCCGGAATGACGGACGAGCTGTAATCCATCGCCGTGAGCGGAATACCGAGAAGCTTGAGGTCAGCGTCAACCGAAGCGAGCCCGATAATGCTCGGGTAGACGAGCGGAGCAACGGTCGCCATGGCGATAAACTCGTTCATCTTGAACCGACGTGCGGCGGTCACTGCGAGGAACATGGGCAGGAAGAAGAACAGGCCGTCTGCCAGTGCAGCAAAGACGATGTAATTCGTGGATTCGGTGTCAAACCAGCCCAGGTTTGTTCCAGCAGAGAGGAATGCTTTGACGAGGGCAATGCCGGCGAGGGGCCACAGGATTGGAGTAAACAGCGAAGAAATGAGCTGGATGAAGGCGTTAAATGCGTTGGGCTTTTCTCCATTGTCTTCATCGGAATCTTCGACCGCTGCGCCCCTGGCACCCTTGGTCGCCATACCGGGTAGCGACACCACGGCGTCATACGCAAATGGCACATCGTTGCCAATGACGATCTGATGCTGGCCACCGGCCTTCATGAGCGCAATGACGCCCGCGGTGTCCTCAATCTTTGAGTCGTTGACTATACAGGCGTCTTTAATCTTGAAGCGCAGACGCGTGGCGCAGTGGGTCACGGAGCTGACGTTGTCTGCTCCGCCGAGTCCTTCGAGCACTGCCTTGGACAGCGGCTCGAAGTCGGTCTTCGTGGTCATCGTGTACTCCTTGGTGGAAGAGCTGGGCGAAAATGCAAAAAGACCTGAGCCCCACGCGCGCCCTTGAAAGGCGAGCGTGTTGCTCAGGTCTTGCCCCGAACTAAATCGGGTTACAATCCGCGTCCCAGCGTTACTGGAAACCTGTTCTTATGATGCTGCGGAGCGCTCATAAAAGCCAAGAAAAGTGTGGTACTTCACGAAAGTGACGAGATGCCCCATGAGGTGCTCATGTCGGGGGCCTGATTACTGTGTACTGAGAGAAGTAGCCGCACCGCAGTATCCCAGGAGAGACGACGATGAGCGAAGAACGTGAGCCGATGAATGCAGTCCCGAGCAGCAGCCCCGAGCTGCGTACCCAGTTGGCGCAGCAGCTAGCTGAGCTCGTTCCGGAAGCGTTCAGCGACGGCAGGATCGACGTCGCGAAGCTCGGTGAGCTCCTTGGCGAGGATGCTTCCGATGCCGCCGAGCGCTTCGGCTTGTTCTGGCCTGGGAAGAAGCGTGCCATGCGGGCAGCACAGCAGCCCACTACCGCCACGTTGCGGCCCGATAAGGCCAACTCCAAGGAGTGGGATACCACCGAGAACGTCTTCATCGAGGGCGACAACCTGGAAGTCCTCAAGGTTTTGCAGAAGCACTACCACGGCAAAATCAAGATGATCTATATCGATCCGCCGTACAACACGGGTCACGATTTCGTCTATCCGGACAACTTCAAAGAGGGGATTGGCACCTATCTCGACTGGTCGAAACAAGTCAACGAGGAAGGCAAGAAACTCTCCTCCAACTCTGAGTCGGAGGGGCGTTTCCATTCCAACTGGCTCAACATGATGTATCCGCGCCTGAAGCTCGCGCGCAACCTGCTTAGCCAAGACGGCGTCATCTTCGTGAGTATTAGCGATGACGAGTACTCGCACCTAAAGAAGTGCCTCGATGAAATCTTTGGCGAGCTGAACTTCGAAGGCTCGATCCACTGGCGCCGGCGCCACAATCAGCCCAATGACCCCACCAAGCTCATCGGGCTTGTGGCCGAGCACATTCTGGTCTACGCACGGAACTCGGCGCATCTCAAGCACGCTGGCGTGGGCAAGCTGCCGCTCACGGGCAAATTCACGAACCCCGATAACGACCCGCGCGGACCGTGGAATTCCAAGCCATGGAAGGTGGGTGCAGGCCAAGGCGGTTCCTCGTACACGATTGTTTCGCCTACGGGCGTCGAGTTCAACGAGGTGTGGATGGGCGAGAAGGCGACCTTTGAAAGGCTGCTTGCTGATAACCGCATTGTCTTCACCAAGGGCGGCGACGGCTTGCCGCGCAAGAAGCAATTCCAGTCCGAGCGTGAGGAAAGCGGTCAGTCCGCCACCAACTGGTTCCCGCATGAATTGTTTGGCAGCAACCAGGAAGGCTCCGCAGAAGTCGCTGAACTCTTCGGTGTAAAAAGCATTTTCAGCAACCCCAAGCCCACGAAGCTGCTGCAGAACTTGGTGCGCCTGGGCAATCTGAACGACGGCGATATTGCCCTGGACTTCTTCGCGGGATCCGGAAGCCTGGCGCATGCCGTCATGCAGCTTAATGCCGAGGACGGCGTGCGTCGCCGTACCATTCAGGTGCAGCTTCCTGAACCCACACCGGAGAACTCCGCAGCGCGGAAGGTCGGCTTCGAGGACATCGCGAGCATCTCCCGTGAGCGCATCCGGAGGGCAGGTGACAAAGTAGCCGCCGAGTACGCCGAGGTGATCGCACAACGCGAGGTGCCCCTCGATACGGGATTCCGTTCCTACGTGCTTTCGGATACCAACTTTGTGAAGTGGCAGACGGCGGCGGATACGGACGTGACGACGCTGGAGCAGCACTTGCTAGACCTGCGCGGAAGCGTGGACGACGACGCTACGGTGGATGACATCCTTGCGGAAATCCTCATTAAACAGGGATTGTCGCTCACTGAGAAGATCCGTGACTGCGACATCGCCGGCGCGGGTTATAAGGCCGTGGTTCGCAGCGACGGGGCTGGCGGTGAAGAGGTTGCGGTTTTGGCGTATCTCGACGAGCATGTCACCCCGACTCTCGCGCAGTTGCGTGATGCGGTCGCCATGAAGCCAGTGCAGTTCATCATTCTGGAAGATGCGTTCCAGGGAGACGACGAGTTGAAGACCAACCTCGTCCAGATGTGCCGTACTGCGGGTGTGGATCTCTGGACCGCCTAGGGGTAATGGCAGACCTTTTCGTTCGAACTGGTATGGAGGTACCCCATACCAGGCAGGGGCGACACTATATTTTGCTGCACAAAAGAGGGACTGTGGGTGAATACCAGCTATTAGTTTTGCGAAGGTCTTCCCACGGCGCGGACTGGGGTTTAGGCTACGGGTTGTAAGCAGAAAGCGGACAGAAAGGATGCGAATGGACGAAAGTCAAGCGCATTATTACTCAGACGGTTTCTCCCTGATGTAGTGCGAAAATAGCGGCATAGCCATAATCCACAACTTCTTTTTTAACAACGATTGTACGAAGTACAGGAGCTTAAAAGCACAATGCATATAGGACGAAACGTCGTCCCGGACCAGCGCCACACAACCTAGCTTCTAGCCCTTTTGCCTACAGGTTTGCAGCGGAATAACCACTGATTCGATCCGCACCACGGCTCCGCGAAGCTTTAACGAAGTAGCGCACACACGGTCCGGGATTTTTATTGGTTTTCTAGGCCTTTACTTGTGCTGAACCGCGTTGATTTGGGAAGCATGTGAACGATGGCGCGGGCCACGTGCTTTGCGCTTGCTTGCATGTCCACTGAGAGGCATACGGTCCAATCGTGGCTAACTCTAGGGTCCGGAACTGTTGCTGTTGCTACTGTTCGGTGCGTGCCGCTTCTTCTTGCTTGCGCTGGGCTTCGTGCTTCGCGATGACTTCAGCATCGTGACGCAGCGCGTAGTGAATACATCCTTGTGGTTGGAGAGCGCAGGAACCTGTGTTCGCTGGCCACTGGGATGCTGCACTTTCACATTCGTCCTGTGAGTTGTAGGGGGTCGCGTAAGAACCACTTGTATCCATGGTCAGCTTCGTGCAGAACGACTGGATCCTGGTGGCTCGGTTCTTGCGCAGGCGCTGTGGGTTCTGACGTCGCTAGTTCGTTGTGTTCGGTCGTGGGGGGCTCTGTCGTTTGGTGTGTTGTGCTGCTGCTCGTTGCCGGAGGAGTCGTCGTGCTTGTTTTCGTCGGGGACTCTTTCACTGTGGTGACGTGGGTAATGGTGACCGGTTCGGACTCGCCCGTGTTGCAAGCCGTTAGCGCCAGTGCGGTGGCGCAGAGGGGGGTGCTGGCACATAGTTTTTCCGTCGCATTTCTATGGTGTGTACTGCGGATTTGGTGGAATGTAGACGCGTCGTTTACTCTTATGAAGTCCGCAGCGAGCCTCGCTTACTGCACAGACCGCGCCCCGTTCGTCTAGCGGCCTAGGACGCTGGCCTCTCACGCCGGTAACACGGGTTCAAATCCCGTACGGGGTACAACGTGGCGGTTTCACGGTTCTGACCTGCAGAGTTCACGAAACCGACAAACGCCAAACGAAATCCCGATTCTCGTTACTGAGAATCGGGGTTTTGCTTGTTTTACTCGATCCCTGGTGCTTAAAAGCAGCAGGGATAGAGTGAAATTTCGGCTAAACGGGCAGTGGCCCACGACCTGTAGACGGGCCTGACCCCTGGAAAGTAGACACGTCGGGG
>NZ_KQ959735.1:0-55450 GCF_001552965.1 Corynebacterium sp. DNF00584 | reverse complement strand
GCATTTGTCGAACAGGGGTATTCGAACAGGGGTAATGAGGCAATAAACGTGCAGGTCCGCGCGTTTCGGCGCGAGCGTGCCGGTGGCATCGGTTAGCTTGAAGGTCCACTGTCAATCGGAGGACCGAAAGGATAGCGTTATGTATTCCCTGTTCGCTGCGGCCAGCGAGGCCGGGCTTGGCCCGCTGATCCAGCTCGCAATGCTCCCGATCGTGTTGAGCTCCGTGCCAATTCTCGCTATCACGACCTAGACACCCTTACTGCGAAAGGAGAACGCTATGAAACTGTCATCACCGATGGACTTTGGCCAGTCGCTGTTGGACGCAGGACTGGGCCCGTCGATGCTCTGCGCACTGAGCTCGCTGCCGTTCCTGCGCAACGTCTAGAAAGCGCTACTCGCTTACGGAAATAACGTTGCCCATCTTCCGCGGGGTCTTGCCGCCGGTGACGTCCACCTGATCGATGTCGAACATCTGCGATAGGAAGTCCGCGACCCACTGGACGAGCTCGACGTCGCGCAGGAGCGGGTCGCGCACGTTGCGGCCGGCCTTGGGGAACGACAGCTGGATGGCCTTCGCGGCCGCCCGGTAATTCGAGCCTGGGAAGAGACGCTTGAGACGCACCTGCTTGGAATCCGCGAGCTCAACCGGGTGGACCTTGATGCGCGTGCCTTGGACCGTGATGTCTGAGACGCCGGCGCGGCGGGCCTGATGGCGCAAGCGTGCGACGGCGAGGAGACGCGAGACCTCCTCGGGCACGGGGCCGTAACGGTCTTCCATTTCCTCCACGATGAGCTGGAGATCCGCGTTGTTCTTCGAGGCCGCGAGCTTGCGGTACACCTCGAGGCGTAGACGCTCGGCGTTGATGTAGGCTTCGGGGATATGGGCATCGACAGGCAAGTCGATGCGGATCTCCTTGGGGCCTTCGTCGGTGGCCTTGGGGACCTCGCCGCGGGCCATGGCCTTGAAGGTCTCGACGGCCTCGCCAACAAGGCGGACGTAGAGATCGAAGCCGACGCCCGCAATGTGGCCGGACTGCTGCGCGCCGAGGACGTTGCCGGCGCCGCGCATCTCGAGGTCCTTCATGGCGACGGCCATGCCGGCGCCTAGGTCGTTGTTCTGGGCGATGGTCGCAAGGCGGTCGTAGGAGGGCTCGGTGAGCGTCGCGCCCTTGGGATACAGGAAGTAGGCGTAGCCGCGCTCGCGGGAGCGGCCCACGCGCCCGCGCAGCTGATGGAGCTGGGACAGGCCCATGTGGTGGGCGTTTTCGACGATGAGGGTGTTCGCATTCGCGATGTCGAGGCCGGTCTCCACGATGGTCGTGCAGACGAGCACGTCGTACTCGCGGTCCCAGAATCCTTGGACGGTCTTCTCAAGGAGCTCCTCGTTCATCTGGCCGTGGGCGACGACGATGCGCGCCTCGGGGACGAGCTCGCGCAGCTCGCGAGCTTTGGCCTCGATGTCGGAGACCTTGTTGTGGATGAAGAAGGTCTGGCCGTCGCGCAGGAGCTCGCGGCGGATGGCCGCGGCGACCTGCTTGTCCTCGTAGGCACCAACGTAGGTAAGCACCGGGTGGCGATCCTCCGGCGGGGTGAGGATGGTCGACATCTCGCGGATGCCGGCCATGGACATCTCGAGCGTGCGCGGAATCGGGGTCGCGGACATGGTGAGCACGTCCACGGAGGACTTGAGTGCCTTGATGTGCTCCTTGTGCTCGACGCCAAAGCGCTGCTCCTCGTCGACGACGATGAGGCCAAGGTTCTTCCACTGCACGCCTGTCTGAAGCAGACGGTGGGTGCCGATGACGATGTCGACGGAGCCGTCCGTCAACCCGCGCAGGATCTCCTTGGACTCCTTCGCGGTGGTAAAGCGCGAGAGGACCTGAATGTTGATGGGGAATCCGGCCATGCGCTCGCGGAAGGTATCGGCATGCTGTTGCGCCAAAAGGGTCGTCGGCACGAGGACCGCGACTTGCATGCCGTCCTGGACGGCCTTGAACGCAGCGCGCACGGCGACCTCAGTCTTGCCGTAGCCCACGTCGCCGACGACGACGCGGTCCATGGGAACAGGCGATTCCATATCGTGCTTAACGGCATCGATAGCGAGCATCTGGTCCTCGGTCTCGACGTACGGGAAGTTATCTTCCATCTCCGCCTGCCACGGCGAGTCGGGCGCAAACTGGTGGCCCGGCGCTGCTTGGCGCTTGGCATAGAGCTCGACGAGCTCGCCGGCGATTTCGCGCACGGCGGCGCGCGCCTTCTTCTTCGTGTTCTTCCAGTCCGAGCCGCCCATCTTGGACAGCTTGGGGGCCTCGCCGCCCGTGTACTTGGACAGCATGTCGAGCGAGTCCATGGGCACCCAGAGCTGATCACCCGGCTGGCCGCGCTTGCTCGGTGCGTACTCGAGCACGATGTACTCACGGCGGGACGTTTCATCGCCGGCTTGGATGGTCCTCTCAGCCATCTTGACGAACTTGGCGATGCCGTGGGTTTCATGCACCACAAAATCCCCGGCCTTCAAGGCCAAAGGGTCAACACGGTTGCGACGCTTGGCGGGACGGCGCTTGGCACCCGCGATGTCGCCCACGCGGTTACCGGTGAGGTCCGTCTCCGTAATGACCACAAGAGGCAGCGCCGCGGCGTCGCGGGCCTTGCGGATCTTGGGGAAAACCAGACCGGCATGCGACAGCGCCTGGTAAAGCGTCACCTCGCCAGGCGTGGGCTCCCAGCCGGGCGTGGCGACCTTGGCGGGAATGCCCTTCTCCGCGAAGCGGTCCACCATGCGCTTGATAGCGCCTTTGGCCGGCGCGATGAACGCCGCGCGCCCGCCCGCGTTCACGTGGGCGAGTAGCTCCGCCATCATCGCGTCGATCTGCTTGATATCGCCGCGCGGGGTGGGGCCCGGCTCGAAGTCGAGCGGCAGCGTCTCATCTTCTGGCGCGAAGAGCATGCCCGGCGGCGAGAACGTCCACAGCGGCAGCGACGCGTTGGCACACGTGATGTCCAAGGACTCAAAAGAGCGGTAACTAGAGGCAGAAGTGTCCAGGCCCTCCGCCGCGAGCGGCCCATCCGCGCCCATGGCGGCGGCCTCCCAGCCGGCGGCGAGGAACTCCGCGTCCGTGTCCACGAGGTCCGCGATGCGCGTGCGGATCTTCTCCGGCCCCACGAGCACGACGTGTGTGCCGGCGGGGAGGAGCTCTGGGAGGGTGACCATGGGGGCATCGGAAAGCACGGGCAGAAGAGCCTCCATGCCTTCGGCGGGAATCTTCTCCGAGACCTTGGCCAAAAGCTCCACCAACGCGGCGTTGCCCGGATGCGTGCCCATGAGCGACGCGGCGCGGGCGGCCACAGCGTCAGTGATAGGCAGTTCGCGGGCCGGGTAGACGTCCACGGAGCCGACCTCGATCTCCGCAATCGTGCGCTGGTCCGCGACGGAGAACTGCCGGATATCCGTGATTTCGTCGCCCCAGAACTCCACGCGCACCGGGTAATCAAGCGTCGTGGGGAAGATGTCCAGGATGCCGCCGCGCGTGGCGTACTCGCCGCGCTTGGCCACCATATCGACGTGGCGGTAGGCACGGAATTCCAGGCCGGCCACGACGTCTTCGAACTCGACCTCTAAAGACTCGGCGAGGCGAAGAGGCGCGCGGCCCTCCACGGTCTGCAACAAAGGCTGTGCGTAGCCGCGCGCGGCGGTTACGACAACGTCGAGCGAGTCAAGACGGTCGAGCACCTGCGCGCGGCGCCCCACGATGTCCGCGCCCGGCGAGAGGCGCTCGTGCGGGAGCGTCTCCCAGGACGGGAAATACGCCACCTTGGGTCCCAAGAGAGCCGCAAGCTCCGCCGTAAGATCCTCAGCCTCGCGGCCCGTGGCCGTGACGACGAGGACCGGGGCGCGGTGCGCCAGCGCGCCCAGCGCCCAGGGACGCACCTGGTCAATGCCGGTGAGGTGCAGCGAGGCCTCGCCCACGTGCGTGAGCATGCCCTTGAGCTTGGGATCCGTAGCCGCGACCTTGAGCAGGCCGGCGAGCATGGGGGTTGCCATCTAGGCGTGTCCTTTCAACTTAGGCTGGGCCTCCAGGCCCGCGAGCCCATTCCAGCAGAGATTCACGATATGCGCGGCGACGACCTCTTTGGACGGCTCGCGTTCGTCCAGCCACCATAGCGCCGTCATGGACACGGCACCAACGAGCGCCTGCGCGTAGAGGTTCGCCAGCGTCTCGTCCAGCCCGCGGTGATGGAAGGCCGTCGCGAGGATGTGGCTCACCTGCCCCACCGCGGTGGACAGCAGCGTGGCGTAGCTGCGGTCCGTTCCCGGCTTCGAGTCGCGCGCGAGGATGAGGAAGCCGTCGGTCTCCTCTTCGACGTAGGTGAGCAGCACGAGCGCGGCCTGCTCAATGCGCTCGCGCCACGAGCCCTCCCCCAGCGCGTCCGTGACGAGCTTTTCCAGCGCGAGCATCTCGCGGTCAATAATGACGGCGTAGAGCCCCTCTTTGCCACCAAAATGTTCGTAGACAACGGGCTTGGACACGGTCGCGCGGGCGGCGATTTCCTCCACGCTCGTGCCATCGAAACCCAACTCCGCAAACGCTGCGCGCCCCACTGCAATGAGCTGTTCACGGCGCTCACGCCCCGTCATCCTTTGTCGAACCATGCCTTCTACCCTATCGTCTCCCAGCTCGCGCGCAGCTTTCCGATGCCCCCCCCCTTTCCCTCCCGTCTCATGTCCGCCCCGCGTGCTAGGTTGATGCCGTCCCTTCCCTACAACCAGCCATGAGCCTCTTGATGAGACGCTGCCGCGCCATGTAGCCGCGGCCGCCTGTGGCTAAGAGCCGTCCGCCGAGCTCATCGCACAGTGCGCGGACGGTACGGTCGCCTCCGCGTCCGAGGTCTGGGTGCTGCGCCGCGGGACGGTGTATTCCGTGTCGCAGGGCGCCGAAGACGCCACGACCGGCGGCGGCCAAGACGGTGGACCTAGCGCGCAACCCGGTCCTCCCTGCTCGCGTGGAACAGAGAGGACCGGGTTGCGATTGTGCTTCCCCACCAGGACTCGAACCTAGAATGACGGTACCAAAAACCGTAGTGTTGCCGATTACACCATGGGGAAATCCGGCTGCGTAAACAACCGTTCTTAGAGGATACCCGACGGGGGCACCGCTACTGCAAACCGACCCGAATTATTCGAAATCGAGGTGTCGGGACTGGGCCGCGGCCGTGCGGCCGTGGACGAGGACGTAGACTCCGGCGGCCACGATGACGAGGCCAGCCATGAGCCAGTACATTGTCGTATACCCCGTCGCGGCGATGAGCGAGCCGAGCGCCAGCGGGCCGAAGCCGATGCCCACGTCGAGCAGAAGAAAGAGCGTAGAAATACCCGCGCCCATCTCGGCGAGCGGGACAAGACGCACGGAGATCGCTTGCACGGCTGGCATGAGCGAGCCGTAGCCCAGGCCCACGAGGGCGCCGGCGAGGACGACCTGCCAGTTGGTGTGTGCAGCGGCGAGCAGCGCCAGGCCCGCGACGAAAACGACGAGCGCCGGGTAGACCACCGCGTTGTCGCCGTGGCGGTCCTGGATGCGGCCGAGGACAAAGCGCATGACAAGGCTCACGCCGGCGTAGGCAAGGAAGAAGAAGCTGGCGCCGGTCGCGAGACCGGCGGCATCGGAGTACGCATTGATGAAGGTGATGATCGCGGCGTACGCGACGCCGACGAGCAGCATGAAGAAGCCCACGGGCGCGACCTTGGGGTGGACGATGGTCGCCAGCGAGAAGCGCGCGGCGTGGCGTTCCTGGGCCGGGGCACGGAGGAACATCGCTAGGGCGAGCGCCACCACGGTAAGACTGAGCACGGAGATAAAGACCGCGTTGTAGCCCAGCGAGTTCGCCAGCGCGAGGCCGGCCGCGGGTCCGACGGCGGTGGCGAGCGTCGTGCCGAGCGCGAAGTAGCCGGTGCCCTCGGCGCGGCGGTGGTCCGGGATGACGGACTGTGCGACGGCCATGACGGCGGTCGAGGCCACCGCGTAGCCGAGGCCGTGAATAAGACGCACGACGATGAGGAACGCGAGCGAATGCGCCGGGAAGTAGGCGACACAGGCCACGGCAACGACCGCGAGCGAGACAAGCAGCGAGGTCTTCCGGCCGACGGTGTCGACGACGTAGCCCGAGAAGAGTCGAGCGACGGTCGCGCCGACGACAAAGGAACTCGAGGCGAAGCCGGCGGCGGTCTCACTCGCCGCGAACTGCGTGGCGGCGTAGAGCGCCATGATGGTCACGAGCAGGTAAAAGACCATGAACTGTGCGAAGTTCACGAGCCAGGCGAAGACAAAGGTGGGCGTGATGAGCCGTGGGCTCGGCGCGCCCGGTGCGGCGGCGGGACCAATGGACGGGGACGTGGGAAACACCTCACATCGTGCGGGGACAAAAGAACGCGCGTTACCTTACTCCCCCGCCGCGGGGCTTTGCATGCCCGGTGCATGCGAACGGCGCGCGTGGTCCGTTCGGGGATCCGTCGCGCGCCGTACGAACGCCGTGTGAGGGCAGGAAGACGTGGGTTATTTCGTGGCGTCTCCTGGGGCACCATCCCGGTCTAGGGGTGAATTGCTTGGCACTTCTTTTCTCCTCTATACAATAAAAAGTTCATGTCTGAAGCGACTAAACCTTAATAAAGAATAAAGGCATACTACGTGGTCGCCGAGGTTACGGGGCACGGTTTAATCACAATCCTGTCGTTCAACAGGCGGCCGACACAGGAAGTTAGGCCCCTTGCGTCGGGGTCGCATACGGGCTGCGCGAGGCGTCGATGATCTGGCCGCCGTGGTGGGAGTGCGCCTTCTGCTCGAAGTAGAGCGCGGCGGCCTGAACGCGCACGTCCGGCTTCTCGCCTTTGTCCACGATGACGAACTGCCCCATCATGCCCTCGTCCTCGTGAAGGAGCATGTGACAGTGGTACATGTACGGAATCGTGGGATCCGGGTAGTGGCCGAACTCAACGAGCAGGCGCGCCGTCGTCTTTGGAGGCAGGTTGACCGTATCGTGCCATCCGGCCTCCGGCTTGGGACGCACCGTCACCGTCGTCGAGGCCTGCGCGACGTCCACGCCAAGCACCTTGAAGCGCGCGTCGTGAATGTGGAAGTTGTGCGGCCAGTCATCATTTTCATTCGTCACGGTCCAGATCTCCGGCTCGTCGTGGTCGATGACGACATCGACGCGCGCCATGTCCATGGACTCGCCGTTGATCATGAAGGTATTGAGCACAAACTCGCGCTCCGTAAGTCCCTCCTCGCTGGGGACCTCGAGCGCTGCGGGGTCGAGCTCGGCGGGCAACGCGGGGGCATCGGGGGCATCGGCAGCCGGGCCGATAATGCGGAGGAGGTCGAAGTTATCGCCGAAGCCGAAGTCTGAGGAGTACTCGTCGTCGGGCACGCCAAAGTTATCGGCGCGCGCGACGGACTGCAGGATGTGCTCCTCCCCCGGCTTGAGGTCGACGAGCACCTCGAGGCGTTGGCCGGGGCCGATGAAGGCCTCGTCGACGGTGAGCGGCTCGGGCAGCAGCCCGGCGTCCGTCGCGATGACGCGCAGCGGCGTGCCGTTGTGCATGGTAAGCGTGTAGAAACGCATGGACGCGGCGTTGAGGATGCGCAGGCGCACCCGGCGCGTCGTCGCCTCGAACTTCGCGTTCGTAATGCCGTTGACCACCGGCGTCGTGCCCAGCAGGCCGAGCGTCGAGTCGACGGAATGGTCGAGCTGGTTGTCGTCCGTGAACTTCGCGTCGACCAAGACGACGGGGATATCGTCCACGCCGTACTCATGCGGCAGCTCGAGGCCGTCCGAGACGTCGTCGTCGAGAATGAACATGCCAGCCAAGCCACGGTACGCATGCGTTGCCGTCGCCATATGCGGGTGCGGGTGGTACCACGTCGTCGCGGCGGGCTGCTCGATGGTCCACGTCGGCTTCCACGTCTCTCCGACCTGGATGGGCGAATGCGGGCCGCCGTCCGAATACGCAGGCAACTTCATGCCGTGCCAGTGCACCGTGGTCATCTCGATGAGGTCATTGGTGATCTCCGCGCGGACCTTCTCCCCCTTGTGTGCGCGCAGCGTGGGCCCCAGGTACGGGCCATTGAAACCCCACGTGCGGGTCTCCGACGCGCCGGGCAGAATCTCGGAGTGGCCGTCCTGCGCTGTGAGCTTGAAGACGCGGGTGTCGCCGTCCTTCTCGCCTTCGAGCAGCGGCGGGATGGGCAGCGGGCGGGGCTCGGAATCATAGCCTCGGGGCGGGGTCTGGCTCTTTTCTGCGGTGTCGTCCGAGTCCGAGCACGCGGCGAGTACACCACCGGCGGCGAGGAAGACGGAACCTTGGACAAAGAGGCGACGCGTGAGACTCATGTGTCCTACTTTAAACGCTCGAGCGGGGTGTGGCCTACCCTTGAAAAATATGAAAACGAGTGAGGAATCCAACGCACGCCGCTTCGTGTGGGCCAATGGTCTGCAAAACGTCGGCGACCAGCTCGTCTCCGGCAAGACGGTGCTGCCGTGGCTCTTCCATGCGGCGGGCGTGCCGGGCTTCTTTACGGGTCTGCTTGTGCCGCTGCGCGAGTCCGGCTCCATGCTCCCGCAGGCCGCGCTCACGCCCTGGGTCACCACGCATGCCGGCCGCAAGCGCCTGTGGGTCTTAGGCTCGCTCGGCCAAGCCGCCTGCGCCGCGGTCATCGCGCTCGCCGCATGGCTTGCCGATGCCGCCCTCCTCGGCGTCCTTGTCGTCCTTGCGCTCGCAGGGCTCGCGATCTTTCGCGCGCTGTGTTCCATCACGGGCAAAGACGTGCAGGGCCGCACGATTTCGAAGGGCGCGCGAGGCGAGGTCACCGGCCGCGCGGCCCGGCTCGGCGGCGCGGCGACGCTCATCACGGGCGTCGTGCTCGCGGTGCTCGGCGACGTGCCGCGGTGGGGTCTTGCGCTGTTGCTCGCGGTAGGCGCGGCGACGTGGCTCATCGCAGGCGGCATCTTCCGCGGCGTCGAAGAACCGATCCCGGACGAGGATGTGGAGGCTCAGGGCCTCAATAAGTCTTGGTGGAAGGATACGTGGGAGCTCTACCGCGGCGATGAGAAGTTCCGGCGCTTCGTCAATGTCCGCGCGCTGCTGCTCGTCTCCGCACTGTCCACGTCGTTTATCGTCGTGCTCTCGCGCGACGCGGGGCAAGCGATGCTCTCCGGGCTCGCAGGCTTCGTGCTCGCCTCAGGCCTGTCCAACCTGCTAGGCGGGCGCCTGTCCGGTGTGTGGTCGGACCGGTCCTCCCGGACAGTGATGGCCGCGGGGGCGGCGGGGGCATCGGCAGTTTTGCTGGCCTTGGTGGCCTGCGCGTGGTGGGCTCCGGCGAGCCTCAACGCCTGGGTCATGCCGCTGGGATTCTTCTTAGTCAACCTCGCGCACACGGCCATTCGCGTGGCGCGTAAGACGTACGTCGTAGACATGGCTGGCGGCGATAAGCGCACGCAGTACGTGGGCGCGGCGAACACGATGATGGGCGTCGTCTTGCTCATCGTGGGTGGAATTTCGGCCGTCATCGCGCTCGCGGGACCGGCCCCGGCGCTGCTCTTTTTGGCCGCCATCGGGCTGCTGGGCGCCTGGCGCGCCCGTGGTCTCGACAACGTCTCGCGTGGGAACGTTTAGAATGTGTGCCTAGATACTTTTTGACTCGACATTTTTGTGAGGAGCTATTCCTTTGGCTGATACCACCGATCTCGCCATCCTCGTCCTCGCCGCCGGCGCAGGCACCCGCATGAAATCCGCGAAACAGAAGACCCTCCACGAGATCGGCGGGCGCAGCCTCCTGGGCCACTCGCTCCACGCGGCCGCTGGCCTGAACCCGGCACACCTCGTCGCCGTCGTGGGCCACCAGCGCGAGCAGGTCGCCCCGGCCGTCGAGGCCATCGCTGCGGAGCTGGACCGCGAGGTCCTCGTCGCCGTCCAGGAAGAGCAGAACGGCACGGGCGACGCCGTTGCCGCAGGCCTCGCGCCGCTGCCGGACTTCAACGGTACCGTCATCGTCACTAACGGCGACGTCCCGCTGCTGCGCCCGGAGACCATTCAGTCCCTCTTCGAGGCGCACGTCGCCGAGTCCAACGCCGTGACTGTGCTTTCCATGTCGTTGGACGACCCGACGGGTTACGGCCGCATCGTTCGCGACGGCTCCGCCGTGACGGCCATCGTGGAACAAAAGGACGCCGCCCCGGAGCAGCTCGCGATTACCGAGGTCAACTCCGGCGTCTTCGCCTTTGACGGCGCCATCCTGCGCGACGCGTTGGGCCAGCTCAACTCGGATAACGCACAGGGCGAGCTCTACATCACGGACGTGCTCTCCATCGCGCGCGACGCGGGCCACCGCGTGGGCGCCGTCGTCGCCCCAGACCCGTCCGAGCTCGCCGGCGTCAACGACCGCGTCCAGCTCGCCGCCGCGGGCCGCGCGCTCAACGAGCGCGTCGTCGAGGCCGCCATGCGCGGCGGCGCCACCGTCGTCGACCCTGCTACCACGTGGATTGGCGTCAACGTCACCATCGGCTCCGACGTCATCATCCACCCCAACACCCAGCTGTGGGGTGCCACCTCCATCGCCGACGGCGCCGAGGTCGGCCCGGACACGACGCTGACCAACATGCAGGTCGGCGCGAACGCCCACGTTATCCGCGTCCACGGCTTCGACTCTGTCATCGGCCGCGGCGCCAACATCGGCCCGTACACCTACATTCGTCCGGGCACCGTCGTGGGCGAAGAAGGCAAGCTCGGCGGCTTCGTCGAGGCCAAGAATGCCCAGATCGGCCGCGGCACCAAGGTCCCGCACCTCACCTATATTGGGGATGCCACCGTGGGCGAGTACTCCAATATCGGCGCGTCCTCCGTCTTCGTCAACTACGACGGCGTGAACAAGCACCACACCACCATCGGCAGCCACGTGCGTACCGGCTCGGACACCATGTTCATCGCTCCGGTGACGGTCGGTGACGGCGCCTACTCCGGAGCGGGTACAGTAATTAAGGACGACGTTCCTGCGGGAGCCCTCGTCGTCTCCGGCGGCAAGCAGCGCAACATCGAAGGTTGGGTGGAGCGCAAGCGCCCGGGCACCGCGGCAGCAGACGCCGCCGCGGCGGCACGCGACGCACAGCCGACGAACGACGATAAGTAATCGCAGAAACTTCCCGCCACAACTGACAAGGAAGGCAACACCCAGCCATGACCGGCAAGGTAACTGGTAGCAGCAAAAACATGAAGCTCTTCTCCGGGCGCGCACACCCGGAGCTGGCAGAGGCAGTCGCTCGCGAGCTCAAGACCGACTTGGTCCCCACCACCGCCCGCGACTTCGCCAACGGCGAGATTTTCATCCGCTTTGAGGAATCCGTCCGTGGCGCGGACTGCTTCGTCATGCAGTCCCACACGCAGCCGCTCAACAAGTGGCTCATGGAACAGCTCATTATGATCGACGCTCTGAAGCGCGGCTCCGCCAAGCGCATCACCGCGATCCTGCCGTTCTACCCCTACGCCCGCCAGGATAAGAAGCACCGCGGCCGCGAGCCGATTTCCGCCCGCCTCGTCGCTGACCTGCTCCAGGCCGCCGGCGCAGACCGCATCGTCTCCGTCGATCTCCACACGGACCAGATCCAGGGTTTCTTCGACGGCCCGGTCGACCACATGCATGCGCAGCCTATCCTCGTCGACTACATCAAGTCGAAGTACGCCATGGATAACCTCGTGGTCGTCTCCCCAGATGCCGGCCGCGTCAAGGTCGCTGAGAAGTGGGCCCACGACCTGGGCGACGCTCCGCTCGCCTTCGTCCACAAGACCCGCTCCACCGAGGTCGCCAACCAGACCGTGTCCAACCGCGTCGTTGGCGAGGTCGAGGGCAAGGATTGCATCCTCCTCGACGACATGATCGATACCGGCGGCACCATCGCCGGCGCCGTCCGCGTCCTTAAGGAAGCGGGCGCCAAGTCCGTCGTCATCGCGTGTACGCACGGCGTTTTCTCCGACCCGGCGCGCGAGCGTCTGTCCGAGTGCGGCGCAGAAGAGGTCATCACGACCGATACCCTCCCGCAGTCCACCGAGGGCTGGTCCAACCTCACGGTGCTGTCCATCGCCCCGCTGCTGGCACGCACCATCAACGAGATCTTCGAGAACGGCTCCGTCACCACGCTGTTCGAGACGCACTAAGCGCGCATCTCGCTTCTTCCCCGCTCGGCCTCACGGCCCAGCGGGGATTTTTGTTGTGCAATCTTTATCACCGCAGTACTCACACACCGCTCGCGGGCGCGACGCCGAGGCGTATGGCGCCGTCCATGTCGCCCAGGGCGAGGAACCGCGCCCGCCTAAGGAGCCGGAGCCGGAAGACGGCCAGGAAGAGTCCGTGCTCGTCGACGATGAAGGCTGGGGCGTCGTGAACGACAGCGAGGTCCGCGAGTTCATTGAACTTGAGCACCCTGCCGCGGCCACTGCGGAGGCCACTGCGGAGGAGGCAGAGGACGAGACGGACGAGCGCTAAGTATTTGGTGTCCGGGCCGATGCGTTGCTAGGATATATCCGTCTCGGCGAGGGCGAGCGGTCACATGACCGTAAGCCGTTATCGACGCGATTGTGAACTTCTAAGCATATAAGCCTGCGATGACTCCTCCCCAGACGTCCATCGGCAGGCTTTCGTCGTTCTTGCGCCGTATCATTGAGCCTCGCCACACACTGATTAACCGCAAGGAGAATTTTATGTCTAACGAGACTCCGGTCATCAAGGCTACAGCCCGCAACGAATTCGGCAAGGGCCCGGCTCGCCGCCTGCGCGTCGCCGGCCAGGTCCCGGGCGTTGTCTACGGCCACAGCACCGACCCGGTCCACTTCTCTGTTGACCGCCTGGAGATCACCGCTCTGGTTCGTAACCACGGCGTCAACGCTGTTCTCGAGCTCGAGCTCGACGGCGAGCAGCACCTGAGCATGGTCAAGCACGTCGACCAGAACGTGCTGACCCTCGACATCGACCACATCGACCTCCTCGCCATCAAGCGCGGCGAGAAGGTTGAGGTCGAGGTCCCGGTCGTCGTCGAGGGCGAGCCGGCACCGGGCACCGAGTACTACCAGGATGCAGACGTCATCCTGGTTGAGGCTGACGTTCTTAACATTCCGGAAGAAATCGTCGTCTCCATCGAGGGCCTGGAGGACGGCTCCGTCGTCACCGCCGCCGACATCACCCTGCCGGAGAACACCACCCTGGTCGCCGACGCCGAGACCGTCATCGCTTCCGTCTCCATCCCGCAGGTGGACGAAGAGCTCGAGGCCGCCGCTGAGGCAGCTGAAGAGGGCGGCGCCGAGGCTGGCGCTGACTCCGCTGAGGACGCCGCGGCTGCCGCAGCCACCGAGTCCGAGTAATTCTCGCCTCATTCGCCGCGTTCCCCGCATGGGGTGCGCGGCGTTTCGCCGTTTTTCAGGCGGCTTCGCCCACGCCCACGCGGGCGTGCGAGAATGGAACGCGTGACTGATTCTCCCCTTCTCATTGTTGGCCTGGGCAACCCGGGCGCCCAGTACGCGGGCACGCGCCACAACATCGGCTACGACGTCATTGACGAGCTGTGCGACCGCGTGACGCCCATGGCTACGAGCTTGAGCGTCCATAAGAAGACGAACACGTTCGTCGCGGAGCTCGGCGCCGGGCGGCTCACCTCGCGCAAGACGATCCTCGCCCGCCCGCGCTCGTTCATGAACCTCTCCGGCGGGCCAGTCAAGGCCCTCGCGCAGTACTTCGGCGTGGCCCCCGCGGACATCGTGGTCATCCACGACGAACTCGAGCTCGACTTCGGCCAAGTGAGACTGCGTACGGGCGGCGGGGACCACGGCCACAACGGCCTGCGCTCCATCACTAAGTCCCTGGGCACCAAGGATTACCAGCGCCTGTCCATCGGCATCGGCCGCCCACCGGGCCGCATGGATCCCGCCAGCTTCGTGCTCAAGCCGTGGTCCAAGCGTGAGGCCCAGGACATCCCCATCGTGTGCGCTGATGCTGCCGATGCCCTCCTCCGCGCCGCGTAGGCACGAGTACACTGTCCCACCATGAGACTTGCTACGCTGCGCACCCCTTACGGCACGACGACCATCCGCGTCGAGGGCGACAACGTCGGTATTGAGCTCGACCACGAGGACGTGGGCGCGCTCCTGCGCACCGAGGACTGGCGCAAGGCGGCCGCGCTGTCCGGCGAGCCCGTCGCCTTCGCGCCCGAGGACCTGGCACCCGTTATTCCGCACCCGGGCAAGATCATCTGCGTCGGCCTCAACTATGCCAAGCATATCCGGGAGATGGGTCGCGAGTTCCCCGACGTCCCCACGCTGTTTATCAAGTTCCCAGACGCGCTCACCGGCCCCTACGACGACGTGCACATCCCGCCGTTCGGGCAGTCCAAGCTCGACTACGAGGGCGAGCTCGCTGTCGTCATCGGCCGCCGCGCCCACCACGTCACCGCCGCCGAGGCGCTCGACTACGTAGCGGGCTACTCCATCATCAACGACTACACGCTGCGCGATTTCCAGCGCGCGACCACGCAATTCCACGCCGGCAAGTCCTTCTACCGCACCGCCGGCTTCGGGCCGTGGCTCACGACCTCCGACGAGTGGGCGCCGGGCGGCGGCGCGCGCCTGACCACGACCGTCGACGGCGAGGTCCGCCAGGACGACAACACGGACGATCTCATTTTCTCCGTCGCTCGGCTCATCGAGTTCTGCTCGCAGCTCTACCCGCTCCACCCGGGCGACGTCATCGCTACCGGCACGCCCGAGGGCGTCGGCTTCGCCCATAAGCCGCAGGCCTTCATCCAGGACGGTCAGACCGTGCGCATCGAGATCGAGGGCCTGGGCCATATCGCGAACCAGACCATCTACGACCACTCGGTGATGCCCTCCATCGTGGGCGAAGACCTCCTTGGACACGGGCACAGCGGCAACTCGGACGGCTGCGCCTGCGGCGGCGACTGCTCCTGCGGCGCGCACTAATCACCGGACGAACCCCCGCCGAGCTCCCGCGCATAGCGCAGCCAGAGTAGCTCCATGCGCGTATCCGGCTCGGTGAGGCTGCGACCCGTGACCTCCTCGAACTTCGCGACACGGTGGCGCAGCGTGTTCTCGTGCACATATAGCCCCGCGGCGGCCTGCTTGAAGCTCAGTCCCGCGTCCAAATACGCCCACACCGACTCGAGCAGCATCGCGCCGGTCTCAGGGGCCTCAGCGAAGACAGTCTCGTAGCGCGCCTGCACGATGGCCGTGACCGCAGGGACCTCCGGCACGGCGAGCCGCCACGACAACGCGGCGGCGTCCCACCACCCCGTCCGGCCCGGCGGCAGCGCAGAGAGCACGCGCCTCGCCCCAGCCCAGGACTCCCCGGCTTCGGCCAGCGAAGTGGAGGGGCCTGCGGCGAGGAGAACGGGGGCATCGGCAAGCTGGGCCGTGGCGGGAATAAGCGCGGCGATGACATCGCCGACCTCGGCCGCGACCGCCATCGCGGCGGGCGTCGAGCCCCACTTCTCCACGTAGGCGACCCACTCGTCCGGGTCCGCGGCCATGCCGAGGGCTACGCGGTACGCGATATCCGGCAGGCCGAGCCGCCGCGCGCGGGCGGCAATCTCCAAGCCCGAATGCTGCGGCGCGGCGATAAGGCGCAGCAACTCCGCCTTAGCCACGCGGCGGCGCACGGACTCACCCACGCTCGCCGCCCGATATTCACGCACGGCCTGCTGCATGAACCACTCACCCACCTCCCACATCGCGTCCATGGCGGTAAGACAGTCCTCGACCGGAAGCCCACGCGTCCGCGCGATGTCGCTAAACCGCCGCTGCGTCGAGGTGAGCGCCAGACGGTAAGCACGCAACAACGAATCGACCTGCACGCCCTGACCTAGGCGGCGCAGCGCGACACTGGGCACGGCCGGAAGCTGCGCTGCAGAACCGCTCGCAACGACGTCGAGGACCACATCGATAATCCCGCCCACGGAGGCCACAAGCTCGCGGCGCGGGACGTCCGCGTAGTCCGGCAGCTCCTCGTGGATATCGCCCACGGCGTGCACCGTGAGGTCCTCGTGCTCACGGCGCAGCTGCGCCACGACGGTCGCCAGCGTCGCGTAGGGAATGGAGTTATCCGGACTCATGCATCTCGATTGTAGGAAACTCCAAACGCGCACGTGAACTATTAGACAGAACCCCATTGAATATGATGTATATCACGGGAGATAGTAGTGGGCATCGCGTCGCCCCAGCCGCGACGTGCCCTGCACGCCTGATCCTCTTGGAGACACTCATGCCCACTTCCCTTTCCGCGAGCCTCGCCAAGGCCGCTGACGTCATGGAACCCACCCGCACCCCGCGCCAGAAGCGCAAAGCGTTTTTAGGTGCCATCGCTGGCCATCTCATCGAGTGGTACGACTACGGCGTCTACGGCTTTGTAGCCATCTACGTCGGCCAAGCCTTCTTCTCCGCCGCCACGCCTGCCATCGCACTGCTGTCCTCTTTCGCGACCTTCGCATTGTCGTTCTTTATGCGTCCGCTCGGTGGATTCATCTTTGGCCCGC
This sequence comes from Corynebacterium sp. DNF00584, assembly GCF_001552965.1. Lineage (NCBI taxonomy): Bacteria > Bacillati > Actinomycetota > Actinomycetes > Mycobacteriales > Corynebacteriaceae > Corynebacterium > Corynebacterium sp. DNF00584. The sequence goes on along the minus strand of NZ_KQ959735.1, from coordinate 38,875 downwards.
TCGGCGACCGCATCGGTCGCAAGAACACCATGGCACTGGTCATGGTGCTCATGTCCGGCTCCACTTTCTGCATTGGGCTTATGCCCACCTACGCCGCCATCGGTTTCGCGGCACCGGCCCTGCTCATCCTCGCCCGCTGCGTCCAGGGCCTATCCGCCGGCGGCGAGATCGGTACCGTGACCTCCTATGTCGCGGAGTACGGCGGCGCCAAGCGCCGTGGCCTGGCCACCTCGCTGCTCATGACGATTGCGGTCTCCGGCCTGCTCCTCGGATCCATCGTCGCCAACGGCCTCGCGGCCATGCTCGGCGACGAGGCGATGCAGGCCTACGGCTGGCGCATTCCGTTCCTCGTCGCGGGCCCACTCGGCCTCATCGCGGCCTACATCCGCTCGCGTCTCGAGGATTCCGCCCAGTTCGAGGCCATCGCCGAGTCCGGCCACCAGGAAAAGCGCCCTTTGCGCGCCCTGTGGAAGTGGAAAGGCAACCTGCTGCTCGTGGCTGGCTCCATCTCCCTGCTGGCCTCCATGTTCTACATGGTCCTCACGTTCTCCTCGACGTACCTGGTCAACACGCTGGGCTTCACCGCCACGGAGCGCTTCTGGTTCATCACCGTCGGCGGCGCCACGGCCGCATGCCTCATGCCACTGGGCGGACTCATCACGGACGTGTGGGGACGCCGCCCGTTCCTCATCCTCACCTCCGCGCTCACCGTGCCGGCGGTCTGGTGGTTCTTCTCCTCGGCCCCGGGCGCTACAGCGCAGTCGCTCTTCCTGCCATTCATGGCCTGCTGCGTGCTCTTCGGCCTCTACTCCTCGACCCCGTACGCGGTGATGACGGACATGATTCCCACGCAAGTCCGCGCCACGGGTATCTCCATGGCCTATAACTTCCCCGTCGCCATCTTCGGTGGCTCCGCCCCGTTCATCGCGTCCTACCTCATCAACCTCACCGGGGATATCACCTCGCCGATGTACTTCTTCATCGGCACCGCAGTGCTGTCGTTCCTCTCCAGCTGCCTCATCTCCCGCCGCCACTACTCCCGCGTCAAGGCTGCCGATGCCGCCCTCCTCGGCGTCATCGCCTCCTCCCGCGCCTTAGCCGACGCCGTCGCTACGGAAGCCGCCGAGGAAAACGCAGCGCAAACCTCCTCTTCGGCGCGCGCTACCCCATAGCGGAACTCTGCGTCTGTGCGTCGCATGCCCCGAATGGCCAGATCACTGGGTTCGCCCCCACCATTCTGGGGCTAGCGGCGTTTTCGCATGTCTAAAGTTCCGCTAATAAGCTGTTAAGTATGAGCAAGAATACAAAGCGCACCAAGCCCGCCAAACTCGACAAGGAAGCCTACGAGGCCGAACTCAAGCGTCTCCAGGCCGAGCTCGTCGAGATGCAGCAGTGGGTCGTCGAGACCGGCGCCCGCGTCGTCATCATCATGGAAGGCCGCGACGCCGCTGGCAAGGGTTCCGCTATTAAGCGCATTACCCAGTACCTGAACCCCCGCACGTGCCGCATCGAGGCGCTGCCCAAGCCCACCGATCGCGAGTCCGGCCAATGGTACTTTCAGCGCTACATCGAAAAGCTGCCCACCGCCGGCGAGATCGTCATCTTTGACCGCTCCTGGTACAACCGCGGCGGTGTGGAGCGCGTCATGGGCTTCTGCACCCCGCAGGAGCACGTGCGCTTCCTTCACCAGGCGCCGGTCCTTGAGCGCATGCTCGTCGAAGACGGCATCATCTTGCTCAAATACTGGTTCTCCGTCTCCGACGAAGAGCAGATCGCCCGCTTCAAATCCCGCCGCAACGATCCGCTGCGCCGCTGGAAGCTCTCCCCCATGGATCTCCAGTCCATTACCCGCTGGGAGGACTACTCCCGCGCGAAGGACGAGATGTTCGTCCACACGGACACGCCCACCGCGCCGTGGTACACCGTGGAGTCCGAGGACAAGAAGCGCTCGCGTATCAACGTCATCAACCACATCCTGAAGACGATTCCGTACCAGCACGTCCCGCAGGATGTGCCGGAAATCCCGGAGCGCCCGGACGAGAGCGGCGAAGAGTACGAGCGTCCGCCGCGCGATGATTTCTCCTACGTCCCCGACGTCGCCTCCGAGTTGGAGCGCGACAAGGTCGCCGCCGCGAAGAAGGCTAAAAAGGCTAAGAAGGCCGCTAAGAAGTCAGGCAAGAAGAAGGACTAGCCTCCCACGCCACTGAAATAGCCATTTCGCCCGAATTAGCTCCGATTTTCCGACAAATCGGATTCTTATTCGGGCGAAATGGCTATTTCACTGCATAAACAACTTTCGACGTCGCGAAGATCAACGAGCCGCCCCGCGAAGCGAATTCGACGGGGCGGCCTTGTGCGTCTAGCGCTTAGAGCTCAGCGGCGGACTTGCGCGTCGGGAGAACCGTGGGGCGTGCGCCGGCGAGTTCCTCGACGATGCGGATGACCTGGTTCGAGTAACCGAACTCGTTGTCGTACCACACGTAGAGCACGAGGTGCTTGCCGGAGGCGATGGTCGCCAGGCCGTCGACGATGCCCGCGTGGGTGGAGCCGACGAAGTCCGAGGAAACGACCTCCGGGGAGGCGATGTAGGAAATCTGCTGGCGCAGGTCCGAATGGAGGGAGACGTTGCGCAGGAAGTCGTTGACCTCGTCGGCCTCGACCTCCTTGGCGAGCTCGAGGTTGAGCACAGCCATGGACACGTCCGGGGTAGGAACGCGGATGGCATTACCGGTGAGCTTGCCCTCGAACTCCGGCACGGCCTTGGAGACGGCCTTGGCAGCGCCGGTCTCCGTAAGCACCATGTTGAGGCCAGCGGCACGGCCGCGGCGCGGGCCCTTGTGGAAGTTGTCGATGAGGTTCTGGTCGTTGGTGAACGAGTGCGCGGTCTCGACGTGGCCGTGGACGACGCCGTAGCGGTCGTTGATGACCTTGAGCACCGGAGTGATGCCGTTCGTGGTGCAGGATGCGGCAGACAGGATCTTGTCCGTGTCCTCGATGTCGCCGTGGTTGATGCCGTAGACGATGTTCTTCAGGTCGCCCTTGCCCGGAGCGGTGAGCAGGACGCGAGCGATGCCCTTGGACTTGAGGTGCTGCTCGAGCCCCTCGCGGTTGCGCCACACGCCCGTGTTGTCGACGAGGATGGCGTTGTCGATGCCGTACTCGGTGTAGTCGATGGATGCCGGATCGTTGGCGTAGATCATCTGGATCTTCGTGCCGTTGGCCCAGATGACCTCGTTCTCCTCGTCGACGGAGATGGTGCCGTTGAAGGCGCCGTGGACGGAGTCGCGGCGCAGGAGGGAGGCGCGCTTGATGATGTCGCCGTCGCCCTTCTTACGGACCACGATGCCGCGCAGACGCACGCCGTTGTAGGCGGCCTCGCGAGCGATGAGGATGCGGGCAAGCAGGCGGCCGATGCGGCCGAAGCCGTAGAGCACGACATCGACCGGCTCCTTCTGGGTGTCCTTGCCAATGACGTCGGCGAGGGCGGACTCGACGAAGGCACGCAGGTCGGTCTCGCCGGAATCGGCGAAGTCGAGCGCGAGCTGGCCCAGATCGATAGACACGGAGGCCAGGTTAAGGTCGACGAGAACCTCGAGAATGGGGAGGGTCTGCGCGGTGGAGAGTTCCTCGCCGGCGACGCGGCGGGCGTAGCGGTGTGCCTTGACAATGTCGATGTCAGTGACACCCTCGAGCAGCGAGCCGAAGATCGACGTCACGACGTTGGAGCGGCGCAGCGTGTGCAGCAGCGGGATCATCTTCTGAGCGCGCTCGATGCGCTCGTTCCAGTCGTCGTGGCCAACCTGGGCGTTTCCGGTCACTTCAATCAATCCTTTACTCATGGGGTTGTCACATAGAGTGCGCAAAAGGGGTTAATGCAACAACACATAATATCCGAACCGGGCACGCAATTTACTAAAGACGCTGAAGTATCTCCGCCACACTACCCCCGCCGAGTCGCTCGGGCTCCACGCCCACGAGACAATAGGCCACCGCAGGGTCCTTCTGCGCACGTCGCGTCTTGAGCAGCGGGCTCAAATGCGGGTAAATGGGAGCCATGTCTGGGTGCGTGCGGGTGTAGTCCGTCGCGAGCCCACGGGCGTAGCGTCCGGACAGAGCGCGCGTCGAGACCGTCTCCCCGCCGCTCGCTATGAGCTCGCGATTGCTTTCGGATGTCCCCGCCTCCTCCGCGAGCAGGAACGCCGAGCCGCAGCTCACCTTGGCCACGCCGGGCCAGCCCAGGGCCTCCTCAACGTCCGCGTGGTCGCGCAAGCCGCCGGCCGCGATGAGCGGAATGGCAAAACCCTCGGCCTCGAGCGCCGCGTGGACGTCCGCAACGAGCTCACGCAGCGGCCGCCAGTCCGGTTCTTCCTCGATGGTCCACGTCCCGCGGTGCCCGCCTGCGTCGGCGCCCTGGACGCAGAGCACGTCGACGCCCCGGCGCGCGGCCACGAGGGCATCGGCCGCCGTCGTCACCGTCGTCCACGCCTCGATTCCTGCTTCGTGGATGCGTTGTATTTCCTCGTCGCTGAAGGTTCCGAACATCGACCAGATGACGGCGGGACGGTTGTCGTGCGCCAGTGCGAGGGCGAGCTTCTCATGCCATCCAAACGTGTAATCCACGTGGCCGAGCACAACGCCCTCTTCATCCGAGATGGTCTGCGCGGCCGCCCACAGGTCCTTGGTGAGCGGCGGCTGCGGGTGGAAGAGGTTGAGCCCAAAGCGCGCCCCCTCCATAGCGTCGAGCTGCTGCGCGACGACGTTCATAGGCGACGTGCCGAGCGCAAGGGCGCTGAATGAGCCGGCGGCATCGGCAGCACGCACCAGGGCGGGCGTGGTGGGGCCGCCGGCCATGGGGGCGACGATGACAGGCGACGGGAAGGAATCGATCACGCGAGTACTCATGCGGACATCCTACGTGCGAGACTGGAACGCATGGTTGGTTTTATTTCGAAGATTCGCGCGCTCTTCGGCGGCGCTGGCGCACCCGACACGCGGGGGCCGGTCGCGCTCGACCCGGCATCCTTGCAGGCCGAATGGCTCATCGTGGGACTCGGCAACCCGGGTGCACGCTACGCGGCGACGCGCCACAACGTGGGCTACATGGCCATCGACGATCTCCTCGCTGACGCCGGGGACGTGCTCGCCCCCGTGCGCGGCATCAAAGCCGAGGCCGCGCAGATCGACATCAATGGCACGCCCGTCGTCGTGGCGCGCGCAACGACGTTTATGAACCTCTCGGGCGAGGGCATCGGCCCGCTCGCCACAGCGCTCGGCGTCGGGCCGGACCGCGTCATCGTCTGCCACGACGAGCTCGACTTGCCCGCGCACAAGCTACGTCTCAAGCTCGGCGGCAACGAGAATGGCCACAACGGACTCAAGTCGCTCACGGAGCACCTGGGCACCCGCGACTACCTGCGCGTGCGCATCGGCATCGGCCGCCCGGCCAAGTCCGCGCCGCAGCCCATTCCCGACTGGGTGCTGGGGCCTGTCGACGACGGCCACGACTTCGATACCGCCATCGCCACGGCCGCCCGCGGCGCCCGGCTCATCGTTGCTCGCGGCCTGAACGCCGCGCAGAACGACATCCATTCGCGCTAAGCCCGGCGCGCAGCAGTTCGCACGCGTAATCTCGACAACCATGAGCGACCAGACTGCATCCAAGACGATTGTCATCACCGGCGCCTCGGACGGCATCGGCGCCGCCGCGGCCCGCAAGCTGCAGCGCATGAACAACAAGCACACCCTCGTCATCGTCGGTCGCAACCCGGAGAAGACCCGGGCCGTCGCGAGCGAAATCGGCGCGCGCTACCACCTCGCGGACTTTGAGTCCTTGGGCCAGGTCCGCCGTCTCGCCGAGGAACTGCAAGACTTGGGCCACATCGATGCCCTCGCCAATAACGCGGGCGGCGTCTTTGACGGCCCCTTCCGCACCGCAGATGGCTTCGAGCGCACGTGGCAGGTCAACGTCGTCGCCCCCTTCCTGCTCACCTCGCTCCTGCGCGAACAACTCACCCCGGACCCAGAGCTGGGAAAGGAAGCGGCGACGGTGGTGCAGACGGCATCGGTAGCAAACATGCTCATGAGCAACTTCGATGCCGCGGACCCCAATACCTTCCAGAACTTCAGCCGCGAGCGCGCCTACGGCAACGCGAAGCTGGGCGATATCCTGCTCGCGAGATATCTCGCGAGTAAAGGACTCAACGCCGTGGCCTTTCACCCTGGCGTGCTCGCCACGAACTTCGCGCAGTCCGGCACGGGCGCGGTGCAAAAGATCTACGCGTCGAAGCTCGCTCACCGCTTCTTTGGCAAGCCATCTTCCGGCGGCGATAACTTGGCGTTCTTCCTCCTCGGCACGCCCGGCGTGCACTTCGAGCCGGGCGAGTATTACAACGACAAACGGCGTCCAGGCCTGCAACGTCCCATCGCGAAGAAGCTCTCCGTGGCGCGCCGCCTCTTTGACGATCTCGGCCGCCGGCTGAATGTGGAATGGTAAGTCCCTCCCGCTAAGGTAGAGGCCATGAGTTCTTCCACCGTGGCCAATGAGGCCTCCCGTCGCCGCACCTTCGCCGTCATCGCCCACCCGGATGCCGGTAAGTCGACGCTCACGGAGGCCTTGGCCCTCCATGCGCACGTCATCAACGAGGCCGGCGCGGTCCACGGCAAGGGCAACCGCAAGGCCACGGTCTCTGACTGGATGGAGATGGAGAAGGACCGCGGTATTTCCGTCGCGTCCTCGGCTCTTCAGTTCGAATACGCACCTGAAGACCATGAAGGGGAACCCTTCATGATCAACCTCGTCGATACCCCTGGCCACGCGGACTTCTCTGAAGATACCTACCGCGTGCTCACCGCCGTCGACGCCGCAGTCATGCTTATCGATGCCGCCAAGGGCCTCGAGCCCCAGACCCTCAAGCTCTTCCGCGTCTGTAAGGCCCGCGGCCTGCCCATCATCACGGTGATCAACAAGTGGGACCGCGTCGGCCGCGAGCCGCTCGAGCTGGTCGACGAAATCGTCAACGAGATCCAGCTCCAGCCCACTCCGCTCTACTGGCCGGTGGGCATCGCGGGTGATTTCAAGGGCCTGGCCCACATCAACTCGGACGGCGAGGCGGACGAGTACATCCACTTCATCCGCACCGCCGGCGGCTCCACCATCGCTCCGGAGGAGCACTTCCAGCCTGCCGATGCCGCCACGCGCGAAGGCTCCGATTGGGACACCGCCGTGGAGGAAGCCGAGCTGCTCGCCATGGACGGCGCGCTCCACGACCAGGAGTTGTTTGAGCAGTGCGTCACCTCGCCGCTCATCTTCGCCTCCGCGATGCTCAACTTCGGCGTCCACCAGATTCTCGATACCCTCTGCGCCATCGCCCCGGCCCCGCGCTCCCGCGAGTCCGATCCCAAGGCCGTCGAGGCATCCACCACCGCCATCGACGAGGTCCGCGAGGTCACCGATGACTTCTCCGGCGTCGTCTTCAAGGTGCAGGCCGGCATGGACCGCAAGCACCGCGACAACCTGGCGTTCATGCGCGTCGTCTCCGGCGAGTTCGACCGCGGCATGCAGGTCACCCACGCCCAATCAGGCCGCAGCTTCTCCACGAAGTATGCGCTCACCGTCTTCGGCCGCACGCGCGACACCATCGACACCGCCTACCCGGGCGATATCGTGGGCCTCGTCAACGCCGGCTCACTCGCTCCCGGCGACACCATCTACAACGGCCGCAAGGTCCAATTCAAGCCCATGCCCCAGTTCGCGCCCGAGGCGTTCCGCATCCTGCGTGCCAAGTCGCTGGGCGACTACAAGGCGTTCCGCAAGGGCTTGGACCAGCTCGCCGCCGAGGGCGTCGTGCAGATCCTGCGCAACGACATCCGCGGCGACGCCGCCCCCGTCATGGCCGCCGTCGGCCCCATGCAGTTCGAGGTCATGCAGGCCCGCATGGAAGTCGAGTACAACGTCGAGACCGTCACCGAACCCATCCCCTACTCCGTCGCCCGCCGCACCGACGCTGCCTCCGCCGAGGAACTCGGCCGCCAGCGCGGCGTGGAAATCTTCACCCGCACCGACGGCGAGCTCATCGCGCTGTTCGGCGATAAGTGGAAGCTCGCCTTCGTGGAGAAGGAACACCCGGACCTCACGATGGAGCCGCTCGTCGCGGACTAACCTGCGGCGCAGAAGATTTTAGGACAAGCCAGGAATCACGGCGTTGAGTCCCAGCATGATGGCCAACGTCGCGAGCGGGATGATGATGGTCACGACGGCCACGTCCTTGTAGGACAGGCGGTGAGTCATGCCGCAGACCATGAGCATGGTGAGCACCGCACCGTTGTGCGGCAGCGAGTCGAAGCTCACGGAGGCCATGGCGGTCACGCGGTGCATAAGCTCCAAGCTAATGCCTTGCTCCGTGGCCAGCTGCGCGAGCTGTTCGCCGAGGGTTTCCATGGTGATGGACAAGCCTCCGGAGGACGAGCCGGTGATGCCGGAGATGACCGCGGTGGACACGGTGGAGACCACGAGCGCGTTATCCGCGATGCCGAGCATGTTGTTCTTGATAACGGCGAAGACGGCCAGCGCCGCGATGACGGCACCGTAGCCGACCTCAGACGCGGTAGTAAAACACGGGAGGATGGCGTTCTTCGCGCCTTCGGAAAGTTCTTTGAGCGAGGTGCTCACGCGCGAGGGGAACATCGCGATGATGACCACGACGGCGAGCGCCAGGGCGATGGTCGGCGACCAGATACCGAGCAGCGCCTTGAGAGAGGTCTCGCCGTATTTTTCTGCGGCGAGGTAGTCGGCGGTCCAGGACTTGGAGAAGAAGTAGACAATCGCGAAGTTCACCACGATGACCACGAGAATGGGCAACAGGCCCAGCATGCCTTGGACCTTGACGGACGGTTCCTTGATGCCCAGCGGCGCGTGGGTGGTGAGGTGACCACCGGAGTTGGTGTCGAAGGACTCGCCGCCGATGTCGACGGAGGCTTCGTCGCCAGTATCGCCGATGCCCTCGGGCGTCGGGATGACGTTGCCCTTTGCGTCGATGGGCTCGAAGCGCTCGCCGCCGCGCTGGAGTTGCTTAATGCGGAACTCGAGCCAGGCCATACCGGCCACCAGCATGAGGAGGGCCGAGAGGATGCCAAACACCGGCGCGGCGTACGTATTCGTGCCAAAGTAGCTCGTCGGAATGGCGTTGTGAATCTGTGGGGAGCCCGGCAACGCGGCGAGCGCGAAGGTGATGGTGCCCAGCGCGATGGCGCCGGGCATAAGCCGCTTGGGGATGCCGGTTTCTTTAAAAAGCGCGGTCGCAATCGGCACGATGGTAAAGGCCACGACCCACGCGGAGACGCCGCCGTAGGTAAGCAGTGCGGTGGCGATAACAGTGGAGAGCATCGCACGTTTCGGCCCGAAGAGCGCGGTGATACCGCGGGCGAGGTAGCGCGCCAGGCCTGTCGAGGTCATGAGGTAGCCAAAGATCGCGCCGAAGAGGAAGAGCGGGAAATACTTCCCAATGAACCCAGCGAGCGCCGGCATGAAGATCTGGGTGTACGTGCCCATGACCGGTTCGCGGGCAAAGAGCACCGCAATGAGCGCGGCGGCGGGGCCGACGACGACCACGGAGTGGCCACGATAAGCGAAGACGACAAGGAATATGAGCGAGAGGACCACGCCTATGAGCGAGATGACCATCGAAAGAACCTTCCTAGAAAAGCATCGTGCGCCCGCGGGGCGGGCGCTACGATAAGCGACATGGATACAGGCCCGGCACAGGAGCCGAACGAGGTAAAGCCGAGCGCGCGGGAGCGGATTTTGGAATGCTCGCGCGTGCTCTTTAGTGAGCACACGTTCGCGCAGGTCTCACTCAAAGACATCGCGGAGGCTGCGGGCGTGTCCGTGGCGCTCGTGGTCAAGCACTTTGGTAACAAGGACAGCCTCTTCGAGGCCACCGTGGATTTCACGGCTTCTTCGGCCGCGCTGTTTGCCGGACCGTTTGGGGAGCTCGGGCGGACCGCGGTCATCGAAACGCTCACGGCCCCACACAATGCGCCCTACTCGATGGCGCGGACCATCTCCGTGGCCGCGGGTGCCCCGGAGAGCCTCAACGCGATTGGCAAGCGCATCAAGTCAGACCTGCTGCAAGTACTCGCCCAGCGCATCCGGGACGAGGCCCCGCACCCGAGTCCTTCGCCGGAGTTGCGGGCGCAATCGGCGGTGGCGCTGCTCATGGGTTTGAGCTTCATGCGCCGCTTCGGGGATACGGAATTCGAGGCCTTCCACACGGACACGCTCATCGAGTATTACGCGCCCGTCCTCCAGGAGATGCTGGACGGGCACTAGCCGGAACGCTGCGCGCCCCGGCTAGCATTAACTACGTCGCGCGCACGTCGTTGATAATCGCGCCGAAGTCGAGGCCGCCGTGGCCTTCGTCCACGAGCTTTGTGTACTGCTGGGTGGCAATCTTGCCCAGGACGGTATCGGTCTTCGTCTCCTCCGCCGCGGCCATGGCGAGCTTCAGATCCTTGAGCATGAGCGCTGCGGCGAAGCCCGGCTTGAAGTCGTTGTCGCCCGGCGAGCCCGGCACGATGTCCGGCACCGGCGCGTTGACGGTGAGCGACCAGGAGTTACCCGTCGCGTTGGAGACCACGTCGTAGAAGGCCTGGTGGTCGAGGCCGAGGCGCTCGCCCAAGACAAGGGCTTCGGACAGGGCAATCTGCTGGATGGCCAGAATCATGTTGTTGCAGGCCTTGACAGCCTGACCGTTGCCGGTCTGGCCGCAGTGCGTCACGGACTTGCCCATGGCCTCAAGTACCGGCTTGACCTTGTCGAAGTCCTCCTTCTCGCCGCCGACCATAAAGGCCAAGGTGCCGTTGGCGGCGCCCGCCATGCCGCCGGAGACTGGGGCGTCGAGGAAGCGAGAGCCGACGGCGGAGACGGCATCGGCAAGCTCGCGGGCTTCGGAAACGGCGATGGTGGAGACATCGACGAAGATCGGGGCGGTATCCTCGGCCGCGATGATGGGCTCGAGGACCTGCTTGACCAGGCCGCCGTTAGGCAGGCTGGTGATGACGATGTCAGCGCCCTGGGCGGCCTCCTCAGCCGAAGCGATGATCTCCACGCCGTTGTCCGCGGCGCGCTCGCAGGCCTCCTCCACGACGTCGAAGCCGCGGACCGTGTGACCTGCCTTGACCAGGTTGGCGGCCATGCCGCCGCCCATGTTGCCTAGGCCGATGAATGCGATGGTGCTCATTGAAATCAGTCCTTTCTTACATGACCGGCATGGTGAACTGCGGGCCAGCGTTCTGGTCATCCGGCCAGCGCGAGGTGACGGTCTTGGTCTTGGTGTAGAAGCGGAAGGCGTCCGGGCCGTGCTGGTTGAGATCGCCGAAGCCGGAGGCCTTCCAGCCGCCGAAGGTGTGGTAAGCGATGGGGACCGGGATGGGGACATTGACGCCCACCATGCCGACGTTGATGTTCTTCACGAAGTCGCGCGCCGCGCCGCCGTTCTGGGTGAAGATGGCGACGCCGTTGCCGTACATGTGGTCGTTCGGGTAGGAGATGGCTTCCTCGAGGGTCTCCACGCGGACCATGGAGAGGACCGGGCCAAAGATTTCCTCGGTGTAGATGGACATGTCTGCGGTGACGTTGTCGAAGAAGGAGGGCCCGCAGTAGAAGCCACCCGCGAGGGACTCACCCTCGAATTCCTTGCCGGACATGTCGATGTCGCGGCCGTCGACGACGAGGTCAGCGCCAGCCTCGACGCCCTCGCCGATGAGGCGATTGACGCGGTCGCGGGCATCCGCGGTGACGAGCGGGCCGTAGTCCGCCTCCGGGTCAAGGCAGTGTCCGACCTTGAGGTCCGGGATCTTGCGGATGAGCGCCTCGCGGAGCTTATCGGCGGTCTCCTTGCCCACGGGAACGACGACGGACAGCGCCATGCAGCGCTCGCCGGCCGCGCCGAAGGCGGCACCAGCCAAGGCATCCGCGGTGGCCTCGATGTCCGCGTCCGGCAGGACGATGGCGTGGTTCTTCGCGCCGCCGAAGCACTGGGCGCGCTTGCCGTTGGCCGCGCAACGCTCGTAAATGTAGTTCGCAATCGGGGTGGAGCCCACGAAGCCGACGGCCTTGATGGTCGGATTGTCGAGCAGCGCGTCGACGGCTTCCTTGCCGCCGTGGACGACGTTGAAGACGCCTGCCGGACCGCCGGCCTCGATGAAGAGCTCGGCGAGGCGGACCGGAACCTCCGGGTCGCGCTCGGAGGGCTTGAGGACAAACGCGTTGCCGGAGGCGAGCGCCGGGCCAGCCTTCCACAGCGGGATCATGGCTGGGAAGTTAAACGGCGTAATACCCGCGACGACGCCGAGCGGCTGACGCAGGGAGTAGGTGTCAATGCCGGTGCCGACCTCGGTGGAGTACTCGCCCTTGAGCTGGTGCGGCGCGCCGAGCGCAAACTCGAGGACATCGACACCGCGCAGGACGTCGCCCTTGGCATCCTCGAAGGTCTTACCGTGCTGCAGAGAGAGCGTGCGGGCCAACTCATCCATGTTGGCGTGGATGAGGCGAATCCACTCCATGATGACGCGGACGCGCTTTTGCGGGTTCATCGCCGCCCACGTCGGCTGGGCCTTCTCGGCCTCCGCGACAACGTGGTCGACGTCCGCCGTGTTCGCCAGCGCCACTGCGGCCTGCTCCTGGCCGGTAGACGGGTTGAGGACCGGCTGCGTGTTGCCGGTCGTGCCCTCCCAGGCCTCACCGTTGACGTAGTGGTGAATGGTGTACATAGCGGACTCCTTTGCATCCAGATTGGGGTTTCGTTGCCTTTCACCCTAACGAGACACACGTCACAAAACTATCTTTCGCGAGAGCTGAACCACTGTTTACCCCTGGAGTGACCCCAGTGTCATGGGATTTCGCCCAAACCCCTGGGGTGAACGCCATTCACTGGCTAAAGTGGGACGGCATGAAGCCCGAAAACAGCAGGTATACAGCCTGGGACGCGGATGTCATCTTGAACGACGGCACCATCGCCACGCTGCGCGCCGTCCGGGATACGGACCGCGCGGGCCTCGTGGAGTTCTTTGGTCGCGTCTCCGATCACTCCAAGTATCTGCGCTTTTTCGGCACCCACCCCGAGCTCACCAACGAGGACCTGGACCGCTGGCTCGACACGCGCGGCTATAACAAGGTCACCCTCGTCGTCGAGGAGCGCGGGGACATCGTGGCCGTGGCTGGGTACGGGATTGTCGAGTCGCTCCTGCCCGCCCGCGTGGGCGACGTGTCCTTCCTCGTTCAGGACTCCCACCACGGCAAGGGCGTGGGCAATATCCTGCTCGAGCACCTCGCCGAAATCGGCCGCGAAGGCGGCGTCGAGCGCTTCTTCGCGGAGATGCTCACCCAAAACCGCCAGATGGCGCAGGTCTTCATCCGCGCGGGCTACTCCGCCAAGCCGGAGCTCGCGGACGGCTACATCAGCGTGGACTTCCGGATTGAGCCCAACGCCACCTCCCGCGAGGTCATGGAGCGCCGCGAGCTGCGCGCCGAGTCCAGCTCCATCCGCCGTCTCCTCAATCCCACCCACGTAGCTACCGTCGGCGACGCCCCCGCCACCTTCCACGGCCCCACCAGCTCCCTCGCCCAGCTTTCCGATGCCCCCTCCCCCGACGCCGCCATCCCCGGCGGCCTCGTTGTCGCCCCGACCGGCACCGACCCGGGCCCGCTCATGGACGCGGCCTCCGCGGTCCATGCGGCCGGCGTCGTGCTCGTCTCCCGCAGCCAAAACCCAGGCCTCGCGGGAGAGGCCTCCCGCGCCGTCGTTCTCGCCGCCCGCGACCATGGGCTGCGCGCCCTGGGCCCGGCCTCGTTGGGCATTATCAACACGGATCCAGACGTGCGGCTCAACACGACACCCGCGCCGATGCCGCGGGCGGGCCGCACCGGTCTTTTTACCCAGTCCGCGGGCGTCGCGACGCTCACGCTTTCCCACGCGCTCGCCCGCGGAGTCGGCCTATCCACCTTCATCGCGGCCGGCTCCTTCGCGGATGTCACGGGCAACGACGTCATTCAGTTCTGGAGCGACGACGAGCGCACGCAGGTCTGTCTGCTCTCCCTCGACACGGTGGGTAACCCCCGCAAATTCTTCCGCGTGCTGCGTCGCCTCGCCCTAGAGAAGCACGTCGTGGTCTTCCTGCCGTCGCGTGCGCTCCACTCGGCGCGCTATGCCGCAGCCCCAGACGACGTCGCCGTCACCCAGCCCGCCGCGCCCATCGCGGCCCTCGACGAGGTCATCGAGCAGACCGGCGCCATGGTCGTCACCCGGCGCGACGCCATGTACGACATCGCGCAGCTGCTTGCCCGCCAGCCCGTCCCCCAAGGCCCACGCGTCGCGGTCATCTCCAATTCGGCGGGGCTCACTCGCCAGATGGAAGGCGCCGCCGGTCGCTTCGGCCTGCGCGTCCGCGGCACCACCGTCATGGGCGAGCCCGTCGCCAGCATCCGCGACGCCGTGGCACAGGCTCTCGCGGACCCCGCTGTCGATGCGGTGCTCACCGCCGTCGTGGAAATCGGCGAGTTCATCACCAAGGATGCCCGCGCGCAGCTCACCGAGCTCGCTGCCGGGCCCGCCCTCGAGCACGCCACCCCGCTCATCGCCTCCTTCGTGGGCTTCGACCTCCCGTCCGAGGACCACACCGGCGAGGAAACCCAAGGCCAGCTGCCCGTCTTCGCCACGTACGCGGACGCGCTCGAGGCTCTCGCCACCATCCTCCACAACGAAAAGCGCCGCACGCTCGCCCGCCCCACGCCCGAGGATCAACTGGCAGAACCCGGTGACGCCCACAGCGCCCGCGCGATCATCGCCGACATCCTCCGCGACTCCCCCACTGGCCGCTGGGCCACGGACGAGGAATGCATGGCTATCCTCGACGCCTTCGGCATCGACATCGTGCCGTGGACGCCGGCGCCCACCTTGGGCGAGGCCCTCCATGCCGCGGAATCCCACGGCTGGGACGTCGTTCTCAAGTGCACCTCCCCCATCGTGCGCGGCCGCTCCGAGCTGCCCACCGTCCTGCGCCACATCCGCACCCCTGAGGCCCTCACCCGCGCCTGGGACACGCTTACCCAACTCACCCGCGACCTCCACCTCGGCGAGGATCCCGGCGTCCTCGCCCCCGCCATCCAACGCACCGTGCCCGCCGGCGCCTCGCTCACCCTGCGCGCCATCGAGGATCCCGTCCTCGGCCCCATGGTCTCCGCCGGCATCGCGGGCCTGCCTACAGATCTCCTTGGCGACGTGTCGTGGCGCGTCCCGCCCCTGCGCCGCACCGACGCGCTCACCATGCTCAGCGAGCTGCGCGCCGCCCCGCTCCTTGCCGGCTACCAGGGCGCGAAGGCCCCGCAGCTCCATGGCGTCGAAGACGTCCTCATGCGCCTGACCGCTCTCAAAGACGAGCTCGTCCAAGTTGTCGACTGCGAGCTCACGCCCGTCATCGCGGGCCTCGACAGCACAGCCGTCGTCGGCGCGCGCCTGCGCGTGGCTCCCCTCGACGAACAACGCGACCCGCTCGCCCGGGCGCTGCGCTAGGAGACCACCATGAAGCCATTGCTCTTCAACGCCGAGGAAATGCGCCGCTACTCCCTCGGCCCTGACCATCCCATGGGCCCGGACCGCGTGCGCCTGGCCCACGAGCTCGCGGACTACTTCCACCTCACCGAGGAATTCGAGGTCGTCGAGCCCGCCGCCGCCACGACCGCCGAGCTCACCGCCGTCCACACCCCGGACTACATCACCGCCACGCGCCTCGAAGTCCCTGCCCGCCGCTTTGGCCTCGGCACGGAGGACAATCCCATCAGCCACGGTCTGTCCACCGTCGCCGCGAAGATCGCCGGCGCCTCGCTCCAGGCTACCCAGGCCGTGTGGGAGGGCCGCGCCCCGCGCGCGCTCAACCTCGCCGGCGGCCTTCACCACGCGTTCGCGGATTCCATGTCCGGCTTTTGCATGTACAACGACGCCGCCGTCGCCATCCAGTGGCTCCTCGACCAGGGCGCCACCCGCGTCGCCTACCTCGACCTCGACGCCCACCACGGCGACGGCGTCGAGCGCATCTTCTGGGACGATCCCCGCGTGCTCACTATCTCCGTCCACGAGTCCGGCCTCTACCTCTTCCCCCACACCGGCTTCGCGCACGACATCGGCGGCCCCGGTGCCGAGGGCACCGCCGTCAATATCGCCTTACCCCGCTCGCCTTCCGATGCCGCCTGGCTCCACGCCGTCCACGCCCTCATCCCCGCACTCCTCAGCCGCTTCCGCCCGCAGCTGCTCATCTCTCAGCATGGCGCCGATCCCCACGCGGCCGACCCGCTCGCCGACCTCGAGGTGAGCATCGACGCCATGGCGCATGCCTACCGCTCCGTCGCGACGTGGGCCGACCAATACGCCAACGGAAAGTGGGTCGCTCTCGGCGGCGGCGGATACAACCTCGACTCCGTCGCCCGCGCCTGGACGCACGTCGCCGCCGCCGTCGCTGGCGTGGACCTCGACCCGGCCGCGCCCATGCCTCAGGGCTGGCACGGCTCGGCGACTCTGGGCGACTTCGGGAGCGCACGCCCGGACTTTACAAAGTTCGACCCGCGCCAGGTCCTCGCCACGCGCCCCGAGCCCGCCGTCGTGCAGACCTCCCGCGCGGTCTTCCCCTACTGGGGGCTTCCCGCCTACGGCTAGGCCGTCGTACCCCGCCATTCTGCGGCGAGGATGCTGTAGCGCACCGAGCTTTCCGCCGCAGCACGCGAACGCGCATTCTGGTCTGCGACCTCGAAACCCAGGATGGATTCTGCGTAATACTGCAGGCGAAGAGAAGTCATGGTCTGAAAGAGCGCGAGCGTGAAAACGCAGAGAAACCCGGAGCACCTGCCCCGGGTTTCCCTGCGTGACGCTCTAGCGCGGCGGCATGCGCAGCGCGCCGTCCAAACGGATGGTCTCGCCGTTGAGATAGTTATTCTCCGCCATGGAGATGGCCAGCTGGGCGAACTCCTCGGGCTTGGCCAGTCGCGAGGGGAACTGCACGGTGGCCTCGAGCTGCTGCTTGAACTCGGGCGTAATCTGCTCCATCATCGGTGTCGCCACGACGCCGGGTGCAATCGCGTTGACGCGGATGCCCTGCGACGCGAGGTCGCGCGCAGCCGTAATCGAGAGCGCATGGACCGCACCCTTGGACGCAGCGTACGCGGCCTGCCCCACCTGCCCCTCAAACGCGGCGACGGAGGCGGTATTAATGATGACGCCGCGCTGGCCGTCCTCGTCGACTGGCTCAGTCGCGGCCATGGCCTCGGCCGCCGCAGTCATGACGTGGAACGTACCCATCAAGTTGATATTGATAGTCTTCGCAAAGAGGTCTGGGTCGTGCGGCCCCTTGCGACCGAAGATGCGCGCCGAGGGGCAGATGCCGGCGCAGTTGATGGCGAGACGCAAGGGGGCATCGGCATGCTGGGCGGCCTGAACGGCCTCGCGGACGGCGGCAGCGTCGGTGACGTCGACCTCGGCGAACTCCACGCCGTCATACTCCGGGGCACGAAGATCAAAGGCCGTGACGCGCACGCCACGCTGAATAAACGCCTGAGCCGTCGCGGCGCCGAGGCCGGACGCACCGCCGGTGACGATGGCAGAAATGTTCTCGAGCTGCATAGTTTCTCCTTAGACGAATGCCGACACACCGGTGACGGCGCGGCCGACGATGAGCGAGTTGATATCGTAGGTGCCCTCGTAGGTAAAGAGGATCTCCGCGTCCGACATGAGCTTGGACAGGTCATACTCGGTGAGGATGCCGTTGCCGCCGCCGATATTGCGACCGGCCGCGGCGGATTCGCGCGCCAGGCGCGTGGTCGTGGCCTTGGCAAGTGCCGCGAAAGGCATCTCGAGTAGGCCCTTTTCCTGGACCTCGGCGACCTGCGCCATCATGGCGAGCGAGGCCGTTGCATTGCCGAGAATGCGCGCGAGCTGCTCCTGGACAAGCTGGAACTTCGCGATGGGGCGGCCGAACTGCTCGCGCTTGACGGCGTACTCGCGGGCCTTGTCGAAGATGCCCAGCTGGATACCGGCACCCTGCCAGCCCACCCAGGCGCGGGAGTAGCACAGGAAGTCGTTGACGTTGGCAAAAGTCTCCGCGCCCGGGATGAGGTTCTCGTGCGGGATAACGACATTGTCGTAGTTGATGTCCGCGTTTTGCATGATGCGCAGGCCCATCTTGCGGGCAATCTTCTGCGTCGTCACGCCCTCGCGGTTGTGCTCGACGATGAACGCCTTGATGTCGTTGTCCGCGATGTCGCGGGCGAAGCAGATGGAGAAGTCCGCGAATGTACCCGCGCCGATCCAGCGCTTGGCGCCGTTGATGACCCAGCCCTCCGCGGTCTTTTCTGCGGTGGTGGCCAGACCGCCGGCGATATCGGAGCCGTGGTCCGGCTCCGTAAGCGCGAAGCAGCCCACTTTCTCAAACTGGCGCAGACCCGGCAGCCATTCCTTCTTCTGTGCGTCCGAGCCCAGCTTATCGATGAGCCCGACCACGAGCTCGTTGTGAATGCCCACGAGCGCCGAGAGCGACACGTCCGCGCGCGTTACCTCGGCGTAGACGAGACCGCGGTAGAGACGCGAGGTGCCCGAGAGCTCGATCTCGCCGAGGCCGTGTGCGGCCATCTTGGGCAGCAGGTCGAAAGGCAGCTCTTCTCGGTCCCAGAACTCGCCCACCACGGGGCGAATCTCGGTCTGAAGGAACTCGTGGATGGTGGCGAGCTTGGCCTGCTCGTCTTCGGGCAGTCGATCCGCGACGCCCAGGATGTCCGCGTGCGGGTACTTGATGCCGGCGAGGTGCGCGCCGAGTGGGTGGGAAGAATCAAGAATCGGTGGCATGAAGTGCTCCCTAGGTCCGAAGGGATAGTACGATTATGTTTAAAATCGTACAGTACGGCGTGGCCCACGTCACGTCTTCTGGGTGGAAATTTTCCCCCACGCGTTCCCCAACCTAGAGTTAACGCAGGTAAACCGCGAAACACAGACAGGACCTAGCCCATGCCCGAGAACGCCACACGCCCGCTCACCGCGCGCCAACGCGAGCTTTTTACCGCGCTCCTCACAGACTTCCTGGCCGAGGGTTTCGAGTCCTTCACCATCGACGACGCCACCAAGCGCTACCACTGCTCCAAGTCCACTATCTACGCCCTGGGCAAAACCCGCGACGCCATCATCCGCCGCGTGCTCGTGAGCTTCTTCAAAGAAATCACCCGCCGCACAGACCCCGAGGCGAACCGCACGACAAGCGCCGCCCGCGCACTGGAGGACTATTTCACGGCAATGACCAGCGCACTCGCCCCCGCGAGCACTGCCTTCATGCGCGATCTTGCCACCGAACCCGTCGCCCAGGAGGTCTACGCACTCAACACCTCCGGCGCGACGCAGACCATCCGCACGCTCCTCGAGCGCGGCGTCGCAGCAGGCGAATTCCGCGCTGAATCCGTGGCGTTTACCTCGCTGGTCATCCAGCGCACCATGGCCGATATCCAGCAGGGCGCCTACACGGAAGCACTCGCCCCCGCCGCGGCCTATCACGCGTTGGGACAACTCGTCCTCCACGGGATTCTCGAGCGTTAGCGCGACTATTTTTATTAGCTGTACTGCGGAAACAAAAAATACTTTGACAATTGCCTAGCCATTACTTCGAATTCGAACTATGGTGAGTTGGGACGCAGGTCACAATTATTTTCCACTAGGACCCCCGACACTTCTCGAGGAGCATCATGACTACTGTTTCCAGCCCCAGCGTTACCGAGCAGTTCCGCGCCGCCCGCGACCAGCTTGTTTCCGTACAGACCGATTACGAAGCCGCTCGCGCGAACTTCGAATGGCCGCGCTTCGAGCACTTCAACTTCGCCCTCGATTGGTTTGATCACCTGGGCACCGAGGCCGAGTCGAAGGACCGCGAGGCCCTCGTCATCTGCGAGCAGGACGGTACGTCCACCCGCCGCACCTTCGCCGAGCTTTCCGCCCGCTCGAGCCAGCTCGCTAATTGGCTCACGGAGCAGGGCGTCAAGCGCGGTGACCGCGTCATGCTCATGCTCAACAACCAGGTCGAGCTGTGGGAATCCATGCTTGCCTGCATCAAGGCCGGCTTCGTCCTCAACCCCGCCACGGCGATGCTCGGTACGGTTGACCTCCAGGACCGTACCGATCGCGCCGATATCTCATGGGTCATCGCCAACGGCGAGGACGCCGCCAAGTTCCAGGACGTCACGGGTGAGTTCACCATGATCCAGGTCGGCGACGCCCCGGACGCACAGTCCAGCCACCCGACGCTGCGCTATTCCGATAGCTACTCCGCTTCCGAGACCTACACGCCCACCCAGGAGACCCCGGCGGACGAGACGCTCCTGCTCTACTTCACGTCTGGCACGACGTCCAAGGCCAAGCTCGTGGAGCACACCCACACCTCGTACCCCGTCGGCCACCTCACCACCATGTATTGGATCGGCCTCGAGCCGGGCGACGTACACCTCAACGTCGCGGCACCCGGCTGGGCCAAGCACGCATGGTCCAATTTCTTTGCGCCGTGGATCGCGGGCGCGACGGTCTTCCTCTACAACTACACGCGCTTTGACGCCGCAGCCCTCATGGACAAGATGGAAGAAGAAGGCGTAACCAGCTTCTGCGCCCCGCCGACCGTGTGGCGCATGCTCGTCCTCGCCGATCTGAACCGCATGAAGACCCCGCCAAAGAAGCTCGTCGCCGCCGGTGAGCCGCTCAACCCGGAGCTCATCAACGCCATCGAGAATGCCTGGAAGACCTCCGTGCGCGACGGCTTCGGCCAGACGGAAACCACCCTCCAGATCGCCAACACCCCGGGCCAGAAGGTCAAGGCCGGTTCCATGGGTCGTCCGCTACCGGGCTTCGAGGTCGTCCTCATCGACCCTGCCACGGACGAGATTGGCGACACCGGCGAGATCTGTCTCAAGCTCGACCCGCGCCCTGTTGGGCTGACGCCGGGCTACTTCAACTTCCCGGAGAAGAACGAGGAAGTCTTCCGCGACGGTTACTACCACTCCGGTGACACGGCCGAGCGCGATGAGGACGGCTACATCTTCTACATCGGCCGTGCCGACGACGTCTTCAAGGCCTCGGACTACCGCCTCTCCCCGTTCGAGCTCGAGTCCGTTGTCATCGAGCACGCCGCCGTGGCTGAGGTCGCCGTCGTGCCCTCCCCGGATCCTATCCGTCTCGCGGTCCCCAAGGCTTACGTCGCACTCGCCCCGGGCTACGAGCCCACGGCCGAGACCGCCGAGGCCATCCTCAAGCACTGCCGCGACGGCCTCGCCCCCTACAAGCGGATCCGTCGCCTGGAGTTCTACGAGCTGCCCAAGACCATCTCCGGTAAGATTCGCCGCGTGGATCTACGCAAGCGCGAGACCGAAATCCACTCCGCCGACGGCGGCGAGACCAAGGCACAGACCGAGTTCGCGGATTCGGACTTCCCGAACCTGAAGGGCTAAATCATGGACAGCATCGCGGAGGGCCGCCGGCAATGGGAGAAGCACTATGCTTCCGATGCCGCCTTAGGCCTCACCGCGATTTCCTCCGCCGCCCGCGCCGCGCACCTCCTGCGCGCGGGCGCGGAGGACGCGCTCGCGCCGTTCGGCGTGAGCTTTGCTCACTTTGAGCTCCTCACGCTCCTCATGTGGTCGCGCTCCGGCGCGCTGCCCATGTCGAAAATCAGCGCCCGGCTCCACATGCCGCCGGCTTCGCTCACCCACACCGTCCGCCGTCTGGAAGGCCAAGGCCTCGTCGCCCGCGTGACGGACGAGAAGGACAAGCGATCGACGTTGCTCACCATCACAGACCAGGGCATCGCGCTCGCCAGCGCCGCCGGCCCCGTCCTCAGCGACTACTGCGTCAGCCTCGACCAGGACGCCGCCGCCAAGCTTGTCGAT
This sequence comes from Corynebacterium sp. DNF00584, assembly GCF_001552965.1. Classification (NCBI taxonomy): domain Bacteria; kingdom Bacillati; phylum Actinomycetota; class Actinomycetes; order Mycobacteriales; family Corynebacteriaceae; genus Corynebacterium; species Corynebacterium sp. DNF00584. Next base: position 16,926 of record NZ_KQ959735.1, on the reverse strand, counting down.
GCCGCCGCGATCTTCCGCCGCGCCGCCGGCGACGACGTCGAATAACCTCGGCGCTCCGAGCACCAAGCAGCAGCCACGCCGAATGTGGAAGCGCGTTGAATGCTTAGAGCGACGCAAGAATCATTGCACTAAGCAGCGCATTATTCGCTGCATGAACGAGGAACGATCCCCACAGGCTCTGGAACCACAATCGCGCCAGGACCAAAGACGTACCAAGGAATGCGATATACAGCATGACCGCGGGCTGCGCGTGGACCAATGCAAAGGCAACCGTCACGAGGATCGCGGCCAGGGGCGTCGATAGCTTGGTTCTGAGACCGTCGAACAGCATTCGTCGAAAGACGATTTCCTCAATCGCAGGTATCACGACTGCGCCGCAGAGAATCATGAGCAGCCCAGCGGCAACGCCCAGATGAAATCCATCGCGGTCTGCGCTCCCGTCCTGTGGGGCTAATCCCGCTGCCGTTCCAATGAGCATTGCTCCCACACCGCCGCATAACATCGTGACCGGCGTCCACCACAGAAGGTGCCACAAAGAATGCGCAGGGCGGACAAAACCGAGTTCTCTCAGTCCCCAACCGCACGAGCGCATAAGCCCGAAGTACAGCACAGCTGCTCCAGCGACGGTTCCCAGAAGGACGCCGCCTACCGTCGCGAAATCCGGAACAGGAGCTCCTATTTTCTTTGCAATGAAACCCAATCCCAGCGCTCCGACTGCTGCCCCGCTCAACAGCGCCACCAACGCTGCAAGTGACCACACCACATGAACCAGCTGAGGACTGGGGTCGAGGTCGCTACCGGCATCGTGTTTCAAATTCGGATCGCTGACGTTCAACATGGTGGTGTGGTTGTCCCCTTCCGGCGTTGTCTCCTTGCCGGCTCGTCACGCTACAAGCGACCTCCACCGCAGGCAGCCACAAGCTCGTTGGCTCAAACAGCAGACAAAGAATGAAGTAATTGTTAAGCCCGTTCATCATCCCATATGAATATCAATTTCCATAAGGAAACCATATTTATGCATCCACGAGAAGCGGCACGTAGAGCACCACTATCAGCGACACTAAACGAAAATGAGCACAAGAGGTCCCCACAGTGCGCGCGGAAGCAACAGCTGTAGAGCCCTCCAAATGTGGGTGCGCAAGCGAAAACTGAATTTTAGGAGTGCGTGAAGTTGGCGTCGCGCTTCTCGGCGAAGGCGGCCATGCCTTCCTTCTGGTCGTTGGAGGAGAAGATGGAGTGGAAGGTGCGGCGCTCGAAGAGGAGGCCCTGTGCGAGGGTCGTCTCGTAGGCGGCGTTGACCTGCTCCTTAATCATGGTCGTCGCGATAAGCGATTTGGCCGCGATGGTCGCGGCGGTCTTCAGCGCCTCGTCGAGGAGCTCGCCGGCGGGGACGACGCGGGCGACGAGCCCGGAGCGCTCGGCTTCCTCGGCGTCCATCATGCGGCCGGTGAGGCACATCTCCATGGACTTGGCCTTGCCCACGGCGCGCGTGAGGCGCTGGGAGCCGCCCATGCCCGGGGTGACGCCGAGGTTGACCTCGGGCTGGCCGAACTTGGCGCGGTCGCCAGCGATAATGAAGTCGCACATCATGGCCAGCTCGCAGCCGCCGCCGAGCGCGTAGCCGTTGACGGCCGCGATGATCGGCGTGCGCGCGCGGGTGAGGATATCCCAGTCCGCGAACCAGTTGGTCGAGTACATCTCGGTCGCGCCGCGCGGCGCCATCTCCTTGATGTCGGCGCCGGCGGCGAAGGCCTTCTCGGAGCCCGTGATGACGATAGCCCCGATGTTCTCTTCCGCGTCGAACTGAGCGACGGCGGAGGTCACCTCCTCCATCGTGGCCTTGTTGAGCGCGTTGAGCGCCTCGGGACGGTTGAGTGTAATGAGCGCGACGCGGTCGCGGGTCTCGGTGAGGATGGCCATGGTGTCTCCTTCAGTCGTGCGTTAAACGTTCTTGGTGAAATCCGGCGGCGCAATGCCGTCGATGGGGGCGAAGATGGCGCCCACGTCGCCCGGCACGTCCGCGATCGTGGCGTACTTCCAGTGCGGGCTGCGGTCCTTGTCGATGATTTGGGCGCGGATGCCCTCGGCAAACTCGGGGTGGCGCTGCATATTGAGCGACATCCAGAATTCCTGCGTGAGCACGTCCGCGAGGCTGTGCTGCGCCGCGCGCTCCAGGCCTTCCTCGGTCACGCGGATGCCCAGCGGCGAGTTGCGGCGAATGCGCTTGGCGGCCTTCGCAGCCCAGTGCTCCTCGCCGTGCTCGGCGGCCAGCGCGTCGAGTCGCTCGAGCGTCGCCTCGGCCGTGGGCGCGGCGTAGGCCTCGACCATCTCGGCACGGTCCTCGCCGAAGCCCGGACCGGCGTCCTGCGCGAACTCCGCGATGACGGCCGGGTCCGCGGTCTCGTGCAGCCGTGCCACGAGCGACTCAATCTGGTCCTGCGGCACGTAGTAGTCTGCGAAGCCGGTGTCGATGGTCTCGGCCGCGCCGACGTGGGCCGCGGTGTAGCCCAGATGGAAGCCCAGCCGATCCGCCGCACGCGCGAGGACGTAGGAGCCACCGGCATCCGGCGAGTAGCCGATGCCGACCTCGGGCATGCCCAGGCGCGAGTCATCCGTGACGATCCGGTGGCTGCCGTGCGCCGAGATCCCGATGCCGCCACCCAGCACGATGCCCGTCTGCAGCGCCACGTACGGCTTGGGGTAGATCGAAATATAGTGGTTAAGCTCGTACTCCTCGCGCCAAAACGTGGCGCCGAAGTCGCCTGGTCCACCCTCGGCGACTGCGTCGCGGTAGAGCGCCGCGACGTCGCCGCCAGCGCACAGGCCGCGCTCACCAGCACCCCGCACGAGCACGAGACGCACCGCGTCATCGTCCGCCCACGCACGCAGAACGCGGGTGAACTCACGAATCATGTCCAAGGTCAACGCGTTGAGCGCCTTAGGCCGGTTAAGCGTGAGCGTGCCCACGCCGTCGCGCACAGAAGCGAGAACCTCGCCCTCGGTGATTTCTACAGACATCTCACAGTTCCTTTCTATTTCGCTTCGAGCAGCAGGGCCTCGCCTTGTCCCCCGCCACCGCAGAGCGCAACACCCGCGCGCGAACCCGCGCCCGCCGCCAGCTGGTGCGCCGCATGCACGACCAAGCGCGCTCCCGATGCCCCGATGGGGTGCCCCATCGCAATCGCTCCGCCCTGCGGGTTGACCGCGTCCGGGTCCAGGCCCAGGGTGCGCGCGGAATGGACGACGACGGCGGCAAAGGCCTCGTTGATTTCCACGTGGTCGAGGGAGCCTGCGTCCCAGCCCTCGCGCTCAAGGGCGCGGAGGAGGGCATCGGCAGGCTGTTGCTGCAGCGAGGAATCAGGGCCGGCGGTCTGGCCCACCGAACGCAGCGCGGCGAGAACCTCCCAGCCCTGCGCCGCGGCATGCGCGGCCGTGGTGAGCACAACCGCCGCCGCGCCGTCCGTAATGGGCGAGGAATTGCCCGCCGTAATCGAGCCGCCCTTCTCAAAGGCCGGGCGGAGCTTGGCCAACGACTCGTCCGTGACGCCCTCGCGGATGCCCTCGTCGGACTCGATGGTCACCGAGCCCTTGCGGGTCTCGATGGTAAGCGGCACGATTTCGCGGGCGAGCGTGTCGTCCTGCGTCGCGGCGAGCGCGCGTTGGTGGCTCAGCGCCGCGCAATGGTCCTGTTCTTCGCGGGTGACGGGATAGCGGTCCGCGTATTTCTCGGACAGCGAGCCCATGGAAATACCCAGGTCCGCGGCGCGCAAGCCGTCGTGTTCCATGTGGTCGAGCGCCTCAAACGCCCCGAATTTCACGCCGGCGCGCGAGCGCGGCAGCAGGTGCGGCGCATTCGTCATGGATTCCATGCCGCCGGCGACGACGACCTCGGCCTCGCCCGCGCGCAGCAGACGCGCCGCGTCGATGACGGCCGTGAGCCCGGAAAGGCAAATCTTATTCACCGTCGTCGTATGCGCCCGCGGCGAAATCCCGGCCGCGAGCGCGGCCTGCTTCGTGGGATTCTGGCCAACGCCGGCCTGGAGGACCTGGCCGAAGACGACGGCATCGACAAGCTCGGGCTCCACGCGCGCCTGCTCAAGCGCGCCGCGGATGGCGTGCGCGCCCAGGTCGGTGGCGGGCAGTGCAGCAAGCCTGCCCAACAGCTTGCCAAAGGGGGTGCGCGCGGCGCCCACGATGACGATATCGGTATCCTGCAGGGTCACAAGGCCTCCCAAGAAGAATCTGTACGAAGTTAGAATAAATCGTACAGTTCCTTCGTGACCTGCGCCACCCTTTCGGTTAGGAAGTGAGGAATTCCTTCCACGCGGGCCACTCGGCGTACATCTGCGCGCGCCCCGCGTCGAAGTTCGCCCGCAGCTTGGCGACGTTCTTTTCCGTCGACGCGACCTGCATATCCTCCGGGAAGAACAGCTGCGCGCGGCCTTCCTTTTCCAGCTCCAGCAGCCGGTCCTTCGACGCGTTATACCGGTCCGGACGTTGGATGAGCGCCTCCGCGACCGCGGGGTACCGGCCCAGCACGCGGCGCACGGCGCGGCGGCGTGTAACCTGCGGTCGGACGTAGCCGCGCGGGTGCGTGCCCACAAAAAGGAACTTCTCGTAGCCAGCCTTCTCCGCCTGGTCGATGGAGATGCCGCCGGACTCGCCCAGCGCGCCGTCCACATACGGCACGCCGTCAATAAAACGCAACGGCATGATAAGCGGCAGCGTCGAGGACGCGCGCACGTACATATTCAAATCCGACTGCTCGTAAATATCGTCGCGCGTAATGTAGACAGACTCGCCTGTATCCGCGCGCGTCGTCGCGAGATTCATCTCCGCCGAATTGGCCAGAAATGCTTCGAAGTCGAAGGGCAGTTCCTCATCCGAGGAGCGCTCATAAGTATACTCCGCATTGAAATACCCCGTGCCGCGCAGCAGCGAGGACACCCCGCCGAAGCTGGGGTTATGGGCAAAGTCCACGAAAGATTCCTTCGCCCGCCACGCATCGTGCGAGAGATAGTTCACGGCGTGCGAGGCTCCTGCGGACACGCCGCCCACCCAGCCGAACTGCACGTCTTCCTCGATGAGCTTGGCCACGCAGGCCGCCGTGTACGAGTTACGCATGCCGCCACCTTCAAAAATCAGGGCGGTATTTCTTGCATCAATCACGTTGTTTTACTGTACACAGCTGCTTACGATGTTCACATGGGATTACTTGACGCGCTCCGCTCGCTCACCGGCCCCAAGGCCCCGCGCCTCGCCACGCCCGAGGCTGGCGCGCCCGTCGTCGAGGTCGGCCACCTCGAGGTCCACACCGCCGGAACCTTGCTCATCGTCGTCACCGACCCTTCCGGCGTCGCAGCGCTTCGTGAGGTCGCCCGCGCCGCCGAGCCTGCCTGGCTTGCCGATGCCCCCACCCGCGTCTTCTTCTCCCCCTCCCCGCGCCCCGAGGTCCCCGTCCGCGACCCGAAGAAGGGCTGGGCCATCCCGCTCGACCCGGACACGCGCGCCGCACTCCTAGAGACCCTGCGCGCCGAGCCGGGCGACTACGAACTGTCCGAAACCCTCGCAATCTCCGTGGAGTAAACCATGCTCATTCTTCCTTTCAACGGCGTCCGTCCCCGCATCCACCGCAGCGCGTTTATCGCGCCGAACGCCACGATTATCGGCGACGTGGAAATCGGCCCCGATTCCTCCGTCTTCTACGGCACGGTCCTGCGCGCCGACGTGGGCGCCATCCGTATCGGCGCGCGCACGAACATCCAGGACAATTGCGTACTCCACGTCGACCGCGACGCAGACTGCGTCCTCGAAGACGACGTGACCGTGGGCCACATGGCGATGGTCCACGGCGCACACGTCGAGTCCGGCACGCTCGTGGGCATGCAGGCCACCGTGCTCTCGCGCTCGCGCATCGGTACCGGCTCGCTCATCGCCGGTGGCGCCGTGGTCCTCGAGGGCCAGCACATCCCGGCGCGCTCGCTCGCCGCTGGCGTGCCCGCCAAGGTCCGCCGCGAGCTGAGCCCCGAGGAATCCGCCGCGTTTATCCCGCACGCCGCGCGCTACGTCGAGACCGCCCGCGGCCAAGCACCCGAGTCCGAGTCCCTACGACTCGAGGACGTCTGGTTCTAGAGCGAGACCACGCCCATGATGATGAGGAAGCCCGCGACCGCGTAGCCCGAGTACAGCGCGACCTGGGTCGAGTTGCGGCGCGCAGCCGCGAAGATGCGCCCGGCTGGGCTGTCCGGGTAATGGCGCACCATCGCGAGCCCCAGGCCGCACAGCGTGGGCAGGCTCAGTGCTAAGCAGGCGTAGAGCAGGCCCGCGCTGATCCGCGAATTCACCGAGAGGTCGCCCGCCGCCAAGTGCATGAGGCCGTAGTAGAACGGCACGGACGTGAGCGATTGGATAACGCCCATCGCGAAGCCGACAAGCCCCGTGAGCAACGACGGAGTGCGCAGAGGGCCCAGAAGTTTCTCCACGAGCGGGCTCGACTGGCCCTTCGAGCGCCACGCGCCGAGCGCAAGGAGTATGCCAACGACGATGAGCACGATGCCTGCGACGGGCGAGCCGAGGACCGCGATGATCTGGTCCTTGATGCCAAGAAAGATGAAGAACACGAGCGCCGTCGCAGCAAGCACGCCCAGCCAGTCTCCCACGACCACAAGCGTGGCGATCTTGCGGTACATCCCGCGCGGCAGCATGATGCCAATCGCGACGAGGATGCCGATGAGCAGCGCATTCACGGAGTCAAGGAGGGCATAAAGGACGGCATGGAGCATGCGGGACAGTCTAGCCCACCGCCGGCGCGCAACTTTAACCGTTAAATTTGCACCATCTCCGCAAAATTGCGTAGGGTATGCACGTATCCCCGCGGCCGTGACGTCGCACGGGTCATGCACTGTTATCGAGAGAAAGAATTACATGTCGAAATTCCTCTACCGCGTTGGCTCGTGGTCGTACCGCAAGGTGTGGCCCTTTTTAGCCTTCTGGCTGGTACTCCTCATCGCGATGGGCGGCCTGGCGGCCGGCTTCGCGAAGTCCCCCAACCCCTCCTTCTCCATGCCGGACATGGACTCCACCGTGACGATGGAGCAGATGAACGAACGCTTCGGCGACAGCGGCGAGTCCATGGACGCGCCGACCGCCAATGTCATCATCGAGGCGCCGGAGGGTAAGACCCTCGCCGACCCGGACGTCGCCGCCGAGGTCGATCAGCTCATCGCGAATCTCAAGGACACCGGCGCGCTCACCGACACCGACGCTCTCGTGAGCCCCGTCATGGCGGCCGCCGGCATGCAGAAGCAGATGACCGAGCAGCTCTCGGCCCAGGGCATGCCGCAGGAGCAGATCGACGCGAACCTCGCCGCCATTTCGCCGCTGAGCGCCGATAAGCGCACCGGCACGCTGTCGATTACCTTCGACGCGGACACCATCACCGAGATTCCCACGGAAGAGAAGTCCGCCGTCACCGACGTACTCACCCACGCTGACGAGGGCGACCTCACCGTCGCCTACGGCGGCAACGCCTTTAGCGGCGCGGACGAGATGAACGGCACGTCCGAGATCCTCGGCCTCATCGTCGCCGCCATCGTCCTGCTCATCACCTTCGGCTCCTTCGTCGCCGCAGGCATGCCGCTCATCTCCGCCGTCATCGGCGTGGGCGTGGGGCTCCTCGGCGTCCAGCTCGCCACGATCTTCACCGACTCCGTCTCCGACATGACGCCCATGCTCGCGTCCATGATCGGCCTCGCCGTCGGCATCGACTACGCGTTGTTTATCGTCGCGCGCTTCCGCAACGAGCTCATCACCTCCTCCGGCCTCAACGACTTGAGCCCCAAGGAACTCGCCGCGGAACTGAAGAAGATGGACAAGGCCACCCGCGCCCACTCCATGGGCATGGCGCTCGGCACCGCCGGCTCCTCCGTCGTTTTCGCCGGCACGACGGTGGTCATTGCACTCGCCGCGCTCACCATCATCGGCATCCCGTTCCTGTCCACGATGGCCATTGCCGCCGCCGTGACCGTCGTCATCGCCGTACTCGTCGCGCTCACGTTCATCCCGGCGCTGCTCGGCCTGCTTGGCACAAAAATCTTCGCCGCCCGCGTCCCCGGCCCCAAGGTCCCGGATCCCGAGGACGAGAAGCCGACCATGGGGCTGCTCTGGGTCCGCCGCATCCGCGCGCATCCGTTCCTCCACCTCGTCGCGGGCGTCGTCCTGCTCGGCGTCCTCGCCATCCCTGCTGCGAACCTCACGCTCGCGATGCCCACCGACGGCACCGCCAAGCTCGGCTCACCGCAGCGCAACGCGTACGAGATGACCGAAGAAGCCTTCGGCCCCGGCCGCAACGCCCCGATGATCGCCTTCGTCGACCTCGCGAACGTCTCCGAGCAAGACCGCATGCCGGCCCTCCAGGAGCTTCTGCAGGACTTCGCTACGACCGAGGGCGTCGTCAACGCCCAGATCGCAGGCATGAACGAGGCGAACGATGCCGCCCGCATCATGATTACCCCCACCACCGGCGCCACGGACGAGGCCACGACGACCACGCTCGAGCACCTGCGCGACTACAAGGGCGAGTTCGAGGAGAACACCGGCGGCACCTATGGCGTCACGGGCATCACGCCTATCTTCAACGACATCTCGGAGAAGCTCAATAGCGTTCTCGTTCCGTATATCGCGATCGTCCTGGTCCTCGCGTTCTTCGTCCTGCTGCTCGTCTTCCGCTCCATCTGGGTGCCGCTCATCGCGGCCGCCGGCTTCGGCCTCTCCATGGCCGCGACTTTCGGCATTACCGTCGCCATCTTCCAGAAGGGCATGTTCGGCATCATCGACGACCCACAGCCCATCCTTTCCTTCCTGCCCATCATGCTCATCGGCCTGACCTTCGGCCTCGCCATGGACTACCAAGTCTTCCTCGTCACCCGCATGCGCGAAGGCTTCGTCCACGGCAAGACCGCGGGCAACGCAACCTCCAACGGTTTCAAGCACGGCGCCCGCACCGTGACGGCCGCAGCACTCATCATGATCTCCGTCTTCGCGGCGTTCATGCTCATCGACATGCCATTCATTAAGACGATGGGCTTCGCGCTCGCCGTGGGCGTGTTCATTGACGCCTTCATCGTCCGCATGATGCTCATCCCTGCCACGATGTTCCTCCTCGACGAGAAGGCTTGGTGGATCCCGAAGTGGCTCGATAAGCTGCTTCCCAACATGGATATCGAAGGCGAGGCCCTCTCCCGCGACCGCGCGGCGCTCGAGGCCAGCCAGCGCGAGAAGGTGAAGAACTAGTGACCGGACTGCGGGATAAGAAGAAGCAAGCGACACACACCGCCATCGCGGAGTCGGCAGCTAATATCGTGCTGCGCGAGGGCTTCGACGCGCTTACCGTCGCCGCCGTCGCGGACGCCGCCGGCGTTTCTCCCCGCACCTTCCACAACTATTTCTCGAGTCTGGAAGAGCCCCTCGTCGACTTCATCGCGGGCACGTTCGCCGTCATCGCCGAGGATATCCGCGCGCTCCCCACGGGCCTCGACATGCTCGACGTCCTCGAGCGCTTGCTGGGCGATGCCCTCTCCGACGACGGCGTTGAGCTCTACTCGCTCAGCACGCTGCTCGCCATCGGTCAGGCCATGGAGATGCAGCACCGAGGCCCCAGCGCCCTCGGCGCGGACGAGGAGACAGCCCGCGCCGCCGCGGCTCCCATCATCACCGCCTTCCAGGAACGCTTCCCCAGTATGGACGAGTTCGATATCCTTGTCGCCCTCCAGGCCGGCGCCGGGGGCATCGGCCATGCCTTGCACATCTACGACGAGCTCGGCCCGGATCGCACCCCTGAACAGGGCCGGGCGCTGATCGCTCGTGCCGTGCGGGTGGTACGTGGCATCGGAAAGCTCCGCGCCTAGTTCACCAAGTATTTACCCCGGATCCCCCCATTGCGGGCGGAAGGCCGGGGTATTGTCGTGCAAAGGCCCCGCAACTCGGCGGGCGCACGAGCACGAGGAGTGAACACCACAGTGAAGATCGCGATTCTGGGCGGCGACGGATTCTGCGGCTGGCCCGCATCCCTCTACCTCTCGGACCGGGGACACGACGTCACCATCATCGACAACCTCTCCCGCCGCGCCATCGATAAAGAACTCGGCGCGGAATCGCTCACCCTCATCGCCTCCATCGCGGAGCGCCTGGACGCCTGGTACGAGGTCACCGGCAAGACCATCGGCTTCCGCAATATCGACGTCGCGCAAGACTACGACGCCCTGCTCGATTTCCTGCGCGCGGAGGCTCCCGATGCCGTCGTGCACTTCGCCGAGCAACGCGCCGCGCCGTACTCCATGAAGAACTCACGCACGAAGCGCTACACGGTGGATAACAACATCAACGCGACGCACAACTTGCTCGCGGCCATCGTGGAGTCCGGGCTCGATATCCACGTCGTGCACCTGGGCACCATGGGCGTCTACGGCTACGGCACCGCGGGCATGAAGATTCCGGAAGGCTACCTCGACGTCATGGTCCACACGGACGACCACGGCAACATCGAGCAGTCCATCCTCTACCCGTCCAACCCGGGCTCCGTCTACCACATGACGAAGGTGCTCGACCAGCACCTTTTTGCGTACTACGCGAAGAACGACGAGCTGCGCGTCACCGACCTCCACCAGGGCATCATCTGGGGCACGTGGACCGAGCAGACGGCGCGGGACGAGCGCCTTATCAACCGCTTCGACTACGACGGCGACTATGGCACGGTGCTCAACCGCTTCCTCATCCAGGCCGGCATCGGCTACCCGCTCACCGTCCACGGCACGGGCGGCCAGACCCGCGCATTTATCCACATCCGTGACATGGTCCGCTGCATCGAGCTCGCGCTCGAGAACCCGCCGGCGCGTGGCGAGCGCGTGAAGATCATCAACCAGATGACGGAAACGCACCGCGTCCGCGACCTTGCCGAGCTCGTCGCGCAGATTTCCGGCGCCGCCGTGGCCTACGTGCCCAACCCGCGCAAGGAATCAGCGGAAAACGAGCTCTTCGTCTCCAACGACACGTTCCTCTCCCTGGGGCTTAAGCCCACCACGCTCGCCGAGGGCCTGCTCCACGAAGTCGAGGAAGTCGCCCAGCGCTACGCCGATCGCGTCGACCGTGACAAGATCCCCGCGCAGTCCCTGTGGACGAAGAACCAGCGCGCAGGTGTGCCCGAACTTTCATGAGAGTAGCCATCGTCACGGAGGTCTTCCTCCCCAAAATCGACGGCGTGGTCACGCGACTGACCCGTACCATCGAGCAGCTCGCAGCCTTGGGCCACGAGGTCGCCATCTTCGCACCCGGCACCCCGCCCGCGACCTTCGCGGGGTTCCCGGTCCACCGCATCCCGTCGCTCGCACTGCCCGTCTACCCGGAAATCAAGTTCGGTCTCCCGTCCGCGCGCTTCTTCAAGGAAATCCGCGCCTTCGACCCCGACGTCATCCACGCCGTCAACCCCATCTGGACCGCGGCGCTGGGCGTCTTTGCCGCGAAGCTCGACGCCGTCCCGCTCGTCGCGAGCTTCCACACCAACGTGCCCGAATACGTCGAGGCCCTCGGCATCGGCTGGACCAAGCCGCTCACCGTCGCCGCGCTGAAGTACCTCCACAACCAGGCTGCGGTAAACCTGTGCACCTCCGGCCCCATGGTGACCAAGGCTCGCGACCTGGGCATCCGCAACGTCCGGCTGTGGCCCAAGGCCGTCGACACCCACGGCTACCACCCCTCCAAGGCCACACGTGAGATGCGCGACCGGCTTAGCGACGGCCACCCCGAGGACCCGCTCTTCGTCTACGTCGGCCGCGTCTCCAAGGAAAAGGACTTGGACCGTCTCCCCGCCATCGCACAAAGCGTCCGCGAGAAAGTCCCCAGCGCGCGCCTCGCCATCGTCGGCGCAGGCCCCTACCTCGAGGAGCTCAAGCAACACTTCGACGACGGCACCGTCTTCACCGGCTACCTCTCCGGTGAGGACCTCGCCGCCGCCTTCGCCTCCGGCGACGTCTTCGTCTTCCCCTCCCAGACGGAGACTCTCGGCCTTGTCGCGCTCGAGTCCTTCGCCTCGGGCGTGCCCGTCGTGGGCACCCGCGCCGGCGGCATTCCCTTCGTCATCACCGAAGGCGTCACCGGCCGCCTCATTGAGCCCGAGCTTCCCGATGCCGCCTGGGCCGCAGCCATCGCCGACCTCCTCACCGATCCCACGGCGCGCGCAGAAATGGGCGCCGCCGCGCGCGCCGAGGCCGAAAAATACTCGTGGCGAGAGTCTACGATGTCCCTTATCTCCGCCTACGAGGACGCCGTCGCGGCCCCGTTGGCCTAACCCTCTGTAAGGAGCATTCCACGCCATGCCGCTGCCCGCGCCTGCCACGCTCGCCGATGTGCTTGCCGACGGACTCTTCGTCTCCGCAGCCCAAGACCTCGCGTTCGCGCAGGCACTCGGGCCCGTAAGCTCGGCGGAGTATAACTTCGCGGCCGACCGTGACGGCGCTGGCGCCCCGCTTCCCGATGTCCCCGTCCAGCTGCGCATCGACGCCCAGACCGGCGTCCATGATCTCGAGGGCACTCGCCTGGCCGTCCTCCGCGACGGCCAGTGGACGTGGGCCACCTCCATGACCGCGGGGCTTACTGTGCCCGAGCTGAGCGGCACCCAGCCTTATTCTCCGAAGCTTCTCGCCGCCGCGCGCACCGTCGTGGGCGGCTCGCCGGTGCTCATCGCCGAGCAGGACGACGCACTCGCCGCCGTCGCCGTCGCCTTCCGCGGCAACGGCGTGCCGCTGTCCGAGGCGATTGCCGCCGGGCTCGCACAGTCCACTCCCGCGACCGACGAGCGGCGCGCCCTCGAGGCCTACGCCCAAGCCACCGGCCAACAGATTCCCGCACCGCGCTTCGACGGCACGCGGTTGACCGGCTGGGGTTCCTCGCTCACCCTCGCCGATGTGCGCGCAGATGCCCACTACCTCGCTGCCGAGCACCAGTTCTTCGTCGATGCCCGCTTCCCCCACGCGCAAGTGTCCCCGCGCCTGCTCGAGGGCCGCGCCACCGTCTCTGCCGGCGGCCATGCTTTCGAGGCCGTCGCCCCGGTCCTCGCGACCATCACGGACGACACGTGGACGTGGGCCTGGGCCGACGAAGAACTCGCCCCGCCGGCCCGCCGCGCCGCCGCCAATGTGCGCCGCTTCGGCGCGGACCACGGCATCGCGGACTTCCTGCGCCCGCAGCTGCCCGCTGCCCGCGCCTTCGAGCTCGGCCTTGCCCAAGCCGCCATGCCCATCCTTCAGCTGTGGACGCTCGTTCCCGTCGCGCTCTCCCCCACGACGACGGGCCTGTTCCTCCTCGACGCCCCGCAGCTACGCCTGCCCGACGCCACCGTTGCGACGCACTCGGCGATCCTCGCCGTGCCGCTGCCGGATGGCCTCGACGCCGTGCGCGCGCAGGCCGCGTATCGCGCCGCCCGCGGCTAACGCCCATCCCGCCGTGGGGGTTAAGCTATAGCACGTCCTTGTACCATCTTCTCATGCGGGAGATTTTGTGAAACGCTTCCTTCGGTCGATTGTTGATCGCGTCACCGGCACCCACCGTGACAACGAGCTTCCCGCGCCCCAGTCTCCGGAGTCGGCCCCAGTTTCCCGCCCCGCAGTTCCCGAGCCCATCGCGCGCCCGCCGCGTCACGCCGCGCCTGCCCCGCGCCAGGCGACACCGGCCAACCGCGTCGCTGCACGCCGCCTCCCCGCCAGCCTGCGCCCTGCTCCCGCAACGCACGAAGAACCAGAACTCTCGCCCACCGCGCGCCGCGCGCACCGCCGGCTCGCCACGCTCCTCACCGTCCCCGCAGCTACCCTGGCCCCGGTTCCCGCGCCTGCGGCTCCCCGTCCGCTACGCCCAGCGCCCCCACTCGAGCGCGAAGCAACGCCCGCCAACCGCGTCGCCGCACGACGCCTCCCCGCCAGCCTGCGCCCCGCTCCCGCCACGGACGAAGAACCAGAGCTCTCGCCCGCCGCGCGCCGCGCGCACCGCCGGCTCGCCACGCTCCTCACCGTCCCCGCAGCTACCCTGGCCCCGGTTCCCGCGCCTGCGGCTCCCCGTCCGCTACGCCCAGCGCCCCCACTCGAGCGCGAAGCAACGCCCGCCAACCGCGTCGCCGCACGCCGCCTCCCCGCCAGCCTGCGCCCCGCTCCCGCAACGGATGACGAACCAGAGCCGTCGCCGGCTGCGCGTCGGGTGCTGCGGCGCTTGTCGGGAATTCTCTCCTCCCCAGCGCCCCGAGTTGAAACGCCTGCATCGCAACCCGTAGCTGACAAGCCCGCTGCCGAGACGGCAGGAGCACTCGCGGCCGCGGCGGCCGCTGCTGCAACCGCAACTGCTGGACCCATGGCTCGCAAGCGCGCGATGCCGGTTGTCATTCCCTCGGCGGCACAACGCAGCGCCGCCCGGGCGGCGGAGGCGGAGGCTGCGGTGGGCGATGGGGGCATCGGCAAGCGGGCGCTTGCCACGCCGGTCGAGTCCGCGGCGGTGCGAAAGAATGCGCGCACCCGGCTGCGTCTGGTGCCGGGTCTTGACGGCCTGCGCGGCCTGGCGGTACTCGCTGTGGTCATTTATCACTTCTTTGGCGATGTGCTGCCCGGCGGCTACCTGGGCGTGGACATGTTCTTTGTCCTGTCGGGCTTCCTTATTACGTCGCTGCTCGTGCGCGAGTTCCGCGTCACGGGGCGCATTAGTCTCAAGGATTTCTGGGTCCGGCGTTTCCGGCGCATTTTGCCGGCAGCCGTGACGGTGCTGGTGATCTGTACGGCGATTGTCGCGGCGATTGGCGGCGACCTGGCCGTGGGGATTCGCGAGCAGTTCCTGGGCACGCTCTTCTTCGTCAATAACTGGACGCAGATTGCCACCTCCCAGTCTTACTTTGCGGACAACGAGATTCAGGTCTTCGCGCACTACTGGTCGCTCGCCGTGGAGGAGCAGTTCTATCTCATCTGGCCGCTGCTTATCGCGGGGCTGTTTATCGTCGTGCGGCGGTATCCGCGGCGCGTGCCGATTATCGTGTCGGTCGTGCTGGCCGCGGCGTCCGCGGTCGCCATGTGGTTTATCTACACCCCAGGCGAGGACCCGACGCGTGTCTACTACGGCACGGATACGCACGCGTTTGGCTTGCTCATCGGTGCGGCGCTGTCGCTCATCATTACGTCGACGCACTCGGACCCAGCGGCGGACTCCTGGCCATCGTCGCGCCGCGCAGGCGCTATCGCGGCGCAGGTCCTCGCGCCGCTGACGTTGCTCGCGTACCTCGCGCAGCTCATTTTCATGACAGACGATCTGGAATTCACCTACCGCGGCGGGCTGATGCTTACGAGCGTGCTGGGAGCGCTCATGCTCTGGGGTGTCGTGCGCGACGCGCGTCCGCTCACGTGGCTCTTCAGCACGACCGTCATGCGGTGGCTGGGCCAACGCTCGTTCTCGCTCTACCTGTGGCACTGGCCGCTCATCATGATCCTCATCGCGCTCTTCGACTCAAAGCGCGAGCACGCCTGGGTGTGGGGGCTTGTGGCGTTACCGCTGTCCTTCCTCCTGGCGGAAATCTCGTACCAGTTCATTGAAAACCCGTTCCGTCGCGGCGGATACAAGAAGGCGTGGACGACGTACTGGGCCTCCCGCCCGGGCCTTGCCGAGCTGCGGTACGGCTTCGCGAAGGTCGCGTGGCCGCTCGTGCCGCTGCTCGTCGTTGCGTCGCTGGCAGGCGTGGTCTACGGCGTCGTGACGTCGAGCGATAAGACGCAGCTCGAACGCGACCTCGAAGAGCTGCAACAGCTCAATAACTCGGGAAGCACGCCAGCTCCCGAGGCCGCCGCTCCCACGACGACTGCTAAGAAGACCCGCCCCATGCCGCGCGGCCCAGAGATAACCGCCATCGGCGACTCGGTCATGCTCGCCTCGAGCGCCGCGCTCAACACCCGTTTCCCTGGTCTCTACATCGACGCGACGGTCTCGCGTCACTACACCGCGGCGATTCCAATCGTCCAGGAGCTGAAGAGTACGGGCCAGCTGCGCGATACAGTCTTCCTCGGCTTCGGCACGAATGGCGCGGCGTTCCCCGGACAGCTCGATGAGCTTATCGATGCCATCGGCCCCGACCGCACCATCGTTCTCTCCGTCCCCTACGGCGACCGGGACTGGATGCCCGGCGCGCGCGCCGAGGTCATCCAAGCGGCCAAGGACCACAAGAACGTCTACATCGCGGACTGGTGCACGCACGCACAGTCCAACACGTCGCTCCTGCGCGCCGACGGCGTCCACCCCGAAATCGAAGGCGCCGACCAGTACGCGCTGGCGTTCCAGTACGCGCTGCAGCAGTACTCGAACTACGACAAGAACACTTCGACGCAGTGCGCTGTATAAAACGGCATGCCGAATGACCCGCCCTGCGGGGCGGGTTTTCGTTTGTGGGGGGTTAGTCCACGGTGCAGAGCAGGCGCTTGCCATACGGCGTGACGTACCAGTAATTGCCCTCGGCATCACGGGTATACGAATCACCATCGGCCTTGCGCCCGTTATGGAACCGGCATAACGGCACAAGGTTCGCGACATTCGTGTCGCCGCCCTTGTTCCGCGGGATAAAGTGGTCACGCTCGCACAACAAAGCCGGCGTCACACAACCCGGATGAATACACTGCGGATGCAAAGCAAACGCCATGAGCGTTTGCTTCTCATTGAAGATCGGCGTCGACTTAAAGCAATCCACCGGCTCACCCCAATCGGTCACCAACGTGACGTAGCCGACCTCCGCAAGCTTGTCCTGGGCGAGCAAACGAGCCGGGCGCACCGTGCCATCCGTAGCACGAATAAGCTTGCCCTCAGCCACGTACTCCTCATGCTCATCAAGACGAATAACCACATGCGCAGCACGAGCCGGTG
>NZ_KQ959734.1:0-22286 GCF_001552965.1 Corynebacterium sp. DNF00584 | reverse complement strand
AAATAGGGTGTCCACTAAACGAGGGTAACCTCAACAGTGCCATGATGTCTTTGAAGTTGGCCATGAAAGGCACTCCTTGAGGTCATGAAAGGTGATGACGCGTTGGCACGGGTTGCGCCAACGCCACCTATACGATGACCGAAAATGAATGACGGTACCACCTACCCGGAAACCCGGTACCAACTACGCGGATTACCGGTACCAACTACGCCGAAACGGCAGCCTAAGCCCCGACGTGTCCACTTTCTGGGGTCAGACCCGTTGTTCGCGGCACCGGCGATGGGCACGGAGGCGTTTACGGCTCGCTGGCTCCCCGGATGTTGCGTAATAGAGGACTGCGGCAAGGCTATAGGCTTCCTCGGAGTTCTACGTGTGCACAGTGTTGTGCGTCACTCGTTCCTCTGGCGGCTTGTGCGACCGAGACGGGGCTCAGCGGGAAAGAAGAAACAACGATGAAAGCCGATAGAGGGCGGCGAAAGCCGCTTTTGGAGACTAAAAACCTGGTGGAGGGGCCGAAGCCCCTCCAAGCGGTTCTTCCCCACCTCGTGTTGTCTGGTCTATGCCCATAGGCCCTTGGTGTCGACAATGGTCTTGCCCTTAATGGTAGTTGCGGGCAGCTCCCTGAACTCTTTGTGATCGACCAGGAGGACCAAGACTGCAGCTTCATGTATGGCGGTCTGGTAATCGCTGAGCTGAACGTTGTCGAAACCCTTAAGACGCTTGGGTAGCTCGGTGATGTTTGGCTCGACGGCGAGGATGGCGGCATCGGGAAGCTCTTCAGCGAGGTCTACGGCGATGTTGAGCGCAGGCGACTGGCGCAGGTCGTCGATGTTCGCTTTGAACGCGAGGCCAAGCACCGCGATCTTTGTAGCTCGGGTAGTCGCGACCGCTTGCTTGACCTTGTCGATGACCCATGCCGGCTTGCTGTCGTTGACGTTCCGCGCGGTACGAATGAGTCGGGCATTAATAGGATCTGCTGCGACGATGAACCAAGGATCGACAGCGATGCAGTGACCGCCAACGCCGGGGCCGGGCTGCAGGATATTGACGCGCGGGTGATGGTTGGCGAGGTTGATGAGTTCCCAAACGTCGATGCCGAGGTTGTCACAGATGAGTGAGAGCTCATTTGCAAAGGCGATATTAACGTCGCGGAAGGAATTCTCCGTTAGTTTCGCCATCTCGGCTGTGACGTCATTGGTAGGCAGAAGCTCGCCGGTGCAGAAAGTCGAATAAATTTCCGTGGCACGGCGGGTGGCTTCGGGAGTTTGTCCGCCGATGATGCGGTCGTTTGACTTGAGTTCCGCAATGGCGTTGCCTGGCAGGATGCGCTCGGGGCAATGTGCGAAATAGACGACGGGCTTGGCTTCGGAATTGTTAGTTCTATCGGCTGCGAGATCTGGGCGCAGCTCGAGGATGTGTTGGGCCATTTTGGCAGTAGTCTGCGGGGATGAGGTGGACTCGAGAATGATGAGCTCATCGCCGACTAACTGCGGAGCAATGTCTTCAGCCGCGGAGTAGATGTACTTCATGTCCACGTCGTGTGTATCCGTGAATGGCGTGGGCACTGCGACGATATAGATGTCCGCGTGGACTTGCTGAGTGGTGGCGTGGAACCGGCCAGACTCGAGGGCCTTGGTGAGCTCGTCCTGCAGACCAGGCTCGACAATGGTGACCTCGCCGCGGTTGATGCGCTCTACATTGGCAGCGTTGACATCGATACCGGTGACTTCGACGCCAGCATTCGCCATAACGACAGCAGTAGGTAGTCCGATGTAGCCGAGTCCGACGAAAGCGACGGAGCGAGAAGTCACGATAGTAGTCCTGTGGTTGAGGTGGTCAGCCCGTCGTGCAAATCCTGCACGAGGGCTGCACGGCGTCTAGGGTCGATCCGCAGTCTACCCGCTCGCAGGTCCGAGAGATTAGTCGTCCGATGCTTTGCCATTGAGTAGGGACTCAATGCGCTGAAGATTTGCCTTGACCATATGTAGCGCTTTGGTTTGTCCGCGCTCAGACGCAGAGTCGATCTCCCGTGCGAAGTCGTGATCTGTTGCAAAGGAGCGAAGCGCCTGTGTAATCGATGCTTCGTCGTTTCCTATAACCTGCTGCGGCTCGAGGAAAGAACTACCTGAAACCTTGGTGGACATAGTGGCGACGCCTAGTAGCAGGCTCTCGAGCATGACGGTACTGAAGCCCTCGGCGTGCGATGGAATCATGAAGAGATCAGACGCAGTGATGAACGGATACGGATTTGACTGATACCCATGGAAGTGGATGTTGTCCGCGTAGTCGGCTAGAGCTTGGAGGCCTTCTCGCTCCTGGCCGTCGCCTACGATGTGGAGATCAAGACGTACTCCTTCAGCGCGCAACCTTTGGACGACGGTGATGAGGCGATCAAGTGCCTTTACTGGGACGAGACGGCCAACAACGGTGATATCACAGTGTTCCTTCGCGTATGTGCCTATGGCTTCTTCTGGCAGCGGTTGCTGGCTCCACTCCTGTACTCGCTCAACGTTGATGGGGTTCGGGATAACCTCTGAGTCGACCGGGGAGCCCAATTCCTGGGCGAAACCGGCTTGGGATTCGGGGGAAACGAACACGATCTTGTCGAAAGCACCATAACGGCGAAGTTCCGAGGCTCGGGACTTGAAGAACTGCTTGGATTTGTGGTTCTTTGCAAAGTCGGTATGGATCCAGGCCAATCTGCGCGATCGTTGGTTAGGCGAACTGCCGATGATCTTGGCGGGAATGCCCTCGAGGAATGCGACTTCAACATCATAGGAGGAGCGGATAGTTGCGCGGTGGAAGAGGTGCAGCGGAATGAACCGCCAGGCCTTGGCGTACAGCTGTGCTGCAAGCTTCGTCTTGTCGCTTGCTTGGGCGTTCAGCGTGCCTGATGTGTCTGTCGAGCGCTTCTTTACGAAACTCGGCAGTTTGAAGATTGTCTTATAAGTGACGTGAGGGGCGAGCTGTTTCTTGTAAATACCGGTGTCGATGACCGTCATGACTGTGATGTCGAAGATTTCCGGATCAAGCGCCGCTGTGAGGTCAACAAGGACCTTCTCAGCGCCGCCCCCACCGAGAGTATGGATGAGGAAGAGGACCTTGCGGCGGGCTGGCTTCCCCTTCTTCGCGCCCTCTACGTACCCTTCGCGCAGCGCTACTGTGCTGACCGTGTTCATCAGGCAGCGCAGGTCCATACGTAGTGAAACGTTGTTGACATAGAACGCGTCATACTCGGCCTTCTCCACCGGATTCGCCGCGAGCTCGTCGCGCCCATTGACCTGTGCCCAGCCAGTGATGCCAGGGCGGATGTTGAAGACACCTAGCTCGCGCCGGGCTATACGGAGCTCTTCTTCATTGCGCGCAGCACCTGGGCGCGGTCCGATGAAGCTCATGTCGCCCTTGAGTACGTTCATGACCTGTGGGAGCTCGTCGATGGACGTCTTCCGCAGCCATTTTCCTAGCGGCGTGATGAATGCGTCTGGGTCCTGCAGCATGTACGGAGGAAGGCTTGGGGCTTCCGTGTACATGGACCGGAACTTGCAAATGTAGAATGGCCTTTCATCTTTGCCGAGACGTTGCTGCTTGAAGATGACGGGGCCTTTGGATGTGGCCTTGATGCCGATAGCAACGGCAGCCATTACGGGAGCGGTGACGGCCCCGAGTGCTAGGGCGCCGGCGATGTCCAGACTGCGCTTGAGATAGTTCGCGTAGAGAAGGTTTTTCATGGTGCTTTCACAAATGACTCAGGCAGGTTGATGATTGATCAACCTGCCGTGAGGGTGCTGAAGAGGAGAGGGGTTTAGGAAAACTGGTGCGACAGCTGTGCACGGTGGCGGGAACGGAAGTAACCCACCGTCAGTTCGATGCCTTCGCGCAGCGTGACCTGTGGTTCCCAATCGAGCACGTGCTTGGCACGTGCGTACGAGAGCGCGGAGCGCGGAAGATCGCCCAAGCGAGCTGGCAAGTCTTCCGGGGTGTCTGGAGCGCCAACGACTTCTGCGACCAGCGAGTGGAGGTTGCGGTCCGTGGTTTCGATTGAGGTACCGATGTTGAAACGCATGCCACTGCCGCGCTCGCCCGATGCTGCGTAGAAAGCACGAACCAGGTCACCAACGTAGACGTAGTCACGAGTGTTGGTGCCGCCGCCAAAGATCTTGGTTGGACGGCCGGATAGGAGCGCCTCGGAGAAGATCGCGACCACGCCAGCCTCGCCATGGGGGTTCTGGCGAGGACCGTACACGTTCGCGGGTGCGATGAAGCTGCAGTCGACTCCGTATAGATGACGGAATGTGTTTAGGTAGTACTCACCTGAAACCTTGGATGCGGCGTAGGGGCAATGTGGATCAAGGGGGGTTTCCTCGGATACCGGCAGATCCTCTGGAAGACCGTAAATAGAACCGCCCGAAGAAGTATGGACGATCTTGCGGACACCAGCCTTACGCGCAGCTTCTGCAAGTCGAATCGTAGCGCTGATATTCAGCTGTGCGTCGCGGATAGGGTCCTCCACAGAACGGCGTACATCAATTTGGGCAGCAAGATGGAAGATGACTTCGGGCTGGTATTGGGCTACGACGTCGTCGATGTCCATGGTCAGCAGGTCATCCTCAATGAATGTCAGATTTGTTGCACTTTCGTGCTGTGCCAGGTTGTCCAAGGTACCGCTGCTGAGATTGTCGATCACGACGACATCGTGACCTTTCGCGATGAGTAGATCAACGAGGTGGGAACCAATAAAACCAGCGCCGCCAGTAACAAGGGTCTGCATGAGTACTCCAGGGGATTTAAACGGGGCGAATCCTTATGTCACGAGTATGTGCAGTTTGAGGTCGCCATCGGGAATTGCTCACCCAGCTTATGGCGGCAAGTCGCAGAATTTAAGGGGATAGGTAATGAATTAATGCTTATTTCACCAATAGTTCGCCGGGGGTGGATATTTCGATGCACCAGGTGAACAAGGGGTGAAAATTAGATGGAAGAAGCGGCCCTGTGACGCAGGTACTGCCATACTCATTATGGTTTGGACACATTCCCCGTACTACCACGCACTGGGACCTCCCGGCTGCTTTTAGTGTACGTTCACTAAAGACTAACTACTCGACATACCGATATGCAGTCCATGTTGGTGGATTCCGGAGTTGACTTTCACTGTGAGGAGCGCGCCGTGCTGCAGCGTGTAGAAGCTTGGATATTTAACGGTTTTCTGTTTTCGTTTATATTCGCCACTTTTAACCGAGAACTGCTCGTGTTCGGCCAGGATGCCCGGCTTGTTCCCGCTGGCCTAGGGCTCCTTGCTTTCTTCATCGGGTTTATCCGGTGCGTGGGGGAGAAGCGGTGGCCGCGATTGCGGGCGGCTGGCGCCAATCACTATCTGTTGTGGTACTTCGTCTTCGCGATGGTCTGCAACGTGGCGTGGACTTTCAGTGACCTTGAGCTGGTTCAGGACCAGTTCTTCACTGTGGCACTAGCCAATGCGCTGAACCTGTTTTTCTGGTTTACGGTCATTGCCTTCCGGAGTCGGTTGACGTGGCGAGCAACGAGTGTGAGCACACACATTTCGGGTGCTTTCCTCTTCCTCAGCATGTTCCTCGTGTACCGCGGTCTCGATCTGCGAAACTACTTCAGCGAGTATGAGGGGAAGGGCTCCGATGGCATTTCCTCGACGCCACTGGGCGATTTCCGATTTGCTGGGTACGCGCAAGACCCCAACTTTGCTTCGTTATTTATGGTTATTTGGGCGGGCGTCGCGATCTTTGAGATCAAGCGAACCCGCAACTGGCTCAACCTCATCGTTGTTCCCATTGCGGCATTTGGTTACGTCATGAGCCTGTCCAAGGCTGTCCTAGTGATGCTCGTCCTTGCGCTTCTTCTCGTTTTGGTCAATCGCTTCATCGTCGGCGCACTGGCCAAGGAGCTTATGCTTCTCGGAGCCTTTGCTGGGACCATTGCTGCAGGATTTAACCTGATTCAGCTGCCCACTGAAACGCTCTACACTCGTTCTCGCTTGTGGCATGGTGCGTTCCAATGGGTCGGTCAAAGTCCCATCATTGGCAGTGGTCTCACTGCAGCGCGATCAGCGAACATTCCGGTGGACTGGTACGTCCAAATCCATAGCTCGGTGATTCAGACTGCGGTCGAACTGGGCATTATTGGTCTCGTCCTGCTTTACCTTGCAGTGCGACGTCCATTAATGAATGGTCACGTGACCAGCGTGTTTATCACGATTGCGTTCTTGGGCACCTTCCTTACCTATGAGGCGATGTCTCATGCGTTCTCTGTGCTGGTCATGGGCATTCTTCCGCTGGCAATCCGGCAGGCTCCGCACAAGAAGCAAAAGCCTGCGTCTATCTACGTCATCAATGGCATTGCACACGGTGGTGCGGAACGCGTTGTGCAAAATATGGCGAACAGCGCGCGAGAGGATGAGAAAGTTATTGTCTACCTCCTTGCCGAAAAGCCCAGCGACGCATACGCGCTTGCGGACAATGTGGAAGTACGGGGCATCGGCAAGCGCGGCGCCCGAGCCTTGCTGCCGTTCTATGTGTGGGGTCTTAACCGTCGCCTCGAGGATGACTGGGCCCGTTACCGCATTGACCTGGCGACAGCACACCTGCCGTTCGCGCAATTGGTCACGCGACTGAGCCGATTCGCTGATGACTTTATTTATGTCAATCACGGCATGGCTGGAGTCTCTCGGACGGGCATGAGTGCATGCATGAGCCGGTTCATCTACAACCGACGTCGAGTAGTCGCAGTCTCTCAGCAGCTTCTCGATGAGGAGATTCGGGAGAACTTCAAAATGAAGAGCCCGACGATGACTTACATCTATAACCTCCTGGACTTCGATGGAATGGCCGAGCAGCGCGGACCAGAGGTGGAGCGTGAGAAGCTCATTGTTTCCGTTGGCCGTTATGTCGAGGGCAAGAACCTCGCTGCAGGCATTGCCGCCTTTGACGAAAGTGGTCTCGCTGCTGAAGGCTACCGCTATGAATTACTGGGAGAGGGACCAATGCGCGACGAGCTCCAGGCGGTGATCGACAAGCGCGGGCTCAATGACTCGGTGACTCTGATGGGCTTTGTCGACAATCCTTTTGCGGTCATGCGCAAGGCGGCGTGCCTCATGCACCCCTCTGAATACGAAGCATTTTCCATGGTGCTTATTGAGGCTCACTTCTGCGGCTGCCCTGTGGTTGCATTTGATGTTCCGTTCGGCGCGCGTGAGGCTATGCCGGGCGAGCTGCGCGAATATCTGGTGGAATTCAACGATGTCCCGGCGCTCGCAGCGAAGCTGCGCGACGCAGTGCTCGGGGAGTACCCTTCTGCCGAGACTGCGCAGATCCTGGATCAGCTCGAACCCGCGGCCGTGATGGACAAGTACTACGACACCTACGCACAGTGGGCTGACCGCGAGGTGGCCACGCGATGAGCCTAGTGTCTATCATCGTGCCCGCATATAACGTTGCGGAGTACATCGAGTCATGCCTCAACAGTCTGCTGGCGCAGACGCATGAGGAAATTGAAGTCGTCGTTGTTGATGATGGCTCGACGGACCAAACTGCTGCGGTGTGCGCTGCGGTGGCGCGCCGGGATGCACGCGTGCGTGTTATTGCGCAGCCAAACGCAGGTGTCTCGGCGTCGCGTAATCGAGGAGTCCAGGAGGCCCGGGGCAAGTACGTATGCTTTGTCGACAGCGACGATGCTGCACATCCTGACATGGTGGCGCGCTTGCTAGCGGCTCTTTCGACTGCCGGAGCTGAGATCGCGTGCGCGGGGTACGCGCCATTTTCTGCTTCGTATGTGCCGGCTGAACTTGGTTCCTCCGCCGCGCAAACTCTGTCGGGCGAGGAGGCATGTGCTGAATTGTTGTACCAGCGGATTCCGAATGGTCCGTGGGCGAAGATGTTTGCGCGTTCTGTCGTAGGCGAGGAGCCGTTTAATAGCGATGTCTGTGTAGGCGAGGACTTGCTCATGAACCTTGACGTGATGTCGCAGGTTGAGCACGTCGTTGTCGTGGATGATGCGTTGTATGGCTACCGC
Organism: Corynebacterium sp. DNF00584; assembly: GCF_001552965.1. Lineage (NCBI taxonomy): Bacteria > Bacillati > Actinomycetota > Actinomycetes > Mycobacteriales > Corynebacteriaceae > Corynebacterium > Corynebacterium sp. DNF00584. The sequence goes on along the minus strand of NZ_KQ959734.1, from coordinate 14,249 downwards.
CAGCACGACGCTAGCACGATGCATTCTGTTCGCCGCGAAAACCGGATGCGCCTAGTCACAGAGATCGAAGCCCGGCGTGAGGAAGAGCTCTCCGCGGCCTTTGATAATCGCCTGTGTGCCGAAGCGTTGTACATGGTCTTCGAAGCCTCCACTGCTGCGGAGCGTCGGTCTGCTCTGGCGCTGATGAAGCGGTACCGACGCGTGGTGCTTTCTGATGCACAGTCTTTGCCGCAACTGCGTATCTATGCCGCGGCTAGCTACGCAGGGGCCTGGCTACCGGCCGCGATTCATGAGTGGAAAGCACGGGGCGTGCACTGATGAGCAAAGGCGGCGAACTCTTTAAGAACACGCTGATCTTGGGACTGGGCAGTCTTTCCGCCCAGATTGTCGGTTTCATCCTTCTGCCTTTTTATACGCACGCTCTGGCGACGAACGAGTTCGGCTTTGTTGACCTTATGACGGTGGCGTTCTCGCTTGTGATTCCGGTACTCACACTCCAGATTCACATGGCGAGTTTCCGCTTCCTTATCGATGCGCGTGACTCACGTGAGGAACAACAGCGGATCGTGACGAATACGCTTGCCCTTTTAGGGCTGTTCTTATTGTTCGTGGTGGTTGTCGCGGCAGGGGTGTGGCTCGCTTTCCGCCCGGCTCATTTCTTGCTCGTGGTGGGCGTGGGAATCTGCATGACACTTCTGCAGAACTTCGGCCAGATTTCGCGTGGTCTTGGCTTTAACCTCCACTACGCGATGTCCAATATCATCACCGCGGCGGTAACGCTTGTGGGGGCGCTGGTTTTTGTTGGCGTGTTCCATTGGGCGGTGGCAGGCGTGTTCAGCGCGCTTATTATCGCCAATGCCCTGGGTGCGTTCTACCTCTTTTTCGTACTGCGCATGTGGACACTCGTCGTTCCGTCCTTGCGGTCGAAGTCTCAATGCCGCGCGATGCTTGCCTATTCCGTTCCACTCATCCCGCATGGGCTTGCATGGTGGGTTAATAATGCGGCGGACCGTCTGCTTATTTCTTTCTTCCTTGGCACGGGTGCCAACGGCATTTACGCGGCTTCCGCGAAGTTTGTCACCGTACTCAACGCACCCAATAGCGTCTTCACGATGTCTTGGGCCGAGTCGGCATCGGTCAATATCAAGAGCCCTGACCGCGATGAATTCTTCTCCAGCGTCGCGAACTCGGCGCTCAAGCTCTTCGGTAGCGGCGGTCTCGTCCTCATTGCCGGCATGCCGCTCCTCTTCAAACTCATGATTTCGGACGAATACTCCGGCGGCCTGGTGGTGGTGCCGGTGCTCGTGGCTGGCGTAGTCATCAACGTTCTCGCCGGAATCTACGATGCCGTGTATGTAGCGAAGATGCAGAGCCGACGCGTGATGGTGACGACTGTCCTCGGTGCCGTGGTCAACCTGGTTCTCAATGTTGCGCTCATTCCGTTTATCGGTATTCTGGGCGCGGCGACAGCGACGACGGTGTCGTTTGTAGTCGTTGCCCTTGTCCGTGCGTGGGACACCCGGAAAGCAGTGCGGATTCGCTACAACCTCCGGGATGTGGTGGCCTTGGTGGTGGCCTCATTTTTTGTGATTGCGATTTTCTATTTAGGGAGCTTTCTCTGGAATAACACCGCTTTGGCCGTGATGATCGTCTTTGCATTGGTGCTTAATCGTAGCTATGTCGCTATGGCATGGAAGAAGGTGCGGGGTCGGTTGGGATAAGCGGCCCTAGGTCGCGTCTGGGAGCTGTGCGGTCTAATCTCGACAGTAAGCGTCTTGAGCGAGCCGAAACGTTTGCGGTTGTGCGCTGCAAAAATAGTCTCGAAGTGCCAATTTCTGGCAAATGGCTGACTAGAGTCATAATACCTTCTGTGAAGAAGAAATCTCTCGGCCTCCTGCTTGCAGCGGCCCTCTCTTTCGGCGCTGTCTCTCCGGCGTATGCGCAGAATCTTGATCCCTCGACTACCGAGGATTCAACGAATTCGACCGTGGTGAACCCCGGAAATGAAAACGATGAGAACCAGGAATCCGACTCTGTTGAGTCTGACGCGGCTATCATCGTTGGCTCGGTTGTTGGTGTCGTTGCTTTGGTCGGGCTGATCGGCGGCGGCGTGTACTGGGCAGTCCAGCAGCGCATGATTCCGAATCCGCTGCCGGGGATCATCCCGAATCCGCCGCGGATTGCCAAGCCTGCACCGGCCCCTGCGCCTGCTCCCGCACCAGCCCCTGCGCCAGCGCCTGCACCGGCTCCCGCACCTGCGCCAGTCCCGGCTCGCGTGCATAACGCTCCGGCGCCGGCTCCTGCACCGGCGTCGACGTACTACCGAAACTGTGCGGCCGTGCGGGCGGCCGGCCAGGCTCCGCTGTACCGCGGCGAGCCGGGGTACCGTTCGGCTCTCGATCGCGACAACGATGGTGTTGCGTGCGAATAGGCACTAGAACGCTTGCTTGATACCTCGGGGCTGCGAAGCTGAGTGAGGCGAAAAGCTGATAGTTAAACAAAGAGGAAACGCTTCGATTGCGGCGTTTCCTCTTTTTGTTTTGGGGTCTTGGCAACCAAGGGCGAGGTTAACGAATGCCCGGCGATGTGCTTCGCGGTGGGGCAGCGATGATGACAAGCGGTGAGGGGAGTGCCGGGCTGGGGTAAGGGGTGCATCGGAAAGCTGGGGCTAGCTGACCGGATAGGTAGCTCGGCCGAGCGCCCTGGCGCAAAGGAGATCGTGGACGATGAGCTCGACGGGCGTGGTGGTGTTCTCGAGGACGAACGCCATGGCGTTTTCGACGCTTTCGCCCATGGGGACCTCGTTGACAAGTGAGCCGATGGAGTCTTGGTGGGGAAAGGGGCATCGGCAAGCTGCTTCGATTGCAGGGCGTGGAAGTCGCTGGGGAGAAGCGGCATGAGCGGCTCGTTCGTTTTATTGGTGGCGGTGAACTTGAACAGGATGATGGGCGCCGTACCCTGCTCGTTGCCGTGCTCGCCGGCGGGAACGACGTGGTGGTCGCGGATATCGATGGTCAGCTCCTGGGTATCGACGACGTTGTTCGTGAACGTGGTCGCTGCGACGGGATCGGTGCGACCATCGAACTTGGGAGTCTCGCTGGAGATCTTGGTGAAAGCATACGAGGAATCCTTGTCCGGGTTTTCGTCCGTGAAGCTGAAGGCCTCGCCGTTGACGAAGAACTTCACGATGTCATCATCCGAGCCTGATTGGGATGCCGCCATGACGCCCTTGTTGCGGTGGGACGTTGATACACCACGCTAGCGGACGCAACCGGCATGGGATGCCGAAGCGTTCGAACAGGTATCAGGGTTTAAATGTCACAGGGAGTGTCATGTCAAACTGCTTTACACTTTCCCGTCTTAACGGTAGTGTCACTTACGACAGATGGTGTAGTGAGATTGCTACACACTATGTTGTGTTGAAGCAGAGGTTGACCATGCGTATTCTCCAGGACGAAAAGATGACTCCTCAGCAGCTGGAGGAGTTTGACGCGCTTGCGAAAGCGAGCGAATCGCCGGTTGTACGTACTCTTATGCAGAACATTGCAGAGGTGCTTCGTAACGGTGGCAATCTGCTGAGCGCAGAGGAAGATGCTGCGTTGTCGCCGAATGAGGCAGCTAAGCAGCTCGGTATGAGCCGTACATTTCTCAATCGCCTTCTCGATCAGGGAAAAATTCCCTACTTTAAGGTAGGCACGCATCGACGCATTCGTGTAGTCGACCTCGCCCTATTCGAGCAGCAGCGCGATTCGGATCGTATTGAACTGGCACAGCGTCTGGCACGCCAGCAGCAAACCACGCGTGCAGTAGATGCAACGATTGCGGACTTGCTCTAGTTTTGGTTCTGCGGTACGAAAAGGGCTATGCATAGTAGACGCGGGCGTCCCACGCTTCGAGTACTTAAAGAGGACTTGAGGGACGGCTGGCAAGAATCGTTCGTCATGCGTGCGGTGGGTGATGAGCGTTACGAAGATTTATTGCCGTTAAGCGAGCTCGCACATCCGATCATAAGGAAGACCGCCGAATCGTTCACCGACACAGCGTCCGCCGATAACTACGTGGGCGCTATTGGGAGTGCTGTCTCCATTCGTCTGCTGGAGATAAAGCAGTCTCAGTGGCGAGGCGGGGTGTGGACCGATCCTGGAACAGGAGTGTGCTGGCTGGTTGCTGCAGGGCGTGCAAAAGGTGGTCATGAGGACAATGACGACTTCTATAAATTTGTGGAGCGTGAGGAGCACAACGGTACTATTACTCGGCTATTGCCGACGGAAGACGATAAACGTTTGCTGAAGTTGGAGACGGCGGCGCGTATTCGTACGGAGTGGGAACTCAATATCCAGCGTGAGGTGCTGGTTGCGTTGCAGGAGATTTGTGGCGGTGGGATAGCGCGCTTTGACGTGAACCATCCGCTAGCGCGATTGGGGAGGTTCGCGACCGTCGAGTTGTACGTGGAATTGGTGCGGGGCGAGGACCGCATCGCCGCAGATGAAGTCATCGTTGAGTTCTTTCCGCAGCGTGGAGTCAACTTCAACGAGGAGCTCTATTGGCAGCTCATCGTTCGTGTATTGGCTTCGGTCTACCCGCCCGCACAAGGCTGGGATCGTGTTGGGGACGCGTTTCATCAAATGGAAGAGCCGGGGAGTCTCGACAAGCGCATTTCCGAGCTAGAAACGCATGATGTGATGCGCACCCTCGCGGAGGTAGAACTCGGGGCCGTCGCACATTTCACACACCGTGAACATTTAGCAAGCAAGATCATAGATGGGACTGGTGTGCGTTCCTTGTGTGGAGTCTATTTCGTTCCCACACAAGACGCAGACTCGCTGCCGGCATGTCCGCAGTGCGAGGCGCTGTATGCTGCATTGCCGAAGCTACCATTGGGCAATTAGCGGAGAAAATGTCACGCTCCGTAGTGCATTCGGTGTCTCAGCTACCTGCGGTCCTGGGGGCGGAGACGTCGGCAGGCGAGAGCGGAAGCGGTGTGTCCGGGGTGCCGGTGACGGGGATAATGTCGAAGCCTTCGTTTTTGATGACGCGTTGGCGGCGTTTGAACATTGTGGCCAGGGGAGGGCAGTTGTAGTCGTTGAAGTCGTGGACGGTGGCGGTGGCGTTGGTCTCGCCGCGGGTCACTCGGCCGATGCGCTGGATGATGTTGCCCTTGAAAGAGATGGGGGAGGCGAGGACGAGGGCGTCGATGGTGGGGAGGTCAAAGCCCTCGCCGGCGACTTTGTCCATGGCGACGAGGACGAAGTGTGTCGAGGCGTCGAGTTGGGCGTGGAGGTCGTGGCGCTCGGCGGGGGTGAGGCCGCCGGTGAGGGAGAAGACGTTGGCATCGGGGAGCTGGTGGCGAAGTTCCTCCGTGAGCGCGGCGACGTGGGCGCGGCGGTTGGACAGGACGAGGACGTTGTGGCCAGCCTGCGCTGTGGCGGCGGTGACGGAGATGACAAGGGCGTTGCGGGCGGCATCGGCAGCAAGGGCGTTGTAGATCTCCGTCATGTCGACAGGGCCGAGGATCTCGTGGGTGAACTCGGTGAGGTGAGGGTGGTACTCGCGCCGGGTGGTGCGCTGGGGCGCGATGGTGTGGCGGATGGGTCCGAGCAGCATGGTGATGAGGCGATCGAGACCATCGGAACGGTAGGGCGTGGCGGTCAGCCCCGTCCAATAGCGGATGTTGAGCTTGCTCAGTGCAGCGGTCAGTCCCGGTGCTGCGACGCCGTGGCACTCATCGACGATGACGTGACCGTACTTTTCGAGAAAAGAAGCGTCTGTGTCCTTGCGGCCGAGCGCGACGGCGCTGACGATGTCCACGACGTGGGTGGGCTTGGCTTTGGTGCCAGGTAAGACGTCGAGGAAACGTGTGAGGCGATCGTGCCACTGCGCGGCGAGTTCCTTGGTTTTGACGATGACGGCGGTGGGAACGCGGCGGCGCGCGATGAGTGCACAGGCGATGACGGTCTTACCGGTGCCGGGTGGGGCGACGAGGACACCAGTGTGGTGGGCTGAAATGTCGTTGAGTGCCTTCTTCTGCGGCGGGGTGAGCTCGCCGGTGAAGGTGGCGTCAATCTTCGGCGGCTTGGGCGTGTGGCCGCGCCGGGTGATGGTGTAGCCAGCTTCTTTGAGAATGTCGATGGCTGGCTCGAGGAGACCACGGTCGAGGAGGAGCTCGTGCTTGCCGTGTGGGCTGGCGTCTTCCTGATAGCGGACGATGACGCGGGGTTTGCCCCATGTGGAAAAGCGCTGATTTTGGAGCTTGTAGAACTCGGGGTTGGGGAAGACACCCAGGTGGCGCAGGGCATTGAGCGTGGCGGTGTCGAGGTTGGCGGTGGCGATGTGGACGAGGGCGTCGTGGGTGACGGAGGCCTTCCGGTCTTTGTCGCTTTTGGCTTTGTTGGTCTTGGCGATTTTCTTTAACTGTTGCTTGCAGGGTGGAGAGGGGAGTTTCTCGGGATCGTGGTCGGTGTAGAGCGCATCGCGGATCTTCTGAAGTTGGTGCTGCGTGGCGAGGCGGGTGCAGGAAAGAACGGCGAATTGATCGTCGAAGGGATGGAAATCGTCGTCGACGAAGACGGTAGTGCCTTTCTGGCGATGGTTGCCCTGCAGCGGGAGGGCGATGAGGTTGCCCAGCTGGGCCTGGCCGCGCGCGTTGACGGGTAGCCGATCTTGGGCAGGGAAGAAGCGGTCGTAGCTCGAGAACTTCACGGGACGTGGAGAGCTTGCGAGTAAACCGAGACCAACCTGGCGGGCGAGCTGCGCGGGAACCGCGGTCTCAAAGAAGAGCCAGACATGGGCGCCGGCGCCGGAGCGAGAGACCTCGATGAGCGGATCGAGTCCGTGGGCTCGGCATTGTTCGGCGTAGGCGAGGGCGTCCCTTTGAAAGTCGCCGTCGTCGAAGTCACAAGCGAGGAGATAGCAGGTGTCATCGGGAAGCAACGGGTACAGCCCTGCAAAGAATTCGTTGCGGGTGAGGTGCTTGGTGATGACCGACGCGTCGAGTGGGCGGAGGTTCTCCGGTGATGGGTCGTCCTTGAACTTCGCGTGACGCGTGGCAGGAAACCAGGACTTCTTCTGGCCGTCCTTGCTCGTCCACGCGATGGCGTGGATGTCCTGGCGGCCGCGGAAGCGCGACATGTAGAGCGCCATTTTTGCCGCGGTGGAGGAGTCTTTTGTTACTTCGCCTGGCACCCGAGTGCGGGTGGCTGGTGTCGGTGAAACAGAGACATCGGGTAGAGATTCCGTGGGTTGCGCAAGGTTGATTGGTGCATCAGGAATTGCGTGCTGTTCAAGGAGTTCCTCGACGGAGGAAACACCGGCGAGGGCGAGGAGGGCACGTTCCAGCCCTTCGACGCGGAGGCGTAGTGCGTCGAGTTCGGTGTTGTTTGGGCTGGAGGCCTGGGGTGAGTGGGACGCGGACATGATGAGGTGAGAATAACAAGAACTGGTGTCGATGTGAGCTTGTTTCTGGCCAAGGAGAAGGCGTTTAGTCGAAGTAGCGTACGGGCGGCTCGATTCGTGGGCATAGGTTTTCCTGATGGTCCATACAAGAGCTGCTGTGAGGGCGCGGGAGGGCTCGTCTTTCAGTGACTTCGGCATTGGAGCGGGGCGCGCTTTAACGTTAACGAAGATAATCGCTGTGAGAGTGCCTTGTGAAAGGCTGACAAAAGTGGGGCAGTGGAACGAGCGCTGCGCAGCTGTGAGCTGAGGACGAGATTGGCATGAACGTTGGGGACGGATTGCGGTGAGGCTACAGGGGTGAATTCCTGACGGACCTGGGTGCGTAACGGGGATTCAAGGGCAGGCGCTCATGTCGAGTGCGCCGTTTAAAATTAACTATCACAATTCAAGACCTTTGGAATTAGAAGAGGACCGTTACATGGATGATGAACTGTGCCGCTTGAATGAGCCGGGTGCCCGAGTACATGAGGCGCCTCGCTATCAATCTGAATACGAGCAGCTGTGCGAAAACGATGAAGCTGCGGCTGATTTGTATGATGAGCTTCTCGATCGAGCGGTTCAACGTGGACTTCCGGTTGCTGACAATGCGGAGACTGGTCGTGGACGTGGGAGTTATCGTTGTCCGGTGGGGGAAAGAACACTGCGTCGTTGGCGTGCAGCAAGTGGGCAAATCCCGTGGTACGGAGAAATTCGTTTTCAAGGAAGCTCCTTCAACGAAGAAGACGGAATTCTCTGGCGATCCTATTTCCATGATTTGAATGATGCCGAAACCAGTGAGCCGACCGATGATGTCTTGTTCTCCAGCCTGCGTGGGAAAAAGGTGCGCAAAAAGAAAGTGAAACGCGGCAAGCAAGATTCCCACATCAAGGGTGCGATTGATGAGGCGCGACGCTGGACTCGCGACCATAAGCAATTTAGTCTTAGGTACCTGCGCGAAAGCTAATCTATACTCAGACTAAAAGCTATGTGGGGACCGAAGGCTATGTAGACGGAGAGGTGGTGTCCCATGAGAAGTCGAAACTCGCTCGGGCGGGTCAATGCCCGTGCTCAACTTAAACTGGTTGATGACTTGCGAGCAATTCGTCAAGACAGCGGTCGAACTATCGACGAGGTGGCGGCCGCGCTCAGAGTAGAAAGCGACGTAATTGTTGCTTTTGAGCAAGGCGAATCGAATTTTACGATGTCTACTCTTCGGCGGTATGCCAAGGCCGTGGGGGCTGAGCTCTCCATGTCGGCCTGGGTTCACAGCTTCCAAGAAGTTGAACCGTCCGCGGTGCATTCTCCCTCGCCCCCGAGTACGACCCATTTTCAGATGAAGGTTATCGCTACTGGGGATCCGTTAACATCGGAGTTCTCTCCGCGCCGCGGACCGTCTTTTAGAACGACAACAAGGAGCAAGGTGCATGGGTGAGGGGACGGAGCTGATAATCTCCGAATCATATTCCGTAGCGAAAGTCAGCGCTGAAGCAAAAAGCTTCAGCAGCAATGGGGAAGAGATTCCCATCAACGTAACGATGACTTTCGGAGTACATCTCGCAGACGATGCAATTGGACTCGAGGTCTGCGTGAATCGTACTGGAGATGACGCGGACATCGTTGCTGCGGTACGGGGCGTTTATATGCTTTCTGAACCAGCGACTCAGGAGCAGCAAGTGGAAATTCTGTCGTCGTGGGCAGGACCGCGCACTCTGGCTGCGACGCAGCTGAAGCTCAACGAATTGGCTGCCTCAATCGATCGCGCTGTCGTACCTTTCCCCAAAGACATGGAGAATGCTTTCGCACCTGAAGCATTTGCCGAATTTTTCGGTTAATGCGGTCCTCGTCCGGGGCTATCGCTTCTGGGATTGTTTCACCATGTCTGGCCTGACCTCTGCCAGGGGGATGCTGGCTATGTGGGGTGAAAGTTGTGTTTTGTCGTTGCTCGTGCGCACGCATGGTGGGGCGCGCCGGGTCGAGCGGCGCGGAACCCCCATGCCGTTTCGTGTGCGGCAGGCAGAAGACCCGGAGGCGAAGGCGGCGATTGCGCGGGCGGCATCGGAGTTAATTGCTGATGATGACGCGGTGATTTTTGACAACGGCACGTCGGCGCAAGCCATTGCGCAGTGGCTGGCTGGCCGGCCCATTACGGCGATGTGTCTGAGCCTGCATTCCGCGGTGGCGCTTGGGGCGAAGCCGGGAGCGAATATCTTTGTGCCGGGTGGGCAGGTCGAACCGGACACGCTGGCGTTGTCCAGCGTCGCGGTGGCGAGCGCCTTGCGGGAATTTCGCGCAGACGTGGTGGTGCTGGGGTCGTGTTCGACGTCGCTGGAACACGGGCTGGCGACGACAACGTATGACGATGCGGAGAATAAACGCGCCGCGATGCGCGCGGCAGCGCGACGCATCTTGGCCGTGGCGCCGCGCAAGCTTAATCATGTCTCGACGTTTCGGTTTGGCGATATCGAGGATTTGCATCAGCTGGTCACGACCACGGACGCGCCAGCGGACATTCTCGCGCAGATTCGCGAGCTGGGCGTGCACGTGATTACGGTGCCCGCAGGTAAATAAGGCTTAGTAGTAGGAGCCTTCCTCGTCCGCGTCCTCGAGGTCGGCGACGATCCTTTGCAGGTACATGCGCCGGCGCAGGCGGATGGCGGGGCGGGCGGCCACGGCGACGGGGCGGGGAAGTTGCGCGGCCAGTTGACCAGGCTCCGAGAAGGGCAACGATGCCGAGGAGAGAAAGCCCGTCCGAGAGTTCTACTGCGTGGGGTGGACTCCATCTTTCGATGGATGGGGGTACCCCCTTGCGTGCCTTGCCTAAGTTTGGTTAGGGTACCTTTCGTAAACATACGCTCTCCTAATCTCGCTCTGGGCGGGAAATGAAAAGGATCTATCTCGCAATGACGATTCGTCGCACTCTTGTTGCCTCCGTTGCTACCGTGACCGCCGCCGCGCTGCTCGCGTCCTGCTCCTCCACGGAGTCCTCTCAGTCCACGGAGACCTCGGCCGCTGCTGCCGATGCCACCACGCTCACCATCGAAGACAACATCGGCTCCCACGAGCTCACCCTCCCATATGATCGCGTGGCCGTGACGGATAACCGTTCCTTCGAAATCCTCGCTGACTGGGGCGTCAACATCGTGGCGGCGCCGATCAAGCTCGTGCCGAAGACGCTTTCGGACAAGATCAACGCCGATACCGTCGAGGCCAACCTGGGCAGCCACAAGGAGCCGGACCTTGAGGCGCTCGTCGCCGCGGACCCGCAGATCGTCATCAACGGCCAGCGCTTCGAGCAGTACCAAGAGGACCTCCAGGAGCTCGTGGGTGACGAGGTGCCGGTGCTCGACTTCGAGCCGCGCGACGGCAAGGACCTGCCGGCCGAGCTCATCCGCCAGACTGAGGCCCTGGGCCAGATCTTCGGCCACGAGGAGGATGCCGCGAAGCTCGTCGACGACTTCAACAAGGCACTCGAGCGTGCGAAGAAGGCCTACGATCCGTCCAAGAAGATCATGGCCGTGAACACCTCCGGCGGCGAGATCGGCTACATCGCTCCGCACGAAGGCCGCTTCTTCGGCCCATACTTCGACATGCTCGGCCTCACGCCGTCCCTCGAGGTGGAAAACGGCTCGAACAACCACGAGGGCGACGACATCTCCGTCGAGGCCATCGCCGAGTCCAACCCGGACTGGATCTTCATCATGGACCGTGACGGTGCCATTGGCGCCAAGGATGGCCAGCTCCACGGCGAGGCGCTGATCAAGGACAACGCCGCGCTGCAGAACGTCGCCGCCGTCAAGGACGGCCATATCATCACGGCCCCGGAGGATACCTACACCAACGAGAACATCATCACCTACACCGAGGTTCTCAACCAGATCGCTGACGCTTTTGAGTCGGCTAAGTAATCCCTGCTAGACCCCTTCACCGGAGCGGCCGCGTTGCCCCTCCGGTTTTAAGGATTTTTCATGACTGACACACTCGAGGCGCCGCGGACCCGCCGGCGCCTGTGGGACTGGAAGCTGGTGCTTGGGGGCATCGGCGTGCTCGCGCTCTTGCTCGCCTCGCTGGCGACGGGGGAGTACGACCTGTTCTCGCACGGCGACGGCTTTGACATGTTTATGACCACGCGCGTGCCGCGCACCATCGCGCTCGTGCTCGCTGGCGCCGCCATGGCCATGAGCGGCCTCGTGATGCAGCTGCTCACGCAAAACCGCTTCACCGAGCCGTCTACGACGGGCACCACCGAGTGGGCCGGCCTCGGCCTACTCTTCACGATGGTCGTCTTTCCTGGCTCGACCATCCTTGTGCGCATGGTCGGTTCCGTGGCCTTCGCCTTCATCGGCACGATGGTCTTCTTCCTCTTCCTGCGCCGCGTGACCCTGCGCTCCTCGCTCATTGTGCCGATCATCGGCATCATGCTCGGCTCCGTCGTCTCCGCCGTCTCGACCTTCTTCGCGCTGGAAACGGACATGCTCCAACAGCTCGGCATCTGGTTCATGGGCTCGTTTACCTCGGTTTACTCGGGGCAGTACGAGGTCCTCTGGATCGTGCTCATCGTGCTCATCGTCGTCTTCCTCTTCGCCGACCGCCTCACCGTCGTCGGCCTCGGCGAGGACGTCGCCACGAACGTCGGTCTCAACTACAACCGTCTGCTGCTCATCGGCACCGGCCTTATCGCGATCGCGACCGGCGTCGTCACCGTCGTCGTCGGCTCCCTGCCGTTCCTCGGCCTCATCGTGCCCAACGTCGTATCCATGATCCGCGGCGACGACCTGCGCTCCAACCTGCCGTGGGTCTGCGTCCTCGGTATCGGCATTGTCACGCTCTGCGACCTCGTGGGCCGCGTCATCATCTCGCCCTTCGAGATGCCCGTCTCCGTCATCCTCGGCATCATCGGCGCCGTCGTCTTCGTCGTCCTCATCGTGAGGAGCAACCGTGGTCACTAAGAAATACTGGATAACGCTGTCCGTCGTTTGGGGTCTGGCTTTAGTTTTTGCCTTCGGCCTGCTCGCCTGGGACAACCCCATGCCATTCGGCACCCGCAAGTTCTGGCTCATCGCCGAGCGCCGCGCCGATGCCGTCACCGCCATGGCCATCGTCGCCGTGTGCCAAGCCATGGCCACCGTCGCCTTCCACACGGTAACGAATAACCGCATCCTCACCCCGTCCATCATGGGCTTCGAGGCGCTCTACCGCGTCATCAACACGGCGACCGTTTTCTTCCTGGGCGCCGCGGGGCTCACGGCCTCGCGCAACTTCGGGACGTTCCTCATGCAGATGGGCATCATGATTCTGCTGTCCCTCCTGCTCTACTCCTGGCTGCTCACCGGTGCGGAGAAGAACCTTCACGCCATGCTGCTCGTGGGTGTGGTCATCGGCGGGGGACTGGGGTCGCTCTCCACCTTCATGCAGCGCCTGCTTACGCCCTCCGAGTTCGACGTGCTCACCGCGCGTCTCTTTGGCTCCGTGAACAACGCGTCCACCGAGTACTACTCGGTGGCCATTCCCATCGTGATCGTCGCGACAGTCCTGTTGTTCCTCAACGCGCGGCGCCTGAACGTCATCGCCTTGGGTGCAGACGTCTCGCAGAACCTCGGAGTGAACCACAAGTACAACGCAATCTACACGCTCATCCTTGTCTCCATGCTCATGGCGACGACCACCGCGCTGGTCGGTCCGATGACCTTCCTCGGCTTCCTCGTGGCCACCCTGGCGTACCAGTTCGTGGAAACCTACGATCACCGCTATATCTTCCCGATGGCCATCGGTCTTGGCTTCCTCGTGCTTACCGGTGCCTACTTCATCATGAACCACGTGTTCCGTGCCCAAGGCGTGGTCTCCATCATCATCGAGCTCGTGGGCGGCTCCGTATTCCTGTTCGTCATATTGCGAAAGGGCAGACTGTGATTTCTTTAAAGAACGTGACGAAGTCCTACTCTTCGTCGCTCACCATCGGACCCCTCGATCTGGAGATCCCCTCCGGCGGCATCACCGCCCTCGTGGGGCCCAACGGCGCCGGCAAGTCGACGATGCTCACCATGATTGGTCGCCTTCTCGACATGGACGCCGGTTCCATCTCCGTGGGCGGCCACGACGTCACCTCGACCAAGTCCAAGGAACTGGCCAAGGTGCTGTCCATCCTGCGCCAGGAGAACCACTTCGTCACCAAACTCACCGTGCGCCAGCTCGTGGGCTTTGGCCGCTTCCCGTATACGCAGGGGCGCATTACCGCCGGCGACGAGGAGATCATCTCCAAGTACATCCGCTTCCTCCACTTGGAAGAACTCCAGGACCGGTACCTCGACCAGCTCTCTGGTGGCCAGCGCCAGCGCGCCTACGTCGCCATGGTGCTCTGCCAGGAGACTGACTACGTCCTCCTCGACGAGCCACTCAATAACTTGGATATCGCGCACTCCGTGGAGATGATGAAGCACCTTCAGGTCGCCGCCCGCGACCTCGGCCGCACCATCATCGTCGTCCTCCACGACATCAACTTCGCCGCGCGCTATGCGGACTATGTCTGCGCGTGCAAGGACGGGCAGATCGTGGAGTTCGGACCCACCGAGTCCATCATGAAAGACGACATCCTCACCGATATCTTCGAAACCCCCATCCAAGTCATCGAAGGACCCAACGGTTTGATGGCGTGCTACCACTAGATTTTTAAGGCCCTGACCTCGCGATTTGTTTGAATCTAGGTCCGGGCCTATATTTATCCAAGTCGCCAGCGAGGCGGCAACGCAAACTCCGTTGATTCGGATTTGACAGAGTCAAAGCCAATCACTAAGTTTGAACAAGTCGCTTGAGAGCAACTCGTT
>NZ_KQ959733.1:0-12353 GCF_001552965.1 Corynebacterium sp. DNF00584 | reverse complement strand
GGGCTGCGGTTTGCTGAGCTTTCTGGGAGCCGAGTTCGACGGTGAGGACACCGCTGATGATCGCAACCATTCCAAGACCCATCACAGCGGTCAGAGGTTCACCGAAAATCGCGGCGGATAGCACGGCGGCGAGCACGACCCCGCTGGCTCCCCAGATGCCATAGGCGACGCCGATCTGCATTCCTTCGCGCAGGCAGAAGGTGAGGAAGACGAAAGTGCCGATGTATCCGGCAGCAACCACGATGTACCAGGATGGGTGATTGAGCGCCGCCTTGAGAGACAGCGTCGCCGCCACTTCGGTAGTGATGGCGCCAGCGAGCAGGAACCACTGCTTCATGGGGTTGTTCCTTCGATCAGGGAGCGAATGCTGGAGACGACGGCTTCGAGATCCGCGCCGTGGAGGGTGGACACACCTGTGGCCTGGGCGCCCCAGAGTCCGTCGGCGGCGAGTCGGGCGGTGGTCAGCCTGGCTCGGGTGGCGGCGTCGAGATCGTCCGGGAGTTCGAGCCAGCGGCCCATCCGCGTAGTCCACGGTTCGGTGAGTTCGGGCCGATACGTCGCTTGGCCCCAGATGATGAACTCGGCGCGCTTGGCGGCCCCGTGGGCGGCGACGTGAACGTAGCTCAGGAGCCGCTCGGTGGCGTTGGCGTTCTCGAGGGGCTTGCCAAGGGTGGCAGTCATGTCGTTCTCGACGTTGGCCGCAGCGTGGTCGACGATCGCGGCGAGCAGTACGTCGCGGTTGCGGAAGTGATATAGCAATCCCGGTTTGGTGAGCCCGGCCTCGTGGGCCACTGCGTCAAGGGTAATGTCGCCACCCTCCGCTGCGTTCATGACGCGGAGGGCAGCTTCCAGGATCTCGGAGCGCTGACTGGTTCGCATATAGCTAACTTTACCATTTGGTAGGTGAAGCCTTCAACTGCGGGCGCTGGTAGGGGCACCTGGGGTACACCCTAAGTGGACAGTCTAGGAATTACATCCATCGCGTTTAATCCACTGTTCGCTAGGGTGGGTTTATGAGTAATGAAACAGAACCGTCACTACCTCTAGACATTCCTGAACAACCAGAGGTTGTTGCGGGGCAGAAAATTGCTTACGCGCGTGTTAGTTCCAAGGATCAGAATCTTGACCGGCAGTTGGCGGCGTTGAAGAAGGAAAAAGTCTTCCGCGTCTTCACCGATACGGTGAGTGGTTCGTCCACCCAGCGCCCTGGTCTCGATGGGGCGTTGAATTATGTGCGTGCCGGCGATCAACTCATTGTGGTGAGCATGGACAGGCTTGCCCGTTCCCTTATCGACCTCCACCGACTGGTCGATGAACTCACTGAACGCGGAGTATCCGTGAAGTTCCTCAAAGAGGGGCAGACCTATTCTTTAGATTCCAGTCCGGTGGCCAAACTTATGCTTGGCCTACTCGGGTCGGTGGCGGAGTTTGAGCGTTCGATTATTCGTGAGCGCCAGGCCGAAGGTATTGCGAAAGCCAAGGCGCGCGGCGTTTATAAGGGGCGGGCGAAAGTCCTCAACGAGGAACAAGTAGCGCAAGCGCGCGAGTGGGTAGGCGCTGGTATTCCGAAGGCTGAGGTTGCCCGCCGCCTCGGCATTGGGCGCACCACACTGTATAAATACCTCGCCGACTAACGGGCCGTTAGAGGTGGTCAGCAAGCGAGAAAAAGGCGATAGCCCCCAGAATAAGTGCAAGGAAGATTCCGACATCGAGCCAGTGCGATTTTTTCACTGGCCCCTCCCACGGCATGGTGGCTGCTATGGCGACACCAACGCGCACTGCTACAGCAAGCAGACAGAAGGCGAAAAGCGTCAGGAGCTCTGCCACCCGACCAAACAGACCAGCGACGATAAGTGAGATGACTGCCGCCCCGAAAATTACGGTGCTGGTGCGAAGTGACGGACGAAGTACGGGTGAAGGATTTTTTCTACTCATATGGACACCATGTCATATGGGTGTGCACTTTCCCCCGAACAAGGATTTGCCCAGCTCGCGCATGATAGACACGCGTATTGGGCGACTTTTATCGGCCGGCGGACTGGTGCGCGTTAGCGGCGTGTGACGGTGGGCTTGCAAGGGAGTCCCCAGTTCAATTGGCGAAGGAACACAATCAAGAAAAACCGTCAACCCATGGTTGACTTGTTTAGTCTCCCGCCGGTAGACTACTGTTATGAAGCGAAACGCCGTCATCAAGAAATTGAAAGCGGAAGCCAAGCGGCGCGGTCTTGAATTTGAGGAAATCGCCCTATCGCGCCATGACGCTTATCGGGTAGGCAACACAACCCGAACCTTAGGTAGGCACCGTGAGATTGACGATGTGACAGTCAAGAAGTTTTTCGACCAATACGCCCAAGAATTAGGTAAAGGCTGGTGGAGGTAATGACCACGACATACACAGTAACCGCAGAACGCGGAACCAGCGGAGTATGGGTGCTCGAATGCGCCGAACTAGGGGCAGTGTCCCAAACTAAGCGGCTGGCTAATGCTGCCGACGAGATGCGCGAAGCACTGGCCTTTCAGGCAGGCCTAGACCCAGACGAACTCAACATTATTGTTGATGTTGTTCTCCCACCGGGCCTTGCGGAAATGAAAGCTCGCGCCGAAAAAGAACGCGAAGAAGCGGCACGACTGGCCGCTGCGGCACAGGCAAGCACTCATGACCTCGCTGTTGCAATGAGAAACGCTGGAATGACCGTGCGAGATATGGGAACAGTCCTCGGAGTGTCTTACCAGCGCGCCCAAAAGCTCGCAGCATCCTAAACACTGAAAGCGAAAGTCGCCCAGTACGCGTGTCTATCATGCGCGTGCTGGGCGATTTTTCTCGACCGGTGGACTCGTGTGCGTTGGTGGCGCGTGACGGTGGGCTTGCAAGGTAGTCCCCAGTTAGTGGTGTGGGCGGCGTTAAACGGCTCGGCCTGGTCGATGATTTGGCGTCCAATCTTGGCCGCTTCGCGCCCGAAAAGTTTGTCCATCACTGCTCCTTAACGCTTGGCTCTTTAGTGCTGCCGCGAAAGTCGCGTGTGCGACTTTCTTGCCCCGCGTGATTATCGCGTCCTGGCGTTCGTAGTTATCGCTAGCGGTTGCCTGACACAACCAGAGACACCGAAGCGCCGGCTACTTTTCTGCGCTGACCACGCTTTACGAGCGCTAAGCGCTCTAGGTTTATGGTACATTTGCAACAAGTTGCCCAATGGGGTGTCCAGGTGGTCACCGTGGTGATTGACAGGAGGTGTCGGAGTGCTGACTATCGCGAAGATGGGTGCGCATTCCGTGGCCTATTATCAGTCCACGGTTGATGAGAATCGGGGGCCGGATTCGTACTATTCCGAGGACGGAAAGCAACCGGCTTCGGCGTGGCTTCGGGGCGAAAACATGGCTGAAGTTTCGGCGTTTTTGGGCGCCGACAACGGTGCGATTGTGTCGGGGAAAACGGTTGAGGATTGGTTCAATAAGGCGGTCGCTCCGAGCGGTACGGGGCTTGGAAATGCTCCGCGAAAGGATAGTGTTCCAGGCTTCGATCTGACGTTTTGTGCGCCGAAATCTGTCTCCTTGTTGTGGGGTATGGGTGCAGATTCTGCCGTGCGTGGCATCGTCGATGAAGCCCACCAGGCGGCCGTAAACCAGGCGCTGGATTACTTGTCGGAGCATGCCAGCTACACGCGAAAGCAAGTAAAAGAGCCGACGGGAAAGCGTCTTATTGTTGAAAAGTTGGCGGGTATTTCGGGCGTGAAATACGAGCACCGCACTTCACGTGCGGGCGACCCGCATGTGCATTCACACGTGTTGTTGGCGAATAAACAGCTATGCCGCGACGGCAAAGTTCGCACGCTCGATGGGGTGAGTTTGTACCATGAGGCGCGCGCGGCAGGCATGGTGTATCAAGCCACGGTGCGTGAAATCTTGAGCCAAAAACTCGGCGTAGAGTTCGGCGACGTGGTCAACGGATGCGCAGAAATCGTCGGCCTTGATGACCCAGAATTGATTGCGTCGTACTCGACCAGGGCGCGTGAAATCGACCAGTGGCAGGCCGACAATGGGCTTGAAACACGTGCGGCCTATGAGCGTATCGCGCAGAAAATCACCCGGCGTACCAAGGACACCGACACCCCACTAGAGGAGTTGGAAACCGAGTGGGCACGTGCTGAACACGGCGCGCAGGTGCGTGAGTTTGTGGCCGGACTTGTGCCAAACAATGAAGCGCCAGCGCGCGCGGTGGGTGAGGATTTCTTGCCGAAACCATCCCAGATTTTAAGCGCGGTTGTTGCAGAACGCTCCACGTTTACCCGAGCTGATGTTGCCGAAAAAGCAGCAGAACTTATCCGCCCAGGCGCAGTTTCCCCGGAGGATATGACGGTCACGGTCGAAGGACTTGTTGATGCTGCATTGGGGACGCGTGGCACCTGGTCAGTGACCCCGGAGAAGTCCCGAGAGCTGGATAATACCCAGCGTGAAGGCTCGCAGAAGTACACCACCGTCGAGGTGGTCGACGAGGTTGAACGTGGCGTTGATATGGCCACCGCGCGCGTGGAGCGCGGGGTTACCGCCGAGTCAATCCAACCGGTTGAGGGTGAGCTTTCGCCTGCGCAGGCTGATGCTATGCGCGCGGTTGTCGGCTCTGACTACCTGGCGTCTGTAGTGGTCGCACCGGCTGGTGCCGGTAAGACTTCTTCGCTCAAGGCCGCGCACAAGGCATGGAATCAGGCTGGTAAACACGTCGTAGGCCTAGCACCTACGGGTAAGGCTGCTGACGTGATGGTGGGTGAGAATGTGGCCGATGAATCCATGACGATTGCGCGCGCTTTTGTTGGCACAGACGAGCTGATACCGGAGCATACAGCGGCGAAGCTGGGATGGAACCGGGACACCGTTGTGGTTGTTGATGAAGCCGGCATGGTGTCTAACCCCGATACGATCCGTGTGCTGGAGACTGCCACTGCTGCCGGCGCGCGCGTGGTCTTTGTGGGAGACCCAGAACAATACTCGGCGGTCAAGGCCCGCTCTGGCCTGCTGGCGACCTTGTCCCATGAATTGCCTGATGCCGTGGAGCTACGCGAGGTGTTCCGCCAGCGTGACGCGGGTGAGCGTGAAGCATCGAAGTGGCTGCGCGGTGGAGAGGAAGCAGACGTTTCTCGTGCCGCCGAGTGGTACATGCAGAACAAGCGCCTGCACGCAGGATCGGTTACGGCAATGATGGACGATGCGTTGGCCGGGTGGCGTGATGATACTGCCGCAGGAAAGCAGTCCTTGCTGGTTGCTGCTACCCGCGACCAGGTCACTGCGCTGAATGCTGCGGCGCAGAAGATTCGCGCAGAGCGCGGCGAGATTAACCCTGAGCACCGCCTGGGCTTGTCTGATGGACTGACAGCCGGTGTCGGTGATGTCATCCTGACTCGTCGCAACGATGCGAAGTTGGTGACCAGCAACGGCGATGTTGTCCGCAATGGTCAACGCTGGGTCGTTGATTCCATCGGGAAAGACGGTTCCATCACAGCCCGGCGGTGTGATGATGATTTAGCCACTGTGACACTAAACCGCGACTACCTCGATAAACACACCCAACTGGGGTATGCCGCTACTGGTCATAGTTCCCAAGGCGCGACCGTGGATGTGTCCCGCGTTGTTGCTGGTGTGGGCAACCTAGATAAGTCCAGTGTTTACGTTCCTATGACTCGTGGGCGTGAGGGCAACTTCCTCTATATCGCCGAGACCCAGCCAGGAGACACCGAGACCGGCCACGGCCAGGTGAATCAGGTCGCACGGCGTGAGTCTGCCGAATACGCCCGCGACCTGCTGGTATCCGCAGGAATGCGCGAGCAAGGCGATAAGACACCCCAGGCGCTGTTTGGGCAAGCCAAGCAGGACTGGGAGCTGACCAAACTCGTCAACCAGCCTTCCCAAACGGATACCGATAACCCGTTTGCTGGCACCGAAATGGGTAAGTACATGCGCAGCTTTGCCGCTAAACGCGAAGCGCGCTTTGCTGACTTCCATGCTCGCGCCCAGGCCAACAACGCCGATGAGGTGCCAGAACCGGAATCAGGCAACGAGTACAGTGCTACACGGTCCAATGACGCCGTGGAGCGTATCGATGCCGAGATAGAACGGGTAAACACTCAGCTTGAGACGCTGCGCGGTGAGTACGACCAGGCTAACCAGCAGGTTGAACAGCTCGGACAGCAGTATTCCAAGCAAGATGCTGTAGTGCGCGAGTTCGAGGACACGAAGAACTCGAGGGGCTTTTTCGGCAGGCTACGCCACGGCAACAATGACCAGGCCCTCCTAGACGAAGCAATCACCGTGCGCGACAAGGTAGCTGCATCCTATGACCAGGCTGTGGACTATCGCGACAGCTTTACTGATCCGATTCGCCAGCTTGAGACCGAGCTAGACGAGCTAAACACCCAGCGCCGGAATGAGGAAGGACTGAAACGGTCGATGGACTTCCTCGACTCACTCGGTATTAGTACCACCGCAGATGATGAGATGCTCGCCCGGTTCCACCAGCAAGCCGCCGCAGATAGCGACTACGACAACGACCAAGACACCTGGCTCGATGACACCCCGGAGAACGACAGCCCGGAACTGTAGAAAATTTCGCTCGCCCTCGTGGACTCCGGACATATGGTAAACAATGTTTACGAAAGCAAATAACGCTCACGAGAAAAAGAGTAGGACTGCCAAAGACAGTACGTAAACAATGTTTACGACAGGCAAGGGAAGGACTTACGTCAATGGTTCAAGGACCCCACCCCTCCGGGCGCGTGGTATCTGTACGCATGCCAGAGGACATCATCGAGCGCCTAGACACACTGTGTGCTCGCACCGGACGCAGTCGTGGTTTCTACCTCAAGATGGCAGTAACAGCGATGCTTCCCCAATTGGAGGAATACCACTGGGAACACGTCGCTGCGGACTTCGAAGAAAAGAGCATTGAAAACGAGTTTTACCGCATCATGCTTGCTGGACTTTCTGCCGAGTCTGACGATAAAGAAAAATAAAAGTGCTATCTGCCTGCTCTTTTGTCTTTACAGGCACCTGTAAAAATGTATTACTGTAAACCTGTAAAGCAGTATTTACTTAAACCTGTAAAGTGGTAGGGGCAATGATTTATACACCTAGGAGAAGCCATGATCATTACCGCCATTAACGCCAAAGGCGGCGTTGGCAAGACCACCACAACGATGTTTCTTGCCACGGTTTTCGCCCACCGAGGAAAGACCGTGACCGTAACCGACCTAGACCGGCAGGGCTCGGCACTGGAATGGTCTGAACGCGCAGAGGATGGAGGTGATCCTTTACCGTTTGAGGTTGAGCTGTCCATCCCCAAGCGCGTCGATAGGCAAGCGGCACTCG
The DNA here is from genome assembly GCF_001552965.1 of Corynebacterium sp. DNF00584. Taxonomy (NCBI): domain Bacteria; kingdom Bacillati; phylum Actinomycetota; class Actinomycetes; order Mycobacteriales; family Corynebacteriaceae; genus Corynebacterium; species Corynebacterium sp. DNF00584. The sequence goes on along the minus strand of NZ_KQ959733.1, from coordinate 5,000 downwards.
TCGGAGACGATGAGTTCATGTTCATCGATGTGCCGCCAGGAGACGAGAACGCTATCGAAGCAGCAATCGCAGTCAGCGACTTCATCATTCTTCCGACCCGTTCTGCTGCTGCCGACCTCTCCCGAGTATGGGAGCTGCGCGACGCAGTCAACGGAACACCTCATGCAGTCTTACTGACGTTCGCCAGGAAAGGCACCAGCGCCCTTGACGCGGCACGAGAAGCGCTCGACGCGGAACACATGCCGCACTTTAAAACCGAAATCCCGCTACGCGAAGATATGCACCTAGCGTTTGGATACTGCCCAGGCCCCGACATGCACGGCTACGACCACGTCGCCGACGAACTCATGGAGATGATGAAATGAGCACCAGTAAAGAACGCGCCAGGGCGCAGCAAGGCCCGCGAACCTCAATGAAAAAAGCCACGAAGCTAACTCCAGCAGCCGAGAAGAAAACAGTGCGAAGCGCATTCCACCAACCCACAGGCCGCGACTACGTCAAGAAGATGACGATTGAAATCGACCGCGACCTTCACGCAGAACTTAAAGTCATCGCCGCCCAAAAAGGCGTGACCATCCGCGAGATTGTTAGCACCTACCTCGAAGAATACGTCCACAACAATAAATAAAGGTTTACAGGCATACAGCAATACAGTAATACAGGTTTATGGCACCTGTATTACTGTATTGCTGTATACCTATTGCTCTGGATAATTCGCCACCGTATGGGTAAATCTGCGCACGCTTTTTCTGCGTATCGGTAAATCAGCGCAGAGTGTGTGGTAAATCTGCGCAACCGCTTTCGTTGTATGCGTAAATATGCGCAGCCTGAACTGGGAAAAGTCCCGTGATGGTAAATCTGCGCAGACAGCCCTGTGCAGCTGAAACGCGGTTACGTATAGCTTGCCATATGTCTAGCCATACGTAACCGCAGGTAAAAGGCATATTTTTCGCGTGTCATGGCTAGTAAATAACACCGGTGTCATTTAGAGTCAGGGAAAGACAATGAAAAACGAAGAAAGCCACCGGGCGGCAACCCGATGACTTTCGCTTATCACCCAGCACACACCTGGGAGAAAGCACGGTCATGAGTTTACAGACTCATGCGCAGAATGCGCACACTAAAACACCTACCCGCGTCGAGCGCGACCGTGGTGGACTGGACAACACCCCAGCATCTGCCAGTGACCGCGACCTTTTACGCGATCATCTAGGCCGCGATGTACTCCACGGTTCAGTCACACGAGACTTTAAAAAGGCCTATCGACGCAACGCTGACGGCACGAACTCGCCGCGTATGTATCGCTTCGAGACTGATGCTTTAGGACGGTGCGAGTACGCCATGCTCACCACCAAGCAGTACGCCGCCGTCCTGGTCGTAGACGTTGACCAAGTAGGTACCGCAGGCGGTGACCCCGCAGACTTAAACCCGTACGTCCGCGACGTGGTGCGCTCACTGATTACTCATAGCGTCGGGCCAGCCTGGGTGGGTATTAACCCAACTAACGGCAAAGCCCAGTTCATATGGCTTATTGACCCTGTCTACGCTGACCGTAACGGTAAATCTGCGCAGATGAAGCTTCTTGCAGCAACCACGCGTGTGCTGGGTGAGCTTTTAGACCATGACCCGCACTTTTCCCACCGCTTTAGCCGCAACCCGTTCTACACAGGCAAAGCCCCTACCGCTTATCGTTGGTATAGGCAGCACAACCGGGTGATGCGCCTTGGAGACTTGATAAAGCAGGTAAGGGATATGGCAGGACACGACCAGTTCAACCCCACCCCACGCCAGCAATTCAGCTCTGGCCGCGAACTTATCAACGCGGTCAAGACCCGCCGTGAAGAAGCCCAAGCATTCAAAGCACTCGCCCAGGACGTAGACGCGGAAATCGCCGGTGGTCTCGACCAGTATGACCCGGAACTTATCGACGGTGTGCGTGTGCTCTGGATTGTCCAAGGAACCGCAGCACGCGACGAAACAGCCTTTAGACATGCGCTTAAGACTGGCCACCGCTTGCGCCAGCAAGGCCAACGCCTGACAGACGCAGCAATCATCGACGCCTATGAGCACGCCTACAACGTCGCACACACCCACGGCGGTGCAGGCCGCGACAACGAGATGCCACCCATGCGCGACCGCCAAACCATGGCAAGGCGCGTGCGCGGGTATGTCGCCCAATCCAAGAGCGAGACCTACAGCGGCTCTAACGCACCAGGTAAAGCCACCAGCAGCGAGCGGAAAGCCTTGGCCACGATGGGACGCAGAGGCGGACAAAAAGCCGCACAACGCTGGAAAACAGACCCCGAGGGAAAATATGCGCAAGCACAAAGGTCGAAGCTTGAAAAGACGCACCGTAAGAAAAAGGCTCAAGGACGATCTACGAAGTCCCGTATTAGCCAAATGGTGAACGATCAGTATTTCCAGACAGGGACAGTTCCCACGTGGGCTGAAATAGGGGCAGAGGTAGGAGTCTCTCGCGCCACGGTTGCTAGGCATGTCGCGGAGCTAAAGAAGAGCGGTGACTATCCGGACGTTTAAGGGGTCTCATACCGTAAGCAATATACGGTTCCCCTGCCGTTAGGCAGTTAGATAAAACCTCACTTGAAGAAAACCTTGAGGGGCAGGGCAGCTTATATGCTTCAAAGCATGACTTCCTCTGTTCTCCTAGACCTCGCAACCCTCCGCCATAACCTCACCGAATTCAAAGTGCGCTGGCTTGCCCATATTGAGGAATGGAAAGCAGAAAACCGACCAACGACTAGCTCAATGCTTGTTCGAATAGGCCGCACTCATGTCGCGGGTGCGGTCTATTGTCGAGACCATGAGCTTCCTTACCGAGTACAACGCTGCCCGCGAGTTGTCCGTGATTGATGCGTCTGCGGCCAGACTTCGCTTACCTTTTAGTACTACTGGTGCAATTCGGTTTTGGTGGGGGGATTAACGCCGCCGGCTTCGGTTTTTCCGTTGAGGAGGTCGTTGACTACTTCCCGATGGTGAAATTGGTCGATGGTGCGGTGAAGAGGAACCAGTCACCTGGAAGAGATCGATCCAGTCGCTGGTGTGCAATCTGGGAGGTAGGGTCGCAGGGTCGATTCCTCGCGAGTGCAACCATGATTGTGTTTCTGAACGTGATGAAAACAACCCTGCCCTTCGGAGAATTTCCCTTATCCCGCGTCCCCGGGCAGTGAAAACGGTGTGCACCATCGCCTGAAAGGCTTTGCGCTGCTCTATCGGAATCTTCGGGTCACCCACCCGGCGGATCACTAAGATCCCCCCGTCAACGTTTGGCTGTGGCCGGAAAGCAGACCTTGGTACCCGGGAACCCAGGTGAAATGTGAACCATGGGGACCACTGAGCCGTCATCATCGTGCTTGCGCCTACCCCAGCCCGGCGGCGAGCGACTTCCCACTGCATGAGGAGTACAGCGTCAGTCCATGCCGGCGCATGCAGCAACTTTCGAAGAATGGCAGTGGTGAGATGAAAGGGAATATTTCCCACAATGACGCAGGGAGTGGCGGGTAAACGGAAGTTAAGGAAATCATCATGGACCACTTCGACCGCCGCCGAGGAGGTTTCTTGTGTGAGTTTGGCAGCTAGTTTTGCGTCCACTTCAACTGCCGTTATTGCCCTCCCCAAGTAGGCCATCGGGTGAGTGAGGGCACCGCTTCCTGGTCCGATCTCAATGATGGGGCCGGAGGTTTGTTTTACAAGGTCGATGATGGAGTTGATGATCTTGTGGTCGGTGAGAAAATTTTGGCCATGTTCGTGACGGCCGTGTCCGTATGCAGACATCAGGTGTGCTCCTTGGAGTTGAAAAGGAGCCGGGCATGACAAATGACCGCCCGGCTAAAGGACCGGAGCGGTTTTTAACCTACGGGGTAGGAAACCGCCTTAGCGGTTAGAGCGCAACCGCAAGAAAGCGGTACCTGAAATCAACATGGGCCTAATTATATCAATTTAATTTCGCGGGTGATACGCGGTGAAAAAGAAGACAACTGCGCCGCAACAGTGCAAGACATCTGCACCTGGACTGGAATTGTATTTGTCCTACCTTCGGCTCGTCGCGCCGCCACCGCTGGCGGATTTCGTCTCTGAGCAACGAGGGGGAGTTACCCTACCTCCGAGCGTTTTTAAAGTACACCCATCTGTACGCGCTGACCTGCGGCGTTGTGGGTTGTGCCGAGCGTGCTGCCGGAGTCCCTTTCAGTGTCCCTGGGGTAGGAGCGGCCGCATGAAGGTGCGCTCGTACCGCAGGACGCACTCGGACTCGTCTCGAATCCGGTCAGCGGCGATGAAGTCCGAGTGGGTGCCGAACAAGGTGCGGTACTGCTCGTAGGCAGCCAGGCTGGGGAAGCTGAACAGGGATTCCGCACGGTCACTCACACCTTCCGCGGGTAGGTAGTACCCGTGGTGGGTGCCGCCGTGTTCGTCGACATGCCGCATCCAAGCGCGGGCGAACTGTTCAAAGGCTGCGATCTGGTCGGGGTCGATGGTGTAGTGGACGACACAGGTGATCACATCCACAACGCTAGGCCCACAGGCGCTCATTGGGGAGCCTTTGTCTGTGCGCCTCGTGGTGCAGCACACCAATCTGCCTGGTTTACCTGCGGAAATGCGTCAGTTCGCCAAGTTGGCGCCGAGTTCAACGGTGAGAACTCCGACGGCGATGAGGAGGATGCCGAGGGCCATGGTTCGGGTGAGGGGTTCGTGGAAGATGACCCGGGCGAGGATCGCGGTGAGAGCTACGCCGGATGCTGCCCAGATGCCGTAGGCGACGCCAAGGGCCATGCCGTCGGCCAAGGCGAGACTTAAGGCGACGAACGCCACGAGATACCCCGCGATGACGCCGATGAACCATTTCTTCACCCGGCCACCGTCGGAGGCTCGTAGCGACATGGTCGCGACGACTTCGGACAAGATGGCGCCTGCGAGGAAGATCCATCTCATGAGTTGACTCCTGCTTCCTGGGCTGCGGTTTGCTGAGCTTTCTGGGAGCCGAG
>NZ_KQ959732.1:0-240274 GCF_001552965.1 Corynebacterium sp. DNF00584 | reverse complement strand
GCACTGAGCCGTCCGAGGCGCGGATGGTGACGTCGTCGCCTTCGCCGCGGGTAATCTTGTCCATCTCGTCGAGCTTGAGCACGATATGGACCATGCGCCGCGGCGGTGCGAGCCTGGTTGCGCCTTCGACGAATTCTTTGAACCCGTCTAAAAGCTTGTTCCGGGATTTCGGGGTCACGCCGGGCAGGCCGTTGGCGAAGTCGAGGAGGCCCGGGTCCTTGGTGAAGATGGTCAAGCGTGCCCACCCGTCGGGGGATTGGGTTAGCCGGGCGTATTCGTTTTTGGGCTTTTTCTCAATGTGCTTGGCAGCGACGGTGGGGATGTCTTCGGCGGCGGTGTCCGCCAGCAGCGCGCGCAGCGTGTCCTTATTGGGAGCGGAGGCGATGAGGTTCTCAATTTTCTCCAGCACGCGGAGTGGGTGCTTGCGGCGGATTGCCGCGGCGCGGGCTTCGGCTTGGAGGGTCGTGGCTTGCGTGTGGCCGTAGTAGACCTTGTGCAGGCGGCGCACGAGAAGCGCGTCGGGGCGGGCGACACCGAGGGCGAGGATGTCTTTGAGCGACATGCCGGCGGCTTCGGGAAGCGAGGAGACGCCGAGGGTGAGAGCTGCGAAGAGAGAAACTGTCATGCCCCAGAAGCTAAAGGCACGCGGCACACAATGCTAGGGGAACATATTTTCCTGTGGACAACCTGCGCCGGTTGCCCAATAGAGTGGGCGAAATTCGGGGAGTTATCCACAGAAACTAACGCTTCTCACGAAAATCTCAGTATCACCGGCACGTTCATGCCGCTGAGCGCGAGCGCTTGCGGCGGGCGGCAGCCATTTGGATGAGGTCTGTGAAGTAGACGGCGACGGCGAGTCCGATGATGCCGAAGCCGATCCAGCGGTGCGTCGAGAAGTGCTCGTGGGTGACGAAGAGCGCCCAGAGCATCTGCATGAGTGGCGTCATGTACTGGAGCATGCCCACGGTCGACAGGGGAAGGGCCTTGGCCCCTTGGGCGAAGCAGAGCAGCGGCAGCGCGGTGACGAGACCGGAGCCGATGAGCAGCACGATGTGCAGGGGGCCTTCGGAAGTAAACGTGCCGGCGCCGGAGGATTCGAGCCACAGGACGTAGATGAGCGCGACGGGCAGGACGACGAGGGTCTCGGCGGCAACGGAGCCGGTCGAGGAGACGCGGACCTGCTTCTTAATGAGGCCGTAGATGCCGAAAGAGAAGGCGAGCAGAAGCGAGATATAGGGCGCCTGGCCGGTGAAGAAGGTGAGGTAAATGACCGCGATGGCGGCGATGCCGACGGCGACGGCCTGGAGCTTGCGCAGGCTTTCTTTTAAGAAAACCAGGCCGAGCGCGACGGAGACGAGGGGATTGATGAAGTAGCCGAGGGCGGCATCGGCAACATGGCCCGAGTTGATGGCCACGACGTAGGTTCCCCAGTTGACGGAGATGAACACGCCGGCCGCGGCGAGCCAGGCCCAGGTCTTCTTGTCGAGGCGCGAGAGTTCGCGCCAGCCGCCGGTGACGACGAGGAAACCCGTGACGAGTACCGCGGTCCAAATGACGCGGTGCGCGAGAATCTCGAGGGGAGAGGCGGGCAGCAGCAGCGGGAAGAATGCGGGGAAGAAGCCCCACATGAGGTAGGCGGCAATGGTGTAAAACATCGGAGATTAATGTACTCCGCTAGCCGTGTGGCGGGAAACGTTTCTCATCAAAAGGGACGGCTTCGGGGGTTTGACGCGGCCGCTAGACTGTCTGCATGGCGAAAAACTCCTCCTTTGTTCACCTGCATAATCACACCGAGTTTTCCATGCTGGATGGTATGGCGAAGGTGGACCTGCTCTCGGAGGAGGTCAAGCGTCAGGGGATGCCAGCCGTGGGCATGACGGACCACGGCAACATGTTTGGATCGAATGCGTTTTACCAGCGCATGACCTCGGCGGGGATTAAGCCGATTATTGGTATTGAGACGTACATGGCTCCGGAGTCGCGCTTCAATAAGAAGCGTGTGCACTGGGGTACGCCGGACCAGAAGCGCGATGACGTCGCGGGCGGCGGCTCGTACCTGCACCAGACCATGCTCGCTGAGAACGCGACGGGTTTGAAGAACTTGTTCCGTCTGTCTTCGCTGGCGTCGTACGAGGGGCAGTTGGGTAAGTACCCGCGCATGGACGCGGAGCTGATCGCCGAACATGCGGATGGCATCATCGCGACGACGGGGTGCCCGTCGGGCGACGTGCAAACGCGCCTGCGCCTGGGACAGTTTGATGAGGCGCTCGAGGCCGCGGCGATGTGGCAGGACATCTACGGCAAAGATAATTACTTCCTTGAGCTCATGGACCACGGCCTCGACATCGAGACGCGCGTGCGCTCCGAGCTGCTGGAAATCGGGCGCAAGCTCGACCTGCCGCCGCTGGTGACGAATGACTGCCACTACGTGCTCGAGTCGCAGGCGGCCTCGCACGAGGCGATGCTCTGCGTGCAGACCGGCAAGACGCTCATGGACCAGGACCGTTTCAAGTTCGATGGCACGGGCTACTACATCAAGTCGGCTGCGCAGATGCGTGAGATTTGGGACGACATGGTCCCGGATGGCTGCGATAACACGCTGTGGATTGCCGAGCGTGTACAGGACTACAGCGAGCTGTGGGAGGAGCATCCGCTCGACCGCATGCCGATCGCCGACGTGCCGGAGGGCGAGACCCCGACGTCGTGGCTGACCAACCAGGTCATGGAGGGCCTCCAGGCGCGCTTCCCCGGCGAAGAGGTGCCGCAGGAATACATCGAGCGCGCGCAGTACGAAATCAGCGTCATCGACATGAAGGGCTACCCGTCCTACTTCCTCATCGTCGCCGAGCTCATCAAGCACGCGCGCTCCGTCGGCATTTGGGTGGGCCCGGGCCGTGGTTCTGCGGCAGGCGCGCTCGTGGCGTACGCACTGACAATTACCAATATCGACCCCATCGAGCATGGTCTCCTGTTCGAGCGATTCCTCAACCCGGAGCGTCCATCCGCACCGGATATCGATATCGACTTCGATGACCGCCGCCGTGGCGAGATGATTCAATACGCCGCGGAGCGTTGGGGCGAGGACAAGGTCGCGCAGGTCATCACCTTCGGTACGGTGAAGACGAAGCAGGCCATCAAGGACTCGGCGAAGGTGAACTACGGTCAGCCGGGCTTCCAGATGGCGGACCGCATCAACGGCGCGCTGCCGCCGGCGATCATGGCGAAGGATATTCCGCTCTCGGGCATCATGGACCCGGAGCACCCGCGCTACTCGGAGGCGACCGAGGTCCGACAGATGATCGAGACGGACCCGGACGTCAAGCGCATTTACGAAACCGCGCGCGGCCTCGAGGGCGTGGTGCGCCAGGCAGGCGTCCACGCGTGTGCCGTCATTATGGCGTCCGTGTCGCTCATGGACCATATCCCCATGTGGCAGCGTTCGGACGGCGCGTACATCACGGGCTGGGATTACCCGGCATGTGAGGCCATTGGCCTGCTGAAGATGGACTTCCTGGGCCTGCGCAACCTCACGGTCATTGGTGACGCGCTGGCGAATATCAAGAAGAACCGCGGCATTGACTTGAAACTCGAGGAGCTGCATGCGGACGATCCGAACGTCTCAAAGGTCTACGACCTGCTGTCGCACGGTGAGACGCTGGGCATCTTCCAGCTCGACTCGGGTGGTATGCAGGAGCTGCTCAAGCGCATGAAGCCGACGGGCTTTAAAGACATCGTGGCGTCGCTGGCGCTTTACCGTCCGGGCCCGATGGGCGTGAACGCGCACTGGGACTACGCGGACCGCAAGAACGGACGCAAGCCCATTACGCCGATTCACCCGGAGCTGGAAGAGCCGCTCAAGGAGATCCTGGACGAGACCTACGGTCTGATCGTCTACCAGGAGCAGATCATGCGTATCTCGCAGAAGGTCGCGAACTACACGGCCGGCGAGGCAGATGGCTTCCGTAAAGCCATGGGTAAGAAGAAGCCGGAGGTGCTGGCCAAGCAGTACGACAAGTTCTGGTCCGGCATGCAGGCTAACGGCTACTCCAAGGACGCGATGGACGCGCTGTGGGGCACCATCGAGCCGTTCGCGTCCTACGCGTTTAACAAGTCGCACGCGGCAGGCTACGGCCTGGTCTCGTTCTGGACCGCGTACCTCAAGGCCTATTTTGCGCCGGAGTACATGGCGGCGCTGCTCACGTCGGTCTCGGATAAGAAGGATAAGTCGGCCATTTATCTCTCGGACTGCCGCCACCTGGGCATCCGGGTGCTGCCGCCGTCGGTGAACGAGTCGCACACGGACTTCCAGGCTGTCGGCGAGGATATTCGCTTCGGTATGGGCGCTATCCGCAACGTCGGTGCTGAAGTCGTCGAGGCCATCGTCAAGGCCCGCGAGGAGAAGGGACACTTCAAGAACTTCTCGGACTATCTGGACAAGATCGACCTCGTGGCGTGTACCAAGCGTGTGACGGAGTCGCTCATTAAGGCCGGGGCCTTCGATGACATGGAGCATCCGCGCAAAGGTCTCATGCTCATCCACGAAGACGCGGTGGACGCGGTGCAGACCACGAAGAAAGCCGCGGACAAGGGCCAGTTCGATCTCTTTGCGGGACTCGGCGCGGAAAGCGAAGAGACGATGAGCGCGTTTGCCATTGACATTCCGGACGAGCACTGGGACCGCAAGCACGAGCTGGCGCTCGAGCGCGAAATGCTGGGTCTGTATGTCTCGGGCCACCCGCTCGACGGCTTCGAAGAGGCGCTCGCGGAGCAAACCGATACGCCGCTGCCCAAGATCCTGGCGGATGAGGTTCACAACGGCCAGGAGCTTGTCATCGGCGGCATCATCTCAGCGGTCGACCGCCGCTACTCGAAGAAGGACGGCTCGCCGTGGGCTATCGTCACGGTCGAAGACCACAACGGCGCGCAGGTCGACATCCTCGTGTTCAACCAGGTCTACTCGCTCGTCGCGCCGCAGATTGTGGAAGACAACATCATTCTGGCCAAGGTCAACGTGAAGATCCGCGACGACCGCCGCTCGCTGTTCTGCTCCGATATCCGTGTGCCGGACCTAGGCCCCGGCGGCGGCGTTGGCCTGCCGCTGCGGCTGACCATGCGCACCGAGCAGTGCACGCTCGACACTATCGCGCGACTGAAGAACGTCCTGCTCAAGAACAAGGGCGAGTCCGACGTCTACTTGACGCTCGTCAACGGCGACGAGTCTACGATGATGGTCCTCGGCGAGCACCTGCGCGTGGAGCGTTCCGGCAACCTCATGGGCGATCTCAAGGCGACGATGGGCGCGGGCATTCTGGGATAGCCCCGGTGTGAATATAAAACGGGCGGACAAAGAGGTTTGGGTTAGGGTAGACAGCACAGTCTAGTTCACCTCACATAAGGAGCACCTTCCATGTCCCAGAAGATTCGCACCACGCACGTCGGCTCGCTGCCGCGTACCCCGGAATTACTGGAGGCGAATCTCAAGCGCTCCGCCGACGAGATCACGGACGACGAGTTCTTCGCCATCCTCGAGCGCGCCGTCGAGGAGGTCGTGCAGCGCCAGGTCGATCTGGGCATCGACATCATCAATGAAGGCGAGTACGGCCACATCACCTCCGGCGCCGTGGACTATGGCGCGTGGTGGAACTACTCCTTTAGCCGCCTGGGCGGCCTCACCATGACGGACAAGGACCGCTGGGAAGCCAACGCCATTCAGCGTTCCGAGCCTGGCAATATCAAGCTCACTTCCTTCGTTGACCGCCGCGACCGCGCCATCTTCAACGAAGCCTACAATGACCCGGAGTCCGGCATCTTCACCGGCCGCAAAAAGGTTGCCAACCCGGAGTTCACGGGCCCGATTACCTACATCGGGCAGAAGGAAGTTGACGCCGACGTCAAGCTGCTGAAGGATGCGATGGGCAAGGCGGGGGCATCGGCAGGCTTTGTGGCGGCCCTGTCCCCGGGATCGGCCGCGCGCTTGGGCAACAAGTACTACAAGACCGACCTGGAGGTCGTGCAAGCCTGTGGTGAGGCGCTCTCGCACGAGTACAGGGCGATTACGGACGCGGGCCTCACCGTCCAGTTCGACGCGCCGGACCTCGCGGAGGCCTGGGACCAGATCAATCCGGAGCCGTCCGTGAAGGACTTCCAGGGCTTCGTGCGCGACCGCATTGCGGTGCTCAATGACGCGATTAAGGACCTGCCGCGCGAGCAGACCCGCCTGCACATTTGCTGGGGTTCCTGGCATGGCCCGCACGTTACGGACATCCCGTTCGCGGATATCATTGACGAGATTCTCGAGGCCAAGGTCGGCGGCTTCTCCTTTGAGGGTGCCTCGCCGCGCCATGCGCACGAGTGGCGCGTGTGGCAGGATCATCAGCTACCGGAGGGCACGCTCATCTACCCGGGCGTGATTTCGCACTCGACGAATGCGGTGGAGCACCCGCGCCTCGTTGCGGACCGGATTATCCAGTTCGCGGAGGTCGTGGGTCCGGAGAACGTCGTGGCGTCGACCGACTGCGGCCTGGGTGGGCGCCTGCACCACCAGATTGCCTGGGCGAAACTTGAGTCCCTCGTCGAGGGTGCACAGATTGCCACGGAGGAACTCTTCTAAGCCACGCTTGCCGATGCCGCGGTCTCCGGGCCGCGGCTTTTTGCGTGCGCGCCGAAAGATATGACAATTAAATCTTAAACCGCCATAAAGGGGATATCTTTGTTTGAAAAGTTGGCGTTGAACTGGGGAAACGCCATCGTGAATAAAAGTAAACAGAATGCGCGACAAGGACGCTTGTTCTGTTTACTATAGACAGCACAGTCTAGAAAGGAATTGCTTATGACCCAGAAGATCCGTACCACGCACGTTGGCTCGCTGCCGCGCACTGCAGCACTCCACGGGGCGAACCAGCGCCGTCTCGCCGGCGATATCTCCAACGAGGAGTTCGACCAGATTCTGCAACAGGCCGACAACGAGGTCGTGCAGCGCCAGGTTGATCTGGGCATCGACATCGTCAACGAGGGCGAGTATGGCCACCTCGCGCACGACACCATCGATTACGGTGCATGGTGGACCTACTCCTTCAGCCGCTTGGGCGGTTTGCGGCCGACGCGCGAGGAGGAGCCGGATGCGTTCGGCAAGATCGTGCGCCACGAGCCGGGCAGTATCGAGCTCACGACGTTCCCGGACCGTCGCGACCGCGCGGTGTTCGCGGAAGCGTACGAGGACCCGAAGTCGGGCATCGAGGGAGGCGGCAAGAAGTTCCTGCTGCCCACGATTGACGGGCCGCTGAGCTACGTGGGGCAGGAGGCGCTCGCTGCGGACGTTAAGCACCTGGGCGCGGCCATTGCGTCGACGGGAAAGGACGTTGAGGGATTCATCGCGGCGGTCTCGCCGGGCTCGGCGGCGCGCATTCGCAACCTGTACTACCCGTCCTACGACGAGTTGCTCGCGGCGACGGCGGAGGTCATGGCGCACGAATACCGCGCCATCGCGGACGCCGGCTACACGGTCCAGATCGATGCCCCGGACCTCGCGGAGGCCTTCGACCAGGTCAACCCGGAGCCGTCCTACGAGGACTTCCGTGGCTACGTGCGGAAGAATATTGACGCCATCAACGCGGCGATTAAGGGCATCGACAAGTCGAAGGTGCGCCTGCATATCTGCTGGGGTTCCTGGCACGGCCCGCACTCCACGGACATCCCGTTCGAGGAGATCGTCGACGAAATCTTGCGCGCCGAGGTCGGCGGCCTCACCTTCGAGGCGGCGAACGTCCGCCACGGCGCGGAGTGGCGCGTGTGGCAGAAGCGCGAGCTGCCGGAAGGCACCGTCATTATCCCGGGCGTCGTCTCGCACTCGACGAACCTCATCGAGGACCCGCGTCTGGTGGCCGACCGCATCCACACGTTCGCGGAGCTCGTCGGCCCAGAGAATGTCATCGCTTCGACGGACTGTGGCCTGGGCGGACGCATTCATGAGCAGATCGCCTGGGCGAAGCTCGAGTCCCTGGTGAAGGGTGCGGAGATCGCCTCGCAGGAGATCTTCGGCTAAACACGAATGAAAGGGCGGGTGCGCATGTGCGCACCCGCCCTTTTTTATTGCGTAGCCCTAGAGGCGGAACTGCTTCTGGGCGTTGCTCATCGCGCCGTTGACCTGCTTGAGCATGCCAGTGAGCGCGCCGTTGATGTCCTTGCCGAACTCCGGATTGACCTTGACGAGGGTGCTTGCGAGGCCGATGAGGCCACCGATGACGGACAGGATCAGGTTGATCCAGGCGAAGGCTTCCTTGCCTTCGGGGGAGAGCTCAGCCCACTTGAGCCAGTCCGGCAGCTCGACGGGCTTGTCATCCTTTTCTTTCTCGACGCAGTCCGGCTTGTCGGGCATGCCGGAGGAACCGTAGCCGTTGACGATGCCCAGAGCGAGTTCCTGCGGACCCATGAACGAAGAACCTGCGGTGCCATCCTTGACGGCCTTCTTGTGGGCTTCCTTGGCGGCGTCGACCTCGGCCTGGCACTCCTTGGACAGTGCGGTCTTCGTGGTCTCCGTGCCGTCGGTCTTCTCGCCGTCGGTGATGCCCTCCTTGCCCTCGCCGCCGGGCTTCACTCCGTCACTTGCTGTGTCCTCAGAGGAACCGGAGTCCTGGGACTGAGCGCTGGAGGCGCCCTGAGACTCGGAGCTTTCGGCGCCAGCGACCGGCGTGACGAGGGCGAGGGCGGTGCTGGTTGCGGCGACCAGCGCGACTGAGAGACGACGTGCGCGCATAAGAATTATTCCTTGGGGTGACGACAGTGCGAACGGAAATGGAACGCACCTGAATCTAGCAGGTTGGGGTGCCTGGCGGGAGGGAATGCCCCCGCCAAGGGGCTTAGTGGCCCAGGGCGGAGTTCAGGGCGTGGCGCAGCGGTGCTGGCAGGAGACGCAGCAGCGTGGCTGGTGCGCCCGGAACTATGCTCACTGTGCCCAGGACGGCGGCCAGAGCCGCGGCAACGACGCCGAACGCGGTGCCGACCGAGGAACCGGCGTCGGACGAGGCGGCGGAGCTGCCGGAATCGCCCTGGTCGTCGTCATCGTTATCGGCGTCGGCGGGCACGAGGTCGGTGACCTTAAAGACGGTCGTAGTGCCGGAGACCTCGTTGCCGGAGATGAGAAGGTACTCGCCGTTGGGGGAGTCCTTCTTGTCAACGAAGGTAAGTCCCTCGGGCCCGAGGTCGCCGGCGGCCTTCGTGGCCTCGTAGTTCTTGTCGTCGTAGCCCACGGAGAAGTCGCGGTTGTTGACGTAGGTGACGTACTGGGCGTTGCGCGGGTCGGTGACGTCGTAGACGAAGATGCCGCCCACGCGCTCAGCACCGATGAAGGCGTAGGTGCGCTCGCCGACCTTGCCGATGGTGAGAGCCTCGGGCTCGGGCCCCTTGTTATCGGAGCGGTCGTCGGCCTCCGGATCCTCGTTATCCGCGTTGAAGTTGAGGACGCCCTGCTCGTGGAGGCGGGCGGTGATCTCCTCGAAGTCGGAGCCGGAGTCGAAGACGACGTTGCCGGCGGCGTCGTAGATGGAGAAGGAGCGGGAGCCGTAGGCGTAGAACTCGTCGAAGCAGCTCTTCTCCTCGTTCCAGCCGGACGCGGTGGAGACCTTGAGATTGCCGGCGAAGGACGTGTCGTCGAAGCCCTCGGGAAGTTCGACGCCCTCGCAGACCTTGCCAACCTCGATGAGGTCCTTGATCTCGGCCTCGTCGGTGTACACGCCGGAACCGTCCTCGTCGCCCCATTCGCGGGCGTCGCCCTCGTTGGCCGTCGCGAAGTAGGTCTCGTCGCCGGCAGTAAACGCGCCGATGGAGTCCGGCATGGACAGACCCTTGACCGGTAGGGTGCGCAGCTCGATCTTGTCATCCTTGTTGGACGGGTCGATCGGGGTCTTTGAGTGGTCCGCGATAAAAGCCGGGACGACGTCGGTGACGGTCGCCGACGGGATGTCGATGATGGCGATGGCGCCCGCCTCTTGCAGCGACGCGTAGGCGGTATCGCCAACAGAGGAGATGTACTCCGGCTCGAAGTCGGTCGACGGCTTCGAGTCGGCGTCGGAAGGACCGAAGACGCGGATGGCGGGGTCGAGCTCGCCGGCAGCGTACTTCGCGTCGTACGCCTCGAAGCCAGCGGTGCGGACGTCTGCCTGGGTGGGGGCGGCGGCATCGGAAGGCAAGGCGATGACGGACACGGAGCCGGTGGGGTCTGCGACGTAGTCCGTGCCCTCGGCGGTGAGCTCGTTGGACGGCTCGCCCTCGTTGGCGAGCAGGGCGAACTTCCCATCCGCGGTGAGGTGGACGTTATCGGGCAAGGCACCGATGGTGACGCGGCCGAGCTCCTTGCCGGTGGCAGCGTTGAAGAAGAGGGCCTCGCCGTCCTGCGTCTTATCGGCCTGCTGGACTGCGGCGACAGCCAGGCCGTCGGGGCGCACGGCGACGGAGTTGATCTCCTGGTCGCCGCCGGCGGAGACGACGCCGACCTTGTGCGGCGCGGCCGGATCCGAGGCGTCGAGGATGTCGATTTCGCCGGAGTGCGCGTTGACGGCGAGGATGCGCTTCGACGCGGCGTGGAAAGCGACGATCTCCGCGGCGGACTCGCCAAGCACGCCAGAGTCGTAGGCGCCGAGCGGCTCGACCTTGAGCGAGGCGTCGGCAACGGAATCGACGATGGGAGAGGCGACGATGGTGGCTTGGGCCGGAATGGCGGGGACGGTGAGCGTGGTCGCGGCGAGCGTGCACAGGGCGAGAGTGCGGCGGATGGCCATACATGAGCTCCTTGAGAGTACGAGAAATATGACGAGGCAACATCCAAGTGCATGCAGGTAACACAGGGTTAACACAGAGGTAAAAGTGAGATGAAATGCCGGACTAATCGGTCGATCGCTAGGTAATCGCGCGGGCGGCGACCATGGGGTCTAAAATGACTCAGCATGACTAACTCCGCAGTATTCGAGCCCATTCACGCCTCCGATATCAGCCAGGCCCAGGCACGAATTTCCTCGGAGATTGCGCCGACGCCGTTGCAGTACTGCCCGCGACTGTCCCAGGAAACGGGCTGCGAGGTTTACCTGAAGCGCGAGGATCTCCAGGACGTGCGTTCCTATAAGATCCGCGGCGCTCTGTTTTCCATCACGAATCTCACGCCGGAACAGCGCGCGCACGGTATCGTGACGGCCTCGGCCGGCAACCACGCGCAGGGCGTGGCGTATGCCTGCCGGACCATGGGCATCCAAGGCAAGATCTACGTGCCGGAGCCGACGCCCAAGCAGAAGCGCGACCGCATCGTGGTCCACGGCGGCGACATGGTCGAGCTCGTCGTCACCGGCGCGAACTTTGACGAGGCCGCGGCGGCCGCGCATGCCGATGCCGCCGAGCGCGGCTCCATCTTCATCGAACCCTTCGACGCGCGCGACACGATCACCGGCCAGGGCACCATCGCCGCGGAGGTCGTGAGCCAGCTGGCCTCCTTGGGCAAGTCGCTCGACGCCATCGTCGTCCCCGTGGGTGGCGGCGGGCTGCTCTCCGGCATCACGTCGTACCTTGCGGACATGGCGCCGCGCACGGCGATTATCGGCATCGAGCCGGCCGGCGCTGCCTCGCTCACCGCAGCGTTCGCGGCGAACGAGCCGGTGACCTTGGAGTCCGTCGATCCCTTCGTGGATGGCGCGGCCGTCAAGCGCATTGGCGACCTGCCCTTCCAGGTCCTCGAGGCCAACCAAGGGCGCCTGCACTGGTCCACCGTCTCCGAGGGGGCCGTGTGTACGGAGATGCTTGGCCTGTACCAGAACGAGGGCATCATCGCCGAGCCCGCTGGCGCCCTGTCCGTCACGGGCCTGCGCGACCTCAAGCTCACGCCGGATTCCGTGGTCGTGTGCGTCATCTCGGGCGGCAACAATGACGTGCTGCGCTACAACGAGGTCATGGAACGCTCGCTCGTGCACCGCGGGCTCAAGCACTACTTCCTGGTGAACTTCCCGCAAGAGCCGGGGCAGCTGCGCCACTTCCTTACGGAAATCCTGGGCCCGGACGATGACATCACGCTCTTTGAGTACTTGAAGCGCAATAACCGCGAGACGGGCGCAGCGCTCGTCGGCGTGGAGCTGGGCCGCGCGGCTGACTTGGATGGCTTGCTTGAGCGCATGTCGAATTCCAAGATTTCGTGCCAGCACCTGAAGCCGGGCACCTCGGAGTACGACTACTTGGTGGCGTCGCACTAAGTTGCGCCCGCTAGGGTAGGGGCTTATGGATTCTTATGAGCGCCCGGTCGAAGGCGCGCCCGTCGAGCACGAGATTGAGATCAAGCGTTCGCGGTTCATCACGTTGATTGGCCGCGCTCGGGACGAGGCGGAGGCGCGCGAGTTTATCGATGCCGCCCGCGCGCGCTTTCCTGATGCCCGCCACCATTGCTCGGCGTACATTTACCACGTCGACGCAGCCAACCCGGTGGAGCGTTCCTCCGACGACGGGGAGCCCTCGGGCACGGCGGGCCGTCCCATGCTCGACGTGCTGCGCGGCTCGGGCATGCTCGACATTGTGGCCGTCGTCGTGCGCTACTTCGGTGGGGTGAAACTTGGCGCGGGCGGGCTCGTCCACGCTTACGGCGGCGCGGTGAGTGAGACGCTCGAGAAGGTCCCGCGTGTGACTAGGGCGCTGCGTGAGCTCTATTCCGTCGACGCTGATCATGGTGTGGCCGGGCGACTTGAGGCCGAGCTACGCGGGCGTGGCTATGCGGTGGTGGACACCTCCTATGGCGCGCAAGTGACGTTCACTCTGGCGCTGGAGCCTGGCGGCCAGGAGACACTCGACGCCGAGCTTGCGGCGCTTACGCAGGGCGCGGTGGCATCGAAAGCAGCAGGGGAGCGCTGGGTCGAGCTGGACCGAGCTTGATCGCTCACGGCATGGCTGGAACTACCCGGCGCAGCCGCTTATCGAAGGTAGAATGACCGGCATGACTATGCAGCGACGCCCCAACAATCCGATTGAGAAGCGCAAGCAAGACGTGCGCAAATACTCCCGCAACGCCGTGATTTCCGTCGCGGCGGGCCTGGGCGGCGGCGTCCTTGCGGCGTGGGTCTTTACACATGGCACGTTCTTCTTCATGATTGGCCTCATCGTCGCCGTTGTGGGCGGCGTGTACAACTGGTCCAAGGTGCGCTCGATCGTCAACCACAAGGACCAGTACTAAGCCGGGGTGTCTCTATGACTCAACCCGATGGAAAGCCCGTCCGCATCGACGCGTGGGTATGGGCCGTGCGCATGTTTAAGACGCGCTCGGAGGCCGCGAATGCGGTGAAGGCGGGACACGTCAAGCTCAACGGCAACGCGACGAAGCCTGCGCAGCACGTCGTGCCAGGCGACCGCGTGCGCGTGTGGCGCAACCACCACGAACACGACTTGGAAGTCCTCGCGACGGTACGCAAGCGCGTGGGTGCGCCGGTGGCGCGCACGTGTTACATCGACCATGCACCGCCGCCCCCGCCCAAGGAGTTCATGCCGGCGCTGCCCGTACGCGATCGCGGCGCCGGACGCCCTACCAAGCGCGAGCGGCGCCAGATGGAGAAGTTCCGCGGCGGGTTCCGCTAGCGTGACGGCTAAGCGCGCAGCTGCTTGAGGCGCCGGTGGAGGCGCTTGCGGCGGTCGCCACGGTCGCCGAGCTCCGCGGTGGCCTCGATGTGCTCCTTGCCAAAGTGCAGAAGCAGCAGGTCGTCGATGAGGCGGACCTGTCCCGGCTTGTAGCGGTAGCGCATGGCCTCGCGTACGCGGATGATGTCGCGCTCATTAAGGAGGGCCTCGAGCTTAGCGAGGGTGTCGATATTGTTGGCCTCGAGCAGCTCGGCGAGGAACCGGATGTGCTCAGAACGCGGGCGGGGGAACGCGTCGCCGAGGAGGACAGCGAGCACGCCAGGAAGCGTTTCGGCGTTGATCTCCACGGAATCTTGCGGGGCGGGGCCGACCTCCATGAGTGCCGCGATGTCATCGAACTGTTGATCCGCGAGCTCGATCAGGCCCGCAGCAAGTGTGAAGAGACGGTCGACTTGGGCCGTGGGCGGCTTGGGGCCCTGCTTGTAGCGGATATCATGCTCGAACTCGGCCCAGGCGTGCTGCAGGACGGTGCGGATTTGCACCTCGAAGGTAAAGCCTTCGTACTCGGCGAGCTCTTCCAGGGAGTCGTTGACCTGCAGGACGAGGTGGTGCGAGCCGTAGCCGAAGCCGCCGGAAATGCGGGTTTCTGCTGCCTTGTCCACACTGCGCAGCACCGTGAAAGAACGCCCCAGGATGTCGATGGCTTGCGGGATAACGGTGGAGTTGAACACGGTGACGCGCGCACCGACGAGGTCATGAATGTCATTCCACGGATCGGGATAAGCCAGGGCGCCGTCCGCGTCGCGCTTCTTTGCCTTCTTCTTCAGCGACGGCCAGCCCTTGACACGCGTGGCGACGCGGTCGTAGACCACGCCGGCGTCATCGAGGACGTCCTCGATGGCTTCGGAAAATTCCGTCGCAGCATTCGGGTGGGTGCGCACCCACTCGTGATAGCGGTTTCCGAGTTGGGAGATAGCATGCTCAGGCACAGTACTGTCCTTTCTCGGGGTCTGGTTGGCGTGCCGTTTTACCCCAGCGAGGTGCCGGGAAGCACGCGAGGGAATCCGTGACACCATAGTAGTGGGGCCAGCGCCGTGGACGGCAACCGGAGTCCAGCGAATGCCGTGGCGCGACCATGGAGACCGTCCGCGTGGTGGGCGGCGAGCCCGCGGAAGATAAAGAGTACGTCGGGTGCCGGCGCGAGATAGACCAGTCCGCCGTGGATGTGGCGGCCGGCGTAGCCCGAGCCCAGTTTCGGCTGGGCGCGCCGGGCAGAGGGAGCGACACCCAATTCCGCAGCGAAGTGCTCGTGCAGGATATTGAAGGTGAGTGGATGCGTGAGCCACGCCGTGATGGGCACGCCCGGCGAACGTACTTGGACTCCGTGCGCCCGGGTATCGAGGACGTCGCGCGCCGGGCGGGATTGGAAGCGGTAGCCTCGCGAGGTGTGCGCCGCGCGCAGCACGTTGTGCGCCGCGGTTGTCCAGGCGTGGTTGACCGTCATGTCCCATTCGGAGAGGGCGCGCAGGCTCACTCCCACGGAGGGGGATTCGCCGAGTTCGGTGAGCCCCGTGCCGCAGCGCAGCTGCATGTCATGGCCAGCGCAGAGGCCGACGGTGGCAACGGAATCGAAGAAACCGTCTTCGCTCAGCCGCGGCCGCGTCGAGACGTTGTGCGGGCGCAGCGCAGGAAAGAGGAGTTCCGGAGCGAGGAGCGGGGCGGAGGTGTGCCTTTCGAGCAAAGAGACGGACATGAGAGAGCCTTTCAGTGCGCAGCCGAAAGAGACTGCGAGAGATACGAGAGTCACTCATATTGGACTGTCCGCATCCCAGAAAGGTTCCCTGAGTCCAGTAAATATCCTGCGCCTACCGGAGGCTCCTGCCTCGGCTTAGAAGGGCGGCTCTTCGTCGAGCCCCAACTCGGCGAGCAGCTTGTCCTTAGGCCAGAGCTGGATGTCCTGGCCCTTGGCGATGAGCTCCTCAGCCTTCTTCTCCTTGGAGGTCTTCGTGGCCCACGTGCCGAGAACGAGGATGGTCGTCTTCTTCGTCACGGACTTTGCAGCCTGGCCGCCGCGCTCGGCGATGCCATTCCATAGTGTTCCCTTGTCGAAGGGATCAAAGTCGCCGGTGAGCGTGACATGCTGGCCAAAGAGCGGACCGTTCGGGTCCGCGTCCTCGTTGGGCTCGGGCACGGTATTCGGCGTCGCGACGGCATCCCACGGAGCCGGGCGGTTGCGGGAGCGCTTCTCCGCCTTCTCACGCGCGGCGTGGGAGTCAGCGGAAGCAGCAGAGGAGAGCGCGCCATCGAGATCGAAGAGCGCAGCCTCGTTGGCAGCGGAGGGCGTGGTTGCGCCACGGTGGCGCGTCTGGTCACGGAAGTCGGTACCGGCGCCGAGATCGGCCGGGGAGGTGGGCGCGGTGCGGGCACGCAGCACCGGCATGACGGCGTCGTTGGTGAGCGTGCCCAGGGCGAATTCGCGTGTGCGGAAGAGGCCCTGGATATCGCCAGCGTAGCCGAAGGCTTGGGCCAGACCGGTGATGATGAGGCCAGCGGCGCGGGCGTCCTCGGTCGCGGCGTGGTGGCGAAAGCGCGGTGCGCCCACGGCGGCGGCCATGGTGGGGAGCTTGTGGTTGGGCACGTCGATGCGACCCGCCTTCGAAGCGTCGCGCGAGAGCGCCAGCGAGCAGGCAAGCGTGATGGCGGGCAGCTCTACGCCCGCAGCGGCCGCGCCGACGCGCAGTGCAGTCGAGTCGAATTGCACGTTGTGCGCCACGAAGACGTCGTCGCCGAGGAACTCGAGCATCTCACCCAGCGCCGTGGCGAAGGACGGGGCGTCCTTGACATCCTCCGGCGTGATGCCGTGGATGCCAATGTTGAACTCGGAAAAGTCCTCCATGCCGGGCGGGGGCGTGCACAGCCACGAGCGGGATTCGACCTCGAGGCCATCGCGGAAGCGGACAGCACCGATGGCGCACACGGAACCCCAGTTGTCGTTGGCGGTTTCCACGTCGATGACGGTGAAGTCCAGGCCCTCGACGGCGACGCCGGCGGTAGGCACCTCGCCGTGGCGGACTGCATCGATGAGCGAGGCGGCATCGGCAGCCGGGGTCGTGGTGCCGGTGCGCGGGGCAAAGCGCACGGTGAAGGTTTCCTGCGGGGTGACAAGGCGCAGGGCGCCGAAGGCGGCGGGGCCAGGCTCGGTGGACTCCACGGACTGGAGGTCCTCGAAGGCGACAACCTCGCGCGCGGGCGCACCAAGGGAGGCGGCCAGCTGGGAGCGCAGGATGACCGCGGAGGTGGGCGTGAGCTCTACGGTTGCGCCGTGGGCATAAATGGTGGGAGTGCTAGGCGACGTCACGGAACTTCGGTCTTGGCCTTTCTAATCCTCGTCGAACTGCGGGGGCTCGACCTGTTTGAGCACCATCGTGGTGCGGTCCTGACACGTCAGCGTACCGCCCGCCTCAATGAAGGTGTCCTCAGCGGGGTAGCCACCAGAATCGGCCGTATCGACCATGAGCTTCCACTTGCCGCCCAACTCGCGGCCCGGCAGGGTGAACTCGATGTCGCCGTCGTGCGCGTTGAAGATGAGAATGAAAGAATCATCCTTGATGGGCTGGCCGAACTCATCCGTCTCCGAAATGGCGGAGCCATTGAAGTAGACCATGATGGCGCGGCCGAAGTCATGGTCCCAGTCGTCCTGCGTCATGAGCTTGCCGGACGGCACCATCCACGCGATATCGCGGTCGCGGACGTCGGAGCCCAGCGGGCCGCCGGTGAGGAAGCGCTGGCGGCGGAAGACTGGGTGCTTGCTGCGGATCCCCAGCACGCGCTTGACGAAGCCGAAGAACTCTGAGTTCTTATCCAGATTGAGCATGGACCAGTCCATCCATGCGAGCTCATTGTCCTGGCAGTACGCGTTGTTATTGCCGTTTTGGGTGCGGCCGAACTCGTCGCCATGGCAGATCATCGGCGTGCCCTGGCTAAGCAGCAGCGTCGTAATGAAGTTACGCTGCTGGCGGCGGCGCAGCTTGCGAATATCGTGGTCCTCCGTGGGGCCTTCCACGCCGCAATTCCAAGAACGGTTATGGGACTCGCCGTCACGGTTGTCCTCGCCGTTGGCCATGTTGTGCTTCTCGTTGTAGCTCACTAAATCCTTGAGCGTGAAGCCGTCATGCGCCGTGATGAAGTTGATGGACGCCGTGGGGCGGCGGCCGTTGTTGGCGTAGAGATCGGACGAACCGGTAAGACGCGAGGCGAATTCGCCCAGGGTGGCGGGCTCGCCGCGCCAGAAGTCGCGGACCGTGTCGCGGTACTTGCCGTTCCACTCACACCAGATGGGCGGGAAGTTGCCCACCTGGTAGCCGTTGTGGCCGATATCCCAGGGCTCGGCGATGAGCTTGACCTGGCTGACCACCGGGTCCTGCTGGACCAAGTCGAAGAAGGTCGCGAGCTTGGAAACGTCATCCAATTCGCGCGCGAGCGTGGAGGCGAGGTCGAAGCGGAAGCCGTCGACGTGCATCTCCGTGACCCAATAGCGCAGCGAATCCATGATGAGCTGCAGCGAGTGCGGGTGACGGACGTTGAGGGAGTTACCGGTGCCGGTGTAGTCCATGTAGTGCGCCTCGTCGCCCTCGACGACGCGGTAATACGCCTTGTTGTCGATACCGCGGAAAGCGATGGTGGGGCCCAGGTGGTTGCCCTCGGCTGTGTGGTTGTAGACCACATCGAGGATGACCTCGAGGCCCGCGGCGTGAAGGCTGCGCACCATGGACTTAAACTCGGCGACGATTTCGCCCGGCTTATTCGCCATGGCGTAGTCCGCCTGGGGGGCGAAGAAGCCAAAGGTGTTGTAGCCCCAGTAGTTACGCAGGCCGATAGCGCGCAGACGATCATCTTGGAGGAACTGGTGGACCGGCATGAGCTCGACCGTGGTGATGCCTAGGTCCTTGAGGTAGTCGATCATCGCGGGGTGGCCCATACCCGCGTAGGTGCCGCGCATGGCCTCCGGGATGTCCGGATGAGTCATAGTCATGCCCTTGATGTGCGTTTCATAAATGACCGCTTCCTCATCCGGAACATTGGGGCGGTGGTCGCCCTGCCAGTCGAAGAAGGGGTTGATGACAACGGAGAGCATGGTGTGGCCGAGCGAGTCATCCTCATTGCGCCCGGTCCCGGCAGGCTCGGCGTGGATGTCGTAAGAATACAGCGAGGCGTCGCCGTCGAACTCGCCCTGGAACGCGCGGGCGTAGGGGTCGACGAGGAGCTTGGAGGGATCGCAGCGCAGGCCGCGTTCCGGTGCGTATTCTCCATGGACGCGGTAACCATAAGCCTGGCCGGGGCCAACCTCGGGGAGGTAGGCGTGCCACACGTGGGCGTGGACTTCCTTGAGCTCGACGCGGGTTTCTTTGCCGCGTGGATCAATGAGGCATAACTCGACTTTCGTTGCGGCTTCGGAGAAGATTGCGAAGTTGGTGCCCGTGCCATCAAACGTGGAGCCCAGCGGATAGGGCTGGCCCGGTCTCACAGTAAAAGTCTCAGTCATAATGCACCAGAATAATGGACTAGCGCGCGCCTAGCCCACTGATAACGATTCCCACGCCCCGCAAGAGATCGTTTGCACCTTCAGGAACGCGTGCGTCCTGCGACTCAGTCATACCATCCGCGGGCTCAGTGTCTGCGGCTTCCGATGCCCCCGTGGCTTCCGCGAGCTGCGTGCGTGCCTGTTCCATGGTGGCTGAGCCGAGCACCAGGTAAATAATGGCGTGGGCGCCAGTAAGCAACTCTTCCTCCGGTGCGGACGACGTCGCGCGGACCGCGGCGACGAACCGGTCTACGAGCCGTTCCCACGTGGCATTGCCAGGCTGGGACAAGCCGGCGGAGGTGACCTCGGCGCCATCGCGGTGGGCAAGCAGACACCGGCGTAGGTCGAGCGCGAGGGCCGTGGGGGTCTCTCCGTCGATCGGTGCGACGATGGCCTCGGCGATGGCGGCGATGAGCGCCTGCTTGTTCGCGATGTGCCAATACAACGCGCCGGGGGCGACGCCAAGTGTCGTGGCGACACGGCGCATGGTCATGTCGGCCAGACCATAATCATCCAAAAGCTGGAGAGCGGTGTCGATGATCGTTTCGCGGTTTAAGTGCACGCTTGCCCATTCTAGACAGCAGCTCGACGGCGAGGGGAGAACCCGAGTGTGGACAGGTGCGTGCGGTGAGCCAGCGATCCATAAGCTCTTCCCTCAGGTTTCACAGGGAACTTTGAGGTTGTCTCCACTATTAACCAATGAACCGATTGATAGACTACTCACGTCACGCCGCGAGTGCGGCGCGCTCTCATGCAGTAACACTGTCACCCTCACGAGCGTGTGGAGCCAGGTTTCTCCTTCCCAGCTAGGGAAGGGAAACTGATACCCTACGGCCCTGCGCCCGTGTCAGTGCGCTGTGAGTGAATACAATTCTTTTACACGTCTGGAGTCATTTTGTCCCTTCGAACCCCCGCCATGAAGTCCATTGCTGCCCTCGCCCTTGTTCTGCCCCTGACATTGGCAGCGTGCGGTAACGACGAGGAGGCGGACAACGCCGCTACCGGCTCGACGACGGCTAAGACGACCGCGACTTCGAAGGACGCTCCGTCTGAGAGCGCCGCCCCGTCGTCTGAGGCTCCCTCCGCGGAGAAGCCGAAGGAAGAGTCCGCTGCGCCGGAGGGGGACAACAAGCCGGCGGAGGGAGATAACGCTGAGGCTGCACCGTCCACCCTGGTCAACCCGTTCGAGGGCGGTGCCGCCGCTGAGGCCACCACCTTCGCTCCGGTCGAAGGCGATGCTGGTGATGACGCGACGAAGGAAACCATCACCAACCTCATCAACGGCACCTACAAGCAGCAGGATGTGCGCTCGCTGGCGCAGTACACCCGCGATAACACATGTGCCCGCGTGATCAACGAGAATCAGCAGGTGGGCCCCAACGGCGAGCAGCTTTCGCTCGCCAACCTGGACCTGTCTCAGTTTGATAACCTGCCGGCAGACCAGAAGGCCATCCTGGAGCCGTACAACCAGCAGATTCGCGACAACTTCTCCAAGACGACCACGGACATCCAGGACGTGCGCGTCAACGGCAACACGGCCTCGGCCAACGTGACCGTCAACAGCCCGGCGGGTTCCGAGACCAACACCATGATCTTTGAAAACGAGGGCGGCGCCTGGAAATTCTGCAACCCGGCGTCCTAATCGCACACGTGGCTTACGCTATCTTCGCGCGGGCAGAGTAGGCTACAAGGCCTATGATTACTCGCGGTACTCGGGTTCGACGCCCGTCCATACCCCGCACCGTCGGTTTCGGTGCGGGG
This sequence comes from Corynebacterium sp. DNF00584, assembly GCF_001552965.1. Lineage (NCBI taxonomy): Bacteria > Bacillati > Actinomycetota > Actinomycetes > Mycobacteriales > Corynebacteriaceae > Corynebacterium > Corynebacterium sp. DNF00584. The sequence continues at coordinate 219,342 of NZ_KQ959732.1, read as the reverse complement.
TTGCTTGCATGTGCACTCGTGGCATTCTCGGCTGCTGGCGCCGTGTGGGGGCACTTCCGGCCGGTGCTCACCGGACATGAGGTGGATGGTGGCGGCTACGCGGTCGAGACCCTCGCCGATATCGAGTTCGGTTCCTTCGTCTGGTTCGTTCTCCTCACTGGACTTGGGGGAGTGCTCCTTGCCCTCGGGGCCTATCTGCGCGGCGCACGCCAGCGCGGGTTAGGCATGTTGCTGTGGGTCGGCGTCGCTGCCCTCGCGAGCGCGGTGGCGTTCTATTACGCTGGCTCCCTCACAGCAACGCACCTGCCCTCCGAGCCCGGGGAGACGGTCCAGTGGACCCCGCCCATGCAGCCCGACATCGGGTGGGCCGCGGCGCCGTTTATGGCGATGTTTGCCTACTGGTCTGCGGCGTTTATCAGCGCGGACGTCGACTGGGAAGACGACGCCCCAGACACCCCAGGGGAAGTGAGCGCCGAGCCGTCCGAGCCCTGAACTCAGAGCCGAAGCCGCCCCAGGCCTGATGCTCGGCGATAATCGGCTCGAGCCGCCGCGCGGTGGGCGTAAGCGCGTACTCCACGCGCGGCGGGGAACTCGGGGTAGACCTCGCAGATCACGAGCCCATCGTCCGTGAGCTCGCGCAGCTGCCGGGTGTGTGTACGGTCCGAGACCTCGCCCCCGCGGCGTCCCGCAGCTCGCTGTAGCGCAGTGGCCTGTTCGCGTCGAGCAGAGCCTGAATGAGCGTGACCTTCCAACAGCCGCAGATGAGCATCATCGCCGTTTTGAACGGGCAGCCTTCCATCGCGCGCACTGTGAGGCTTCGCATGTGACTTACGCTACACAGCACGCGCTCCCAGTGAGGCCACTCTGCGAGGCTTATTCGGCCTGCGGGGTTGTGCCGTCCTCGCCGCGTTCATCTTCCTCTGCCGCGTCTTCGGCCTTTTCCGCTTCATCATCCGTGAGACCCAAGTCGAGACCCATCTGATTGGGATCGACGGGGCGCTCGACGTAGTCCTCGTCTTCCCACTCCTCCCAGTCCTCGTCGACCCAGTCCTCATCCTCGGCGGGGTCGTCTGCAGTGTCCGAATCCGCAGCGAAGAGCTGGATGGAGTCTTCCGCCTCCTCCGTGCGGGTGATTTCCGGCAGCTGCGGCGCGAGTAGCGGGGTGAGCTGCGGCTCCAAGTGTTCGAAGGACATGTAGGCGCCGTGGACTGCGGCGTGCACGGCATAGCGCAGCTGGGCTGCAGTCATGCCGTTGCCAATGAGCCAGTTGCGGGCGAGCGAGACCTGCACCTCGTCCTCTTGGACGGTGGCGCTGGCAAGCAGCGAGGCATCACCCGCGTTATAGTCATCGAGCACCGCCGAGATGGCGAAGAGCTGGGAGAGCTCGCCTGTGTCCTGGGCGAACGTGCGGATGGTGAGCCAGCGTCCATCGTTGATGATGCGGAAGAAGGTCCACCTACCTTCGATCCGGCAGCGTACGGTCATCTCGTCCTCGGAGACCTGCGTGTGCACGATGCCTTCCGCGCTGAGCGCCGCGCGAATGCGGTCCGCCGTGACGGGTAGGGGAGTTGTGGTGGGGGCCTCGCCCATGGCCTCCGCGTAGCCGTCAGGCGGACCGACGACCTCGGGGACGGCTTCGCTCAGTTCGCGCACCGCATCCACCATCGTGCTGATGGCGGTGTCGAGGAAGTCGCGCAGCTGCGCGTCCGTGACCCACGCTTCCGCGTCGAGCGACGCGCGCAGATGGGTCAGGAGATAGCCGCGCTCCGTGACGGATGTGTAGGCCACGGGCACCATGCGGCGCGTGTTCATGTCGTTGATGGTTTGTGCCAAGTATCCAGCCAGACGCGGATCAACGCTCGCGTCGAGGGTGCCTTTGACGAGGAGTACCTCGCCCCACTTTCCGGCCAGGGCGATGAGGACGTTGAACTTAGACAGGCGGAAGGTAATCTCCGCCTTGTCCGCGTCGCTCTTGAAATGGTCAATGAGCTCGTCGACGACGTCGACGACGCGGTCGAAGGTTAACGGGCGAGCCGTATCCGTGGTCGCGGGGAAAGCTACTGAAGAAGAATCGGGGGTCATTGAGACCGCCTCCTTGAATGTCGTAGGGGTAGTGGAGGGGAGAATTAGGGGTTTCTCCCACGGCAGCTACACTAAGCGACCCCCTCGACACGAGCCCCGGTTATATCGAAAGTATTCGAACACTGTCGAACGTTCTCGAACACCGTCGAACACTCTCGCACAGGCCGGGCTAATGCGCGTTAGGGCCAGGAGACGGGCGATTGCCCGGAGACTTCTTTGGAGATGTGGTCTACGCCGTGGAGCATGGTCTTGAGCGCGGTGCCCAGCGTGGAACGCAGCTGGCGGTCTGTCATGCCGGCGGCGACGGTCACGGCGAGGTCGAGACGAATCTGCAGGCCGTCCACGTTGCTGTGGCAATAGGCCACTGGTGAGTCAGACATGCGGTTGAAGTCATTGCACACGAGGAAGGCGCGGAGGAACTCCGAGCCGGGGAGATCCGGGTCCCAGTGCCCCTTAACCACGAGGGACGGACCATTGTCGAGGACGAAGGCGAAGAGGACCTCGTTAATCCAGGCGTAAATGGCCTTGCCTTCGGTAGCGTCGGTTCGTTGGAGTTTGTCAATGCCGATGGACGCGAGCGACGCGGCGATACGGTCAGTGTCCACGGCGTAGGCCTGGTTATCGAAGGCATCGTCCGGTTCAGACGCGAGTCCCTCATCGCGCAGCGTTACCGGCGGGGTGAGCGTGACGGTAGGGAAGCGCTCCACGAGCTTGTGCACAAAGGCCGAGGCGTTATCGATGGCCTGATCCGCGGCGGCGACGAGCTGTTCGTCCGTCATGCCCTGGCGCCCATCGATGACCGTGGTTCCCGTTATTCCGACCTCGTCCGTGCTGTCGAAGTTGAGCACGAGCGTGGGCGTGAGACAGTCGTGGTTCCAGTCGTTGACGAGCTCCGCGGCGTCGCGCAACGCGTCGAAGCTCAGCGGAGTGTGGTGCGTGGTCGTCACGATGTATTCCGGGGATTCCGGATCGCCCTCATCCGGCTCAATGGTGGTGGTTGCAATCGAGCCATGGTCGAAGACAAGGAGCGTGGGCTTCTGGGTAATGGCGCTATGTCCGGCGAGCCGTGCCGCGCGAGCAAGTCGTGCGAGGGTCACAGGGCGTGCGGCCTTCGAGTTATTCACTGCGGTCACCTCCCGAGGTGATGGGGCTCAAAATCAGGGGAGCCGAAAGGAGAAATCGGGCAAATCCCCAGCTGCCCACGAGTCTAACCCGTAGGCTAGGGTGCTGTCCGCAGTTTCGGTCATTCGATATGGGGCTACCCGGTGGAATGGACGATTATCTGTAGGGGTATAAAAATAGGTACATTACATAAATTCACATTCGCTGGTCGCGGGAGCTTCCCGCGGCCGAAGGATATGAGAGGACGTCTCGTGCTTCAGGTCACCGACATGCGCGGAACCACCATGACCACAGCGGCTGTGCGCCGCGCCCTGCCCCGCGGCGGCACGGATGTTGCCGCCGTCCTCGACAAGGTCCAGCCTTTGGTCGACGCAGTGCGCGACGGCGGCGCTGCCGCGGCGCTCGACTTTGGCGAGAAATTCGACGGCGTACGCCCCGCTACGGTGCGCGTGCCCGCGGAAGAACTCGCCAAGGCTGCCACAGAGCTGGATCCTGAGGTCCGCGCCGCCATTGAGGAATCCATTGCCCGCGTGCGCAAGGTCCACGCGGAGCAGAAGCCGGAAAACCACACCACGGAGCTCGCGCCGGGCGCCACCGTCACGGAGGTCTTCGCGCCCATCGAGCGCGTGGGTCTCTATGTCCCGGGCGGCAAGGCGGTCTACCCGTCTTCCGTCATCATGAATACGGTTCCGGCCCAGGAAGCTGGCGCCTCGACGCTCGTCGTGGCCTCCCCGCCGCAGAAGGACTTTGGTGGTCTGCCGCACCCCACGGTGCTGGCCACCTGCTACATCCTCGGCGTCGATGAGGTCTGGGCCGTCGGTGGCGGCCAGGCCGTCGCCCTTCTTGCCTACGGCGACGATAACCCGGCGGAGGAGGAACCCCTTGAGCCCGTCGACATTATTACGGGTCCCGGCAATATCTTTGTCACTGCTGCCAAGCGTCTCGTGCGCGGCGTCGTCGGCACCGACGCGGAAGCTGGCCCGACCGAGATCGCTATCCTTGCCGATAAGACGGCTGACCCGGTCTTCGTGGCCTACGACCTCATCTCGCAGGCCGAGCATGATCCCATGGCGGCGAGCGTCCTCATCACGGACTCGCAGGAGCTTGCCGATGCCGTCGAGGCCGAGGTGTCTTCCCGCTATCAGGTCACCGCGAACTCCGAGCGCGCCGCAGAAGCCCTGCGCGGCCAGCAGTCCGGCATCGTCCTCGTCGACGACCTCGAGGCCGGCATCAAGGTCGCTGACGCGTATGCCGCGGAGCACCTTGAAATCCACACTGCCGACTCGCGTGCGGTCGCCGAGCGCATCAAGCACGCAGGCGCCATCTTCGTGGGTTCCTACTCGCCGGTGCCGCTGGGCGACTACATGGCAGGCTCTAACCACGTGCTGCCCACCTCTGGTTCCGCACGCTTTAGCGCAGGCCTGTCCACGCACACTTTCCTGCGCCCGGTCAACCTCATCGAATACGACAAGGATGCGCTGGGCGAGATCGCAGACAAGATCGTCCACTTCGCCAACGCCGAGGCCCTGCCGGCCCACGGCGAGGCCATCCGCGCCCGCTTCGCGCATTAACCCGCCCCGCATCGCACCATCTACCGACGCGGGGTACTCGGCAACGAGCACCCCGCGTTACGTCTTAGTCGCACACCCCGACTCCCAGAGAAGGACCCCATCACCATGACCGCGAACGCAACGAACGAAACCTCCGCTTCGGGTATCACGCTCGAGGACCTGCCCCTGCGCGAGGAGCTGCGCGGCAAGTTCGCCTACGGCGCCCCGCAGCTTACCGTCGCCAACCAGCTCAACACGAACGAGAACCCCTACCCGCCGTCCCAGGCACTCGTCGACGATCTCGTCGCCGAGGTTGCTCGCTTGGCCACGACGCTCAACCGCTACCCGGAGCGCGACGCCGTCGAGCTGCGTCGTGACTTGGCTGCGTACGTCTCCGAGCAGACCGGTGTCGAGGTGAGCTACGAGCAGGTGTGGGCCGCTAACGGTTCTAACGAGGTGCTCCAGCAGCTCCTCCAGGCTTTCGGTGGCCCGGGCCGCACGGTGCTCGGCTTCCAGCCGTCTTACTCCATGCATCCCATCCTCGCGGCGGGCACGCAGACGCAGTTCCTCAACTGCCCGCGTGACGAGAACTTCCGAATTGATCTGGATGCGGCACTCGCCGCCATCGCGAAGCAGCAGCCTAATATCGTCTTCATTACGACGCCGAATAACCCGACGGGTGACGTCACTCCGCTCGAGGACATCGAGAAGCTCATTGATGCTGCGCCGGGCATCGTCATCGTCGACGAGGCCTACATGGAATTCTCGGACTCGCCGTCGTCCACGACGCTGCTGGCGAAGTACCCGACGAAGCTCGTGGTTTCCCGCACGATGTCGAAGGCTTTCGACTTCGCTGGCGGACGCCTGGGCTATTTCGTTGCGCATCCTGCGTTCGTCGAGGCCGTCATGTTGGTGCGTCTGCCGTACCACCTCTCCGTCCTGTCCCAGGCGGCCGCGCGCGTGGCGCTGCGCCACAGCAAGGACACGCTGGGCACGGTGGCCAAGCTTGCCGTGCAGCGTGACCGCGTTGTTTCCCGTCTTGAGGAGCTCGGCTATGAGGTCGTGCCCAGCGAGTCTAATTTCGTCTTCTTCGGTCGCTTCGCGGACCAGCACGAGGTGTGGGAGGAGTTCTTGAATCGCGACGTGCTCATCCGCGACGTGGGGGTGGACGGCTTCCTGCGCACAACCATCGGCCTCCCGGAAGAAAACGACGCGTTTCTCTCCGCCGCGCAGCAGCTCACCGGCTACATCGCGCCGCGCAGCTAGCCCGCTGTTCGGCTCCACTCCACTTCGACGAAAGCTATCCTTGCAACCATGAACGACAACACCCTCGAACCGCAGTGCGCGGAAGACACCGTGACGGACTCCCGGATTGAGAAGGCTCCTGGCGTCGCCGCCCACGGTGGCACCATGGAGGCGCGTCCGCAGCGCATTGGTACCGCCCAGCGCATCACTTCTGAGTCGCAGATCACCGTGGAGATCAACCTCGACGGCACCGGCAAGTCCGATATTGACTGCGGCCTGCCGTTCTTTGCGCACATGCTCACCGCATTCGCGACGCACGGCTCCTTCGACCTCAAGGTCCACGCGCAGGGCGACCTCGACGTCGACGCGCATCATACGGTCGAAGACACCGCCATTGTTCTGGGGCGCGCGTTCCTCGAGGCACTGGGGGATAAGAAGGGCATTCGTCGCTTCGGCTCCCAGCTGCTGCCCATGGATGAGACCCTCGTCGAGGGCGTGGTCGATATTTCGGGCCGCCCCTACTTCGTGATGAATGGCGAGCCAGAGAACATGGAATGGCAGATCATCGGTGGTCACTACGCCACCGTCATCAACCGCCACTTCTTCGAGACCTTCGCCATGCATTCTGATGTGACGCTTCACGTCAACGTCCGCTACGGCCGCGACCCGCACCACATTACGGAGGCTGAGTACAAGGCAGTAGCCCGTGCATTGCGCCAGGCCGTCGAGCCGGATCCGCGCGTGAGTGGCATTCCTTCGACAAAGGGTGCACTCTAGACTCGTGTTCTTTATGGTGTGGATCCTGTTCCTCATCGCTGGCTTGCTCGCCGGCGGTGCGTGGGCAGCGTATCAAAATGACTCGAAATTCTGGACCATCATCGCAGGCTTCCTCGCGGCGATCGCCTTTGCCGCGTCAGTGGCGTGGATGATCCCACAGATGCACGGATAGTTTCACTGCACGGTAAGTTCAGCGGCCGGCTCGGTAGCCCGGCCTGCATTTGCCGTCTACGCTAGTGAACGTCTATACCTAAAGGTTCCTACAGATTAAGGCTCCGGCACGTATCTGTTCATGCCGCAGCGGGAGAAAACTTCCGCCTGAGACGCTTGCGCTGGGCGCGGCGCGGCATGCGTGCGTGCAGCTGCCACAACAGACAGACGGAGAAAGGCGGGTGAGGTGGTGTCGCAGGAGACGCCGCAGGTCGAACAACAGGGGGGCGCTACGGGCACGGCTTTTAGCTTGTGGCGGGTTCCTGGCTATCTGGAAACGATGGCGGCCATCGCGGCGGCCTTCGGCGCGTGGTCACTGCTGTTGCCGCTGCTACCGCTTGCGGTGCTCGACAACGGTGGCTCGGCCGGGTTGGCCGGCGCGACTACGGGTATCTTCATGGCGGCGACCGTGCTCACCCAGATCGTCACCCCGCGGCTGCTGCGTTCCTTCGGCTACCGTCCCGTCATGGCGGGCGCCGCGTTTATGCTCGGCGTCCCGGCCTTGGGGCATCTTCTCGGCATGGAGCCCTGGCTCGTGCTCCTCTTCTGCGCACTGCGCGGCGTGGGCTTCGGTGCGCTCACCGTGGCCGAGTCAGCGCTCATCGCGGAACTCGTTCCGCTGCGCTACTTGGGCAAGGCGACCGGCATGATGGGCGTCTTCATCGGCCTGTCCCAGATGTTATTCCTGCCTGCGGGCCTTGCCATCGAGTCAGCATGGGGATTCTCGACCGCCTACATCCTGGCGGCCGCAATGGGACTTTTCGCCGCCATCATGTGCATCCGCTTGCCACGCGTGCGACCGGAATCCAAGGCGGACCGTGCCGCGGCGCGCGAGCACACCGATGGCCCGCCGCGCGTGGCGATGTGGAAGCTCGTGCTTGTGCCGGCGCTCTCCGTGACCACGTTGTCTATGAGCTACGGCCTCGTCTCGTCTTTCCTGCCAGCCTCCGTGCGCGAGATCGATCCCGTCACGGGCGCGGTGCTCGGCGGCATCATGCTTTCCCTCGTGGGTGGCGCCGCCATGGTCTTCCGCTATGCGGCGGGTGAGTTCGCGGACCGGACGGGACGCCCAGGCGTGCTCACCATCCCGGCGCAGATCCTCGGCTTCGCGGGCATGGGGCTCATGGCCGCGACCGTCGCCTTCGGCTGGTCGGTGTGGTGGCTCGTCCTCGCCGCCGTCGCTTTTGGTGGTGCGTTTGGCGTCATCCAAAACGAGGCGCTGCTGTCTATGTTCAACCGCCTGCCGCGTGAGAACGTCTCGGAGGCCTCCGCGGTGTGGAATATCTTCTATGATTCGGGCACCGGGCTGGGCTCCGTGGTTCTTGCTGCGCTCGTTCCACTGTGGGGCTACGCCGGTGCTTACGGTGCGGGCGCGTTCATCATCATCGGCGGCGTGGCCATCACGGGTCTCGACCTCTACCTCGGTGCGCACCGCGTGACCGAGTACGGCAACATCAAGACACGACTTAAGCGACTGCGTAAGGTGTAATCCATGACTGGAACCAAGAAGGTAGTCCTTCTCGACTACGGCGCGGGTAATCTGCGCTCGGCACAGCGCGCCCTCGAACGCGTGGGAGCCGATGTAACCGTCACGGCAGACCCCAAGATTGCGGTCGAAGCCGACGGCCTGCTCGTGCCCGGCGTGGGTGCGTTTGCGGCATGCATGGACGGACTGCGCGCCGTCCAGGGCCCTCGTGTTATTGGACAGCGTCTGGCCGGCGGACGCCCCGTCATGGGCATCTGTGTTGGCATGCAGATTCTCTTCGACGCCGGCAATGAGCATGGCATCCATGCGGAAGGCTGCGGGGAGTGGCCGGGGCTCGTGGAGCGTCTTCATGCGGATGTGCTGCCACACATGGGCTGGAATACCGTCGAGGTTCCGCAGGGCTCCCAGATGTTTGCGGAGCTTGACGCGGACGAGCGTTTCTACTTCGTGCACTCCTACGGCGTGTGCGAATGGACGCTCGAGACCGAAATTACGGAACCGCCCAAGGTGGCGTGGTCTGAGTACGGCGGAGACCGCTTCGTCGCTGCCGTCGAAAACGGCGCGCTGTGGGCCACCCAGTTCCACCCGGAGAAGTCCGGGGACGCCGGAAGCCAGCTGCTGAAGAACTGGCTCGAGACGCTTTAGCGCTGCGTCGCTTTCCGCCGTGCGCCAGTCGGACGCGTTGTAAAATCCAAAGTCATTGCCACTTTCGTATCGTCCTAGAAGGAAAAATCACCCATGAGCTTTACGTTGTTGCCCGCGGTCGACGTTGTCGATGGCCAGGCTGTTCGTCTCGACCAGGGCGAGGCCGGTACCGAGAAGTCCTACGGTGCGCCGCTCGAGGCGGCCCTTGAGTGGCAGGCGCAGGGTGCCCAGTGGCTGCACTTCGTGGACCTCGACGCCGCGTTCAACCGCGGCTCGAACCACGAGCTCATGGCGGAGATTACGGCGAAGCTCGACATCGAGGTCGAGCTCACCGGTGGCATCCGTGACGACGCCTCGCTTGAGCGCGCGCTCGCCACGGGCGCGCGCCGCGTCAATATCGGTACGGCCGCGCTCGAGAACCCGGAGTGGATTGCTCAGGTGCTCGCCAGCCACGGCGACCAGATCGCAGTGGACCTCGCCGTGCGCGAGATTGATGGCGAGTGGCGCACGCGCGGTAATGGCTGGGTCTCCGACGGCGGCGATCTGTGGGAGGTCCTCGAGCGCCTCGACGCCGCAGGCTGCCAGCGCTTCGTCGTCACGGACGTGACCAAGGACGGCACGCTCACCGGACCCAACGTTGAGTTGCTGCGCGAGGTCGCGGCGGCAACGGACGCCAAGGTGACGGCATCGGGAGGCATCTCGAGCCTCGACGACCTGCGCGAGCTGGCCCTGTACGAGAATGAGGGAATCGACTCGGCGATCATCGGCAAGGCGCTCTACGAAAAGAAGTTCACGCTCACCGAGGCGCTCGCCGCCGTGGCCGAGGTCAAGCCGTACCCCGAAGAAGCGGGAATCTAAGCCGCACTTACGGCTGGGAAGGATCCATCGATGGATAACGCGCTGTCACCGGTAGACATGTTGGCCATTGCGGAGGCGACGGTTGATTCCGTGAGCCCCGCCTTCATCGACGGCTTGGGCGCGCGCCCGGCTCGCTTCAAGGGCGAAGGCGACTTCGCGACCGAGGTGGACCTTGCCATCGAATCGGATCTACGCCAGTCGCTCACGCAGCTCACCGGCATTCCCGTCTTTGGCGAGGAAACTGGTGCCGCGGCACCAGGGGCGACCTATGACCGGGGCGCGGCGGAGTACGCGGCGGCATCGGAAAGCGCAGCGCGCTCCCCGCACTTCCTGGAGCAACAGGAAGGCGCGGACGCGGCGCGAATTAAGGCGCTCACCTCCGGCCCCGTCTGGGTTGTTGACCCCATCGACGGAACGGCGAATTACGCGGCGGGCAACCCGCTGTGTGGTGTGCTCGTCGCGCTGCTCATGGAAGGCAAGCCCGTCGCCGCCGTCGCTGACTTCCCGCTGCTGGGACGCCGCGTCGCGGCTGCGGAAGGCGCGCCGTTGCGTTCTGTGGGTGGCCCGCGTGGTGGCTTTGGTGGGGGACCGGATGCCCTCGGCTTTGAGGACTCCCGTGGCCATATTGGCTGCTCCTCGCACCTGAGCACCGGCATTTACCGGCATCTGCGCCATACCGGGCTGCGCCCGCGCATGACCGGCTCGGTGGGCCTCGACACCGCCTTCGTGGCCCAGGGCGTCTTTGACGGCGCGCTTAACTTCTCCATCCATCCGTGGGACAACGCGGCGGGCGCCTTGCTCGTCAAGGCCGCTGGCGGCATCGCCACGGACCCCGAGGGCAACGAATGGACGGCGCTCTCGCGTGGCCTCGTGGTGGGTACCCCGCAGGTTCACGCCACCCTCATGGACGCAATCGATAAGAATAGGATCTAGTTTTCATGGCACTCGCAGTGCGCGTTATCCCTTGTCTCGACGTCGATCACGGACGCGTGGTCAAGGGCGTGAACTTTGAAAACCTGCGCGACGCAGGCGATCCGGTCGAACTCGCCGCCCGCTATGACGAACTCGGTGCGGACGAGTTGACCTTCTTGGACGTTTCCGCCTCGAAGGATGGCCGCGGCACCATGCTCGACGTCGTGCGCCGCACGGCGGACCAGGTTTTTATTCCGCTTACCGTGGGTGGCGGCGTGCGTTCCGAACAGGACGTGCGTGAGCTCCTGCGCGCCGGCGCGGATAAAGTGTCGGTCAACTCCTCGGCCATCGCGCGCCCGGAGCTGCTGCGCGAGCTCGCGGACGTTTTTGGCTCCCAGTGCATCGTTTTGTCTGTCGATGCCCGCCGCGTCAAGGACCCGGAGGCGCTGGCGTCCGGCGACTTCCCGTCGGGGTTTGAGGTCACGACGCATGGCGGCACCCGCTCGGCGGGTCTCGACGCCATCGCGTGGGCGCGCCGCGGCGAGGAGCTCGGGGTAGGGGAGATCCTGCTCAACTCCATGGACGGTGACGGCACGCGCGAGGGCTTTGACATCGAGCTTCTCGAGCTCGTGCGCGCGGCCGTTCACATTCCGGTGATTGCTTCTGGTGGCGCGGGCAAGGCGGAACACTTCCCGCCCGCCGTTGCCGCCGGTGCGGACGCGGTGCTCGCCGCCTCCATTTTCCACTTCGGCGATGTTGCCCTCTCTGAGGTCAAGGACGCTCTCGCGGATGCCGGATTCGAGGTGCGTCGATGAATACTGATGCTGCACAGGTTTCTAACGACCCAGCCGAGTTCGAGCTTGACCCCGCGGTCGCCGCGCGTCTCAAGCGCAATGATGTGGGCCTTGTGCCCGCCGTCGTGCAGGCGGACTCGGGCGAGGTCCTCATGATGGCGTGGATGGATGACCACGCGTTGGCGTATACGCTGGCCACGCGGCGCGGTACGTACTACTCGCGCTCGCGCCAGGAGTACTGGGTAAAGGGCCTTACCTCCGGCCACGTGCAGGCGGTGAAGTCCGTGCGACTAGACTGCGACGGCGACACTATTTTGCTCGTGGTCGAGCAGACCGGCGGCGCCTGCCATACAGGCGACCGCACGTGCTTTGATGCGGATCTGCTGCTCGGCGAGCACGACTAACACCAAAGACGCGTTACGCGTCGTACCGAGGAGGCGTGCCCTGTGGGCAGAAAATTCGGACCGCTGTTGATGGCTGTGGCCGCGACCTTGCTGTGGTTTTCTTCGCAGACGACGTGGATTACGGCGACGGTGGAGGACGATAAAGCGGGCACGGGGGAGCTCGCCGTGAAGGGCAGCACGTGGTCGCTGGAACTTACCGCCATCGCGTTGCTCTTCCTCGCCGGCGTCATCGCGGGACTCGCGCTGCGTCGCACCGCCCGCCGCATCGTGGGTGCCGTCGTGGCGCTCGCGGCCATCGGCGTGTCCTGGCGTCCCATGGTGGCACTTACCTCACAGGTGGATCTCGCCCGCCTTCAGACGCTGCTTCAGGCGCAGCAGTCTAATGACAACGCGGTGGAGTCCGTCGCTATCTCCAGTTGGGCCGTCGTCCGCGACGCGACCGTGACCCCGCTCGGCCCGGTGCTGGCGCTCATCGCCGCGGCGTTCGGACTCGTGGGCGGCATCCTGCTCGCCATGCGTCCCGGTGCTGACGGCGTGCGCTCGACCAAGTATGAGACGAAGGCAGCTCGCGCGGAGAAGCTCGAAGAAGAACTCGAGACCGCGCCCGACTCCGGGCGCGTCATGTGGGACGCCCTTGACGAGGATATCGATCCCACGGACCCGACGGGCCACCGTTAAATTCATTGTCGTTGCACTCTCGCTGGGGAGTCCCTGAACAGGCATGCTAGTTTACCCGGAGTTTCCGAAACGGGGGCAGTGCGCTGGGTCGTGATTTCTCTGTGCGCGCTCCTGCCCGCTACGCTGAAACTCATTCCTTGCAGTTCCAGGCCTGACCGTGGACCCCGCGGCAGGTGGTAGCGATGTCCTGCTTAGACAGGTGACGGGAGGTAACGGTGAGTGCCCCACTTCACGCGCCCCGGTCCCTGGTCGTAGATCAGCTCGTCGCTGCCGTGCGCAAGGACGTTGACGCCCGCGAGGCACAGGTGAGCTTCCGCGACATCAAGGCCCGTTCCCGCGCCATGGATACCCCGCGCGACGCGAAGGCCGCCTTCCTCGCCCCCGGCTGTTCCATCATCACGGAGCTCAAGCGCGCCGTGCCCTATCGCGGCGAAATCATGCACCTCGAGACCCCAGAAGCCATGGCTCATCTCGCGCACAATCTGGAGTCAGTGGGGGTGCGCCTCCTCGCCGTGCAGACGGAGCGCCACCGTTTCCACGGATCGCTCGCCGATATGTGCCACGTGCGCGATGCCACGACGGTGCCCATGATCTGCCGCGACATCATTATCGACCCGTATCAGATTCATGAGGCGCGCTGCTATGGCGCGGACGTCGTGCCTCTCCAAGTCGAGCTTCTCGAGCAGCCCCACCTGGAATCCTTGCTCGACCGCATCGAGTCGCTAGGCATGTGTGCCCTCGCCGAGGTCCGCAGTCCTGAAGAAGCTGACAGAGCGCTCGAGGCCGGTGCCTCACTCATCGGCATCAACGCGTGGACGCTTGCCTCGGATGAGCTTTACCGCGAGGCGTTTGCCACCATCGTTCCGGGGCTTCCCGAGTCCGTCGTCCGCGTCGCCGTGGGCGGCGTGGAGAACTCCCGCAACCTTTTTGACTACGCGTCGCATGGCGCGGACGCGGTGCTCGTGGGGGAGTCCATTATGGCGGCCACCGATCCGTTGGGACTCGCGCGCCGCCTCGTCGCCACCGGCCAGCACCCGGCCTGCCCCTCCCGCAAGGGGTAAGCGCACGCAGTAGGCGACGATTTGGCACACTATCGGTGTGCAAGAAATGATCCTGGCTAATATCCCGTCCCCGTCGCAGGGCGTATGGCACCTCGGTCCCATTCCTGTCCGTGCCTACGCGCTGTGCATTATCCTCGGCATCCTCGTCGCGCTGTGGCTTACGCTGCGTCGCTACACCGCGCGCGGCGGCAACCCGGACACCGTGTGGGACGCGGCCATCGTCATCATCCCCGCCGGCATCATTGGCGGGCGCCTGTACCACGTCATTACGGACCACGATAAGTACTTTGGCGAGGGCCGCAACCCCATGGACGTGTTCAAGGTGACCAACGGTGGCCTGGGCATTTGGGGCGCGGTAGCCTTGGGCGCGGTCGCGCTCTGGGTCATGTTCAAGGTGAAGAAGGTGCCCTTCGCGCCCTTCGCCGACGCCGTGGCCCCCGGACTCATCCTCGCCCAAGCTATTGGCCGCTTCGGCAACTGGTTTAACCAAGAGCTCTACGGCCGCGAAACCACCGTGCCGTGGGCGCTCGACATTTACTACCGCGTCGACGAGGCCGGCAAGTACGCCCCGGTCACGGGTCATTCCACAGGTGAGGTCATTGCCAGCGTCCATCCCACTTTCCTCTACGAGGCGTTATGGAATGTCGCCGTGTGTCTCTTCCTCATCTGGGCGCAAAAGAAGTGGAAACTTGGCCACGGTCGCGTCTTTGCCCTCTACGTCGCCGGCTATACGCTGGGGCGCTTCGTCGTCGAGAACATGCGCTCGGACGAGGCCACGCACGTCTTTGGTCTGCGCATCAACGTCATTGTCTCCGTCGTGTGCTTTGTCGTGGCGCTGGTCATCTTCTTCCGCCTGCGCCGGGGTCAAGAGACCTCGGCGGAGGTCGATCCGCACTATCAAGCAGAGCTTGCCGATGCCCCCTCGGGCACGTCCCAGGAGCCTTCCGCGTCGCCCGCATCGAGCCCCTCGAAACCCGAAAGGTAGTTCTTTATTTAAGCCCGGTTCCGCCCGTTTGGAACTGGGCTTTCGTGGTTTTGTGTCCGATTAGACAGTTTCTGTGGCATTTTTCAGTGGCCGGAAACGTCAGACGCGGGTACGTTGGGACTCGTTACAGTTCCCAACCGAGAAGGTTTAGAAAAGAATGCTGGACAGAAGAACCAAGATTGTCTGTACGCTCGGCCCTGCCGTCGCGAGTAAGGACGGTATCCTCCGCCTAGTCCAAGACGGCATGGACGTTGCCCGTCTCAACATGTCGCACGGTGATCCTGAGGATCACGAGAAGAACTACAAATGGGTTCGTGAAGCTACGGATGAGACCGGCCGCGCCGTCGGTATTCTCGCCGACCTTCAGGGACCAAAGATTCGCCTTGGTCGCTTTAAGAACACCGAGGAAATGTGGAACAACGGTGAGATCGTTCGCATCACCGTCGACGACGTCGAAGGCACGCACGACCGCGTGTCCACCACTTACAAGAATCTCGCCCAGGACGCCAAGCCGGGCGACCGCCTCCTCATTGACGACGGCAAGGTGGCCGTGGTCTGCAAGGAAGTCGACGGCAATGACGTTGTCTGTGAGGTCGTCGAGGGCGGCCCAGTCTCCAACAACAAGGGCGTCTCCCTGCCGGGCATGGACATCTCCGTGCCGGCCCTGTCCGAGAAGGACATTCGCGACCTGCGCTTCGCACTGAACCTCGGCGTCGACCTCGTCGCCCTGTCCTTCGTGCGTTCCCCGGCTGACGTCGACCTCGTCCACCAGATCATGGACGAGGAAGGCCGCCGCGTGCCGGTCATCGCCAAGCTCGAGAAGCCGGAGGCCGTGGACGCCCTCGAGTCCATCGTCCTTGCCTTCGACGCCATCATGATTGCCCGCGGCGACCTCGGAGTCGAGGTTCCGCTCGAGCAGGTGCCGCTGTTCCAGAAGCGCGCCATCCAGATCGCGCGTGAGAACGCTAAGCCGGTCATCGTTGCAACGCAGATGCTCGACTCCATGATCAACAACCTGCGCCCGACGCGTGCTGAGGCCTCTGACGTCGCCAACGCCGTCCTCGACGGCGCTGATGCTGTCATGCTCTCTGGCGAGACCTCCGTGGGTATCGACCCGCAGAACGTCGTGCGCACCATGGGCCGCATCGTCTCCTCCGCGGAGACCGACGGCACCGTGCCGCCGCTGTCTCACGTCCCGCGCACCAAGCGCGGCATTGTGTCTTACTCGGCACGCGATATCGCAGAGCGTCTCAACGCCAAGGCCATCGTCGCCTTCACCACGTCGGGTGATACCGCCAAGCGTGTGGCTCGCCTACACTCGCACCTGCCGCTCCTCGCGTTCACGCCCTACCCTGAGGTGCGCTCACAGCTGGCTCTGACCTGGGGCGCGGAGACCTTCCTCACACCGTCCGTCGAGTCCACTGATGACATGATGGCTGCCATTGACGAGGCCCTCCTCGCGATGGATCGCTACAACGAGGGCGACATGGTTGTCGTCATCGCTGGTACGCCTCCGGGAATCGCTGGCAACACCAACATGGTTCAGGTTCACACCCTGGGTGAAACTACGAAGATGAAGTAATCCTTTCACCAACGAAGCCCTCCGCGTTCACGGCTTGAACACGGAGGGCTTTCGCGTGCGGTAAGTCTCTAGGGCGCTGCAACTTCGCCGCGCATGAGGATCCGGGCGCTGCGCACCAGCTGGGTCGCCGCGAGCGCGTTGCCGTCATAGCGCGCGCCAGCGGTCACCGCACCAGACGGCGTGCCGATGCGTACTGAACGCAGCTCGGACGAGCCAATCGCTTCGGCGATGATGCCGCCCTTGATGGAGGCGGCTGCGGCGATGCACATCGCACCCGTGCCAGGCACTGCCTTGTGCGTCTTCTGCATGCTCAGAGTGCGCACGAGGACGTCGTGGCCCTCTGCCTCGAGCTGCGTCCCATCCAGCAGCGGTGCCGCAGTCGGAGGCGCCACGACAGCAATCTTCGGCGCGGCCTGCGCGGGCTCCATCCCCATGAGCTTCGCGCCGGCGGCACGGATCCGTTCGAGTCGAGCCATAACCTCGGTGCCATCGAAGGACAACTGCGTTGGGTCTGCGTTTACGTCCGAAGCACGCACGAAGACCATGGGCAGGCATGCGTCAACGAGCGAGACCTCAATGTCGCCGCCCTCATCGTGCACAATATCCGTGGCATTTCCCGTAGGTAGCAAGCCGCTGGTGCGGCTGCCCGCCGGATCGGGGTATTCCAAGGTAATGGGAGAGCCAGTGCCCGCAACGCCCGGCAGCGCGAAGTCTCCATGTACCTGGGCGCGGCCACCAACAACCGTGAGCCGGGCGATGACCGTCTTCGAGGTATTCGTATTGAACAATCGAACGGCATGCTCGCCATCGGGCAACGTCAGGAGGCCTGCCTCGAGCGCGAACGGCGCAATAGCGGAGGAGAGATTACCGCAGTTTGCCGAATAATCCACCGACGTAGTATCGACGGCGACCTGGGCGAAAGTATACGTGAGGTCATGCTCATCGTCGCTCGCCGTGTCCACAATCATGACCTTGGACAGAGACGAAATACCGCCGCCCATGCCATCGAGCTGCCGCCCGTTCGGATCCGGCGAGCCCATCATCGCGCAGAAGAGGGCGTCACGTTCTGCTCGGTCAGCCGGCAAATCCGCAGCATTAAAGAAGACGCCCTTCGACGTGCCCCCTCGGATGAAGCAGGCTTTGAGCCACTGGATGTCGTTCGAATTCTCACCGGTAGTCATGCTGTCGAATGTACCTCACTTGCTGGCAGTCAACTGGAAGTTTGTTCGAAATTTCCCCGGATGGTGGTCGTGAGCCTTCGGCAGCCGAACTCTCCCTATAGGATTCAACCTTGAAGTTGGAGCTAGGTAAAAGGGATAGAAATGAAACCTAAAACTATTGTTGGCGCTGTCATCGCCATCGTCATCCTCGTCGCCGCAGCCCTCGTCATTCCTCGTATCTATCCTCGGCGCCGTCTCCGGCCTTTCCTGCGGCGCCTACCAATACCAGGCCGCCTCCGGTCGCATTGTCTTTGAAGCAACCAGCACCCACGGCGACTCCGGCCCCCAGAACATCGCTGCTATGCCGCTCGACCGCATCATGCCCGCACTCGGCATCGACTCGGTCAACCTCTAAAGAATTGCCGCCCTCCTTGGCGGAACAACACAACTGCATAGGCCTCTCACAAGCCCCCGAGACTGTCTTGGAAGTAGGACTCCACGAAATCCCACTGCAACCGGCACCACACGCCATGTGGTGCCCGCTGCATTCGATTTCCTCGGTGTTCTTTTCCGCGAACGCTTGAGACGCGTGTGCCGCCGCGGAGCACAGTGCTCGGCGGCGGCACGGAGGAGGCCTTAGTTATTTAGGCTTCGGTACCAGCAATCGGCGTTGGCTTAATCTTCCAGACCTCGTTTGCGTAATCCGCGATGGTGCGGTCGGAGGAGAAGCGGCCGGAGTAGCAGATGTTGAGCCATGCCTTCTTCGCCCACTTATCCGGGTCATCGACGTAGTCCTGAGCCATGCGGTCGCGGGTTTCGCGATAGTCAGCGAAGTCGCCGAGGACGTAGTAGGTGTCTTGAGCGTGCTCGCCCTGGCCATCGAGGAGGGAGGAACGCAGGTCGCCGAAGAGACCGGAGTTCTCGTGACCGAGCAATCCGTTGGTCAATGCGTCGAGAACGCGCTTGAGACCCGGAACCGTGTTGTAGAGCTCACCCGGGTTGTAGGACTTGCGCAGCTCCGGTAGTTCCTCGTTGCGGGCACCGAAGATGTAGGCGTTCTCCTCGCCGACAGCGTCGACGATCTCAACGTTCGCGCCGTCCATCGTTCCCAGAGTGAGTGCTCCGTTCATCATGAACTTCATGTTGGAGGTACCGGAGGCTTCCTTACCGGCGACGGAGATCTGCTCGGACACATCGGCGGCCGGGATGATCTTCTCGGCAGGGGAGACGTTGTAGTTCTCCACGAAGACGACACGGATGATGTCCTTGGTCGCCGGGTCGTTGTTGACCAGCTCGGCGATGGTATTGATGAGCTTGATAATGGCCTTCGCACGCATGTAGCCCGGGGCTGCCTTGGCGCCGAAGATGAACGTGCGCTTCGGGACGGTCTCGCCGTCGTCCTTGATGCGGAAGTAGAGGTCCAAGATGTAGAGCGCGTTCATGAGCTGACGCTTGTACTCGTGCAGACGCTTGATTTGGACGTCGAAGATGGAATCCGGGTCGACCTCAGCGCCTTGGTGGTCCTTGACCCAGGCAGCAAAGTCGGCCTTGTTCTTGCGCTTGATGTCCTGGAGCTTGGCGAGCACTTTGGGGTTATCGGCCAGGGGCGCGAGTTCCTTGAGCGCGGTGAGGTTGGTGACCCACTCGTCCGAGCCGGACTGCTTGGTGAGCAGCTTGGCCAGACGCGGGTTACACATCTTCAGCCAGCGGCGCGGGGTGACGCCATTCGTCTTATTGTTGAACTTCTCCGGCCAGAGGTCGTACCACTCAGACAGAGTGTCCGCCTTGATGATCTCGGTGTGCAGGGCGGCCACGCCGTTGATAGAGAAGGCCGCGTAGCAGGCAATCCACGCCATGTGGACCTGGCCGTTGGAGACTGGAGCCATGTAATCGATGCGGCCTTGGTCGAGGCCACGCTCGGCCATCTCGGAACGGAAGCGGCGGTCGATTTCCTCGACGATTTCCCAGATGCGCCAGAACAGCTTCTGGAAGATGGAGACTTCCCAGCTCTCCAGGGCCTCAGCCAGGACGGTGTGGTTGGTGTAGGCGAAGGTCTTCTGGACGACGGCCCAAGCGTCATCCCAGCCCAGCTCGTGCTCATCCATCAGCAGGCGCATGAGCTCCGGGATAGCGAGCACCGGGTGGGTGTCGTTGAGCTGAATGGAGTTGTAGTCCGCGAAGCCTGTGAGGTCGTCGCCGTGGTCCTCGAGGTAGTCGTCGATCATCTGCTGCAGCGAGGCAGAGACGAAGAAGTACTGCTGGCGCACGCGCAGGACCTTGCCCTCGTACGTCGTGTCGTTGGGGTAGAGCACGCGACAGATGTCCATGACGCGTTCGCGCTCGACGATGGCGTCAGTAAAGCGCTGGGAGTTGAAAGCGTCGTAATCGAATTCGTCGATGGGCTCGGACTTCCACAGACGCAGCGTACCCACGTTGTCCGTGCCGTAACCGGTAATCGGCATGTCGTAGGGGATGGCGCGGACATCCATGTCGTCGAAGTGGACGCGGCGCTGGCTCGTGGCGCGGCGCACGACGAAGTCGTAGCCGTTTTCCATCCAGGAGTCCGGCTGTTCCTTCTGGTGGCCGTGGTCGAAAGATTGGCGGAACAGGCCGTAGCGATAGAGCAGACCGTAGCCGGTCACTGGGTAATCCTGCGTGACGGCGGAATCGAGGAAGCAAGCAGCAAGGCGGCCCAGGCCACCGTTGCCCAGCGCGGCATCGTGCTCGGCCTCGAGGACGTCGGTGAGCTCGCGGCCTGCGGCGCGGGAGGCGGCAACAGCGTCATCGACGAGGTCCAGGTTGGTTAAGTTGTTGAGCAGCGCGCGGCCCTGGAGGAATTCCGCGGAGAAGTAATGCTGACGGCGGGTCTTGCGGTATGCGCGGCGCGTGGCCTCCCAGTTGTCCGCAATCTGTTCCATGACGGCGGACGACAGTCCGGACCAGAATTTGCGGTCAGTAGCCGTGAGCGGGGTGACGCCAGCGGCAGCGCGGACGTGGCCTGGGATGGCCCTTTCAAATGCGGAGTGCGACATTTTTCCTCTACTGTTGTGGATGGAAACGAATGCACTCTATTTTAGCCGCGCGAGGTGACGTGTGCAGAGCGGCTAATGACGCGTCGCGCAAGCTTAATGCGCGAGATACGTGAGCGCCGCAGCGGCCGCGGCGCGGGTTGCCGCGTGGGCGGTCGGCTCATACTCCGGCAGGAAGTCTGCTTGGTGGTTGACTGGCGGATTATCCTGCTGATCCGCCGAGGTAGATCCCACAAACCAGTAGTAGTAGGGCACGCCCCAGGCCTGCGGCAGGTAGCAGAAGTCCTCGGAAGCGGTATTGGGTTCCCCGGTGACAGAGTCCTCGCCAAAGGTGGCGTCGAATACCTCGCGGACAGCCTCGTGCGCGGCAATGTCGTTATCAGTGACCTCACCGTGCGCATAAAATTCGAAAGTCGGCGGAAGCGGTGACCCCGAGGCGGTGCATTCGGCCTCAACGACGCGCTTGAGCGATGCATAGACGCGCTCAGCAATCGCGGGATCGTAGTACCGAGTATTGAGCACGAGCGTCGCGGAATCGGGGATGATGTTGTTCTTATCCCCCGAGTGCAGTTCGCCCACGGAAATGACAAAGAAGTCGCTCGGTGCGACCTCACGGCCGACGATTCCCTGGAGACGCACGACGATCATCGCCGCGATATAGGTCGCGTCGATTGATTTATGCGGCATGGACGCGTGCGCGGAACGGCCGTTGATGGTGATGCGGATGGAGTCGCAGCCGGCGAGCACCGGACCCGCGGCGGACTGCACCTGTCCTGCCGGCCCCGGCATGATGTGTTGGCCCAAGCAGATATCGGGCTTCGGCACGCGCCCCACTAGGTCATCGGCAATCATGAGCTTCGCGCCATCCGAGGTTTCCTCCGCAGGTTGGAAGAGTGCGAGGAAGGTGCCAGACCACGCGTCGCGTTCCGCGTCGAGGATGGAGCAGGCCCCCAACAAACCGGTGGCGTGCATGTCGTGGCCGCACGCATGCATGTTTCCATTCGTCGAGGCATACGCCGCGCCGGAAGCCTCCGCGATCGGCAGCGCGTCGAAGTCCGCGCGCACCAGGACGGTGGGACCTTCACCGTTGCGGAAGACGGCCACCATGCCATGCCCGCCGATGCCCCCAATAATCTCGCAGTCCAACGCCTCCAGGCGCTCCCGAATCCGGCTCGCCGTGCGCTCCTCTTCGTGGGAGAGCTCGGGGTTGCGGTGGAGGTCTTCGTAGAACTCGCGCTGCCACGACAGGTCAGCGGTGGTGTCGTGGAGAAGCTGGGCGATAGTAGAGGCATGGGATGTTGTTGCAGAAGACATGGATTTCACCTTACTCCCATGGGTAAGGTTGCCCTCATGCCTATTATTCAATTTGATGTCCTCGCCCCGGATGAGCAGAGCGAGAAGGTCCGCGGGGTTTTCCAGACTGCCGTCGATAAGCTCGTGCAGGCCGGCCGTATGACCTCGGCCAACGTGGAGCTTGTGACGAACCCGAAGCTGCCGGAGGGACTTGCCGACCAGCTGCGCCAGGTCTACCGCGACGAGCACGACGGCCAGGACTTGGAGTTCGCCTCCGTCTACCGTTACCCGATTGCCGTCGAGGGCCTCAACGGTTCTATCAACCAGCTCGCGATGGTGCTCTCACGCCTGCTGACCCCGCATGCGGAGTTGCCGCAGGATTACGTGCTACTCGAGAACGAGAAGGATTATGAGCTGCCCGCGATCTTCCCGTGGACGCTGGAGATCCTCCGCTAGACATCTCAGGCGACGGATATTGCATGTGTATTGGCGGTATTTTCTACCTCGGCCCGTCCATCGCGTGGAGCGAGGTGATATGTATCGCCGCTCATCGCCGAGCTGTCCTGTGGTGTGGGATCGGCCTCTAACGACGTATCCAAGATTGCGATTCTCACCGGCTCGGTGATTGCTGCAGTGATCGGCGCTATCATCCTGGGGCTGCGTAATCGCGTTTTGCGAGGCAGGAATCTACCGCGGAGGCGGAGGAATTCCCGGCAGTCGTTGTGACCTAGCCTCGTGAGCTGAAGCTGCGGGCTATAGCACGGCCGGCCTCGCGCAGTTGCTCCTGGAGCTCGCCTTTTTGGCTGAGCTCGGCAGACAGCACGCCTTCGGGGACGTTGGAGGCAAGTTCGCCCGCGACAACGGCGGCGGGGGTGGCGGAGTCTTCCGCGAGGTCGAGGAGCGTGCCTACGACCTTGCCGGTCGTGGACTGCTCGTCAAAGCGGCCTTCGCCGGTCACGAGGAGGGCGGCCTCGCGGAGACGTTCCGGAATTCCTAGGGCCTCGGCGACGAAGCGTCCGCCGGGCTCGAGCGTGGTGTGGTCCTCGGAGCCCCACAGAAGGGCAGAGACCCACGTGAGCCCGACCGGAATGCAGCCAGCCGCGCCGAAGCTCTCGCGATCGGCGTCGATGCCGGTGACCTCGCACAGACGCAGCATGGCGCCAGTAAGGAGCGCGACGTCCTCGCGGGTCGCGCCCTTTTGTGGGCCAAAGACGGCGGGGGCGTGGGCCGGCACCGTGCGCGTGTCCGCGAGCAACGTGTAGTCAAGCATCGCCGCCTTCATATTGAGCTGCGCGGTATCGATGGTGTCGAGTTGCACGAGTGCGGCGCCGCCCTTGGATAGCGCATAGCCGCGTGCGTCATGTGCGGCGGCACCGAGCGCGGTGAGAATGCCCGTGCCGCCGTCAATCGTGGCGGAGCCGCCGAGTCCCAGCACGATGTGCTTTGCGCCGCGCGACTCGGCATCCGCGATCAACACGCCGGTGCCATATGAATCTGCGGTGCGCGGCTCAAGCGCGTCCTTCACGGCGGGTAGACCCGTGGCCGCGGCGACGTCAATGTAGGCCGTCTGCGTGGACTGGTTGAGGAAGTAGGTTGCCTCGGTGAGCCGGCCCACGGCGTCGGTCGCTGGGAGCTGAACGGTGACCATGTGTTCGCCGCGGGCGGCTGCTGCCTCGGCGAGGACCTGGGCGGTGCCCTCGCCGCCGTCGGCCATAGGGAGGGTGACCACGGTGGCATCGGCAAGCTCGGCGCGGATGCCAGAGGCGATGCCTGCGGCGGCCTCGGCGGCGGTAGCCGAGCCTTTGAAAGAATCAGGGGCGACGATGATGAGGGGCGAATTCATAGAGACGAGTATAAAGGGTGGCGAAATCTCTCCAATTCTGTAGTTGTATAGAAATAGCTATAGAAATTTTTTGGAACCATTATTGCTGGTAGTGGCATTGATGTGGGGAAGCTAACGGGCGCGCGAGTTGCATTTTTGGGTGTGGCGGTGGAAACTATCAATCGTTAGGAATTAAGTCCCGTCACATGGGACGCTACATATAAAGGGGTCGCACATGACTGCATCGGTTGACACTCAAATTTCCGAGTATTACGACAAGCTTCTCAAGCGCAACGCTGGCGAACCGGAGTTTCACCAGGCTGTGTCCGAAGTTCTCGATTCTCTGAAGATCGTGCTGGGCAAGGACCCGCACTACGCCGACTATGGCCTCATTGAGCGTCTCTGCGAGCCGGAGCGCCAGCTCATCTTCCGTGTGCCGTGGACCGATGACAATGGCGACATTCAGGTCAACCGTGGCTTCCGCGTGCAGTTCAACTCCGCGCTCGGCCCCTACAAGGGTGGTCTGCGTTTCCACCCGTCCGTCAACCTGGGCATCATCAAGTTCCTGGGCTTCGAGCAGATCTTTAAGAACTCGCTCACCGGCCTGCCCATCGGCGGCGGCAAGGGCGGCTCGGACTTCGACCCCAAGGGGAAGTCGGACCGTGAAATCATGCGCTTCTGCCAGTCCTTCATGACGGAGCTCTACCGCCACATTGGCGAGTACCGCGACGTCCCAGCGGGTGACATCGGAGTTGGCGGCCGTGAGATCGGCTATCTCTTCGGTCAGTACCGCCGCCTGTCCAACCAGCACGAGTCCGGCGTCCTCACCGGCAAGGGCCTCACCTGGGGTGGCTCCCTCGTTCGCACCGAGGCCACTGGCTACGGTCTGGTCTACCTCACTAGCGAGATGATGAAGGCCCACAATGAATCCTTCGAGGGCGCCAAGGTTATCGTCTCCGGTTCCGGTAACGTTGCCATCTACGCCGCTGAGAAGGTTCAGCAACTGGGCGGCACCGTTGTCGCCATGTCTGACTCCTCCGGTTACATCTCCACCCCGAACGGCGTGGACCTCGAGCTGCTCAAGGACATCAAGGAAGTTCGCCGCGCTCGTATCTCCGCGTACGCTGCCGAGGCCGGCAACGGCGCTGAGTACCACAAGGGCGGCAACATCTGGGAGGTCAAGGCCGACGTGGCTCTGCCGTGTGCCACCCAGAACGAGCTCGACGGCGAGTCCGCCAAGCTGCTCGCTGCCAACGGCACCCGTTACGTGGCGGAGGGCGCCAACATGCCGTCCACCCCGGAGGCTGTTCACTTCTTCCTGCAGAACGACATCCACTACGCGCCGGGCAAGGCTGCCAATGCCGGTGGCGTTGCAACGTCTGCGCTTGAGATGCAGCAGAACGCCTCCCGCGACTCCTGGTCCTTCGAATACACCGACCAGCGCCTCCACGAGATTATGTCCAACATCTTCAAGGACATCGACAAGACCGCGAAGGACTACGACCGCGAGGGCGATTACGTTGCCGGCGCGAATATCGCGGGCTTCAAGAAGGTTGCCGACGCTATGTTGGCGCAGGGTGTCATCTAGGGCTCCGATTCTTCCGGCTGCCTAAGCATTCCGCGGCTCCACTTTCCTCAGGGTTTGGTGGGGCCGCAGTTGTCTTTAGCGGAAACTCTTCACGTAGGCCGCTCGGTTGGGTAACCTGGGTCACAAAGGGAACTTTAAGGTATTTCAGAAGTAAAAGTAAGACGCCATCTGAAAGGAATTTCTCATGTCACGTATCACTTCTGTCTTTGCGAGTACCGTCCTCGCTGTTTCTTTGTCTGTGGCCCCTGCCCACGCGGCCATCGTGCGGGACGGCTCCGGTGGCTACGGCCAGATTGGTCAGGGTCCCATTGGTAACCCGGAGGCGGAGAGCGACTACGCCACTATTCACTACCCGCACCTTCCCACGGTTGTCCAGGGTCAAACGATGACCATCCGGCCGACCTCGATGACACGCCCGGACGGCTCCGTGGTGGCGGATCCGGCCGCGGAGGGGTACACGTTCTCCACGAATTTTGTCGATGACAACTACGAACTGCCATTTCGTGACGACATCGTCCAGGCCGCGCCCGATGGCACCCTGACTATCACGGCGAGCGATGCTGAATATCCCGGCATCAATGAAGTTGCTGTGGCCATCCATAATCCGAAGATTGGCCCCAGTGAGTACACCATCCTGCGCATTCACGTGGTACCGCCCACGCTCGCGGATGCGACTAACGAGAAGATGGACGTTGTCCACTACCGTGCCGTCATGGCGGAGCAGGGCTTTAGTACGACCCAGCCACCGGAGATCTGGTCGCGCGAGACGACCTCGCAGCTCAAAGATGGCCGCAGTGGTTACCGCTACGACATCGTGAGTCCGGATCCTGCGAAGGGTTGGACCGTGCCTGCCTGGGTGTCCGTCGATAAAGGCACGGGTAAGTTCACTGCGAATCCGCCCAAGGAACAGCCGAACGCGACGTTCGTTGTCCCGATTTCTATCCAGGATGTCGCCACCGGAGAGGTCACCATGTCGCAGGTAACGGTGCGCGTTGAGCCCGTGCGTGATGGGCAGGGACGATCGCGTGCGGAGCGTGCGCAGATGGTGAAGCTGTCGAGCGATATCTTTGCCGCGCTCTCGTCGCGCTAACGGGAAAGCCGCATTGAGCGATAATCTTGCGGACACTCGTGCGTGGGATCCCCGTTGTGGGGCGGAGTCCCACGTATTCTGGTGGGCATGTATCGCGTATTCGAGTCCCTTGACGAGCTTGTACAAATCCTGGAGCAGGCCTATGGCGTGCCCATGACGTCGAACTGCGTCGTCCCGCGCAACGATATGCTGGCACTTCTCGATGAGTTGCGCAATGCGCTGCCCGTCGAGCTCGATGATGCACAAGACGTGCTGGACCGCCAGGACGCCATCCTGGCCGGTGCGCAGGAGCGTGCTGACCAGACCATCGCGGACGCGGATCGCGATGCCCAGGACATGGTCGCGCGTGCACAAGAAGATTCGGATGGCATGCTCGCTGAGGCCCAGCAGCGTTCCACTTCGATGGTGGCACAGGCGGAAGATCGTGCCGCCCGTACCGTCGAGGATGCGCGTGCTGAGGCCGAGCGTCTTGTCGCACAGGGCAATCAGTCCTATGACCGTGCGGTGGCGGAAGGTCAGGCGGAGCAGGAGCGTTTGGTCTCCGAGTCTGAGGTCGTGCGCCGCGCGGATGACGAGGCACACCGCATCGTGGAGACCGCCCATGCGGAATCCTCGCGCCTGCGCCGCGAGTGTGATGATTTCGTCGACGAGAAGCTGTCTCAGTTCGAGGAATCGCTCACGGGCATCCTGCGTACCGTGGGCTCCGACCGTCAGGCTCTGCGCCGCGGCGCCGGTGCCTCCGGGCGCGGCGAAGAAGACTACAACGCGTACCGCGCGCAGCGCTAAGCGGGGAATAGCCCGGCGGCCCTAGCGGGTGTGCGCGTGGACGCGCGTGGGGGCATCGGCAG
Source organism: Corynebacterium sp. DNF00584 (assembly GCF_001552965.1). Taxonomy (NCBI): domain Bacteria; kingdom Bacillati; phylum Actinomycetota; class Actinomycetes; order Mycobacteriales; family Corynebacteriaceae; genus Corynebacterium; species Corynebacterium sp. DNF00584. The sequence continues at coordinate 192,121 of NZ_KQ959732.1, read as the reverse complement.
GCTGGGGGCGCCGGGTCTGTGCTGCCAGACCCGCGAAGAGCAGCGCGATGATGCTGCTGGGAATGGCGTAGAGGATCCACATTATGGTGAGCGACGTGGACCAATTGGCCGTGGCGTTGGTGCCAAACTCGAGTTCGTAGACGATATTCGTGAGGATCTCCACGGTGACCGTGCCGAGCATCATGCCAGCCACGGCAACGAAGACGGAGGCGACGGGGAACGTGCCGCGCCACGCTAAGACCGAGGCGGCGAAGATGCATAAACCCGAGGCGATAATGACCGTTACCGTGAAGGGGATTGGCAGCAGCGTAAAGATTCCGAAGCTGAGTCCGCAGGCGAACCCGCGGACGAGAAGCTGACGGAAGCCCAAGCACCGCGTGGTACCAGCGGTGCGGGGACGTGTGAAGTGGCGCGCAAGGAAGCCGATTCCCACGAGGAGAGCGCAGGGCACCACGGCAGCGAACACAAAAGCATGAAGGGCTTGTGGCGCCAGGGTGGCTACGGCGCTCGACGCGCTCGCGAGGGATTCGTTGGTCATAAGAAAAGAATAAGGACGTGCGCTACGCGGAAGAAAGCACTTTGGGTGTACTTAAAGGCCTTTGTGCGCACCTCGACAGGTGATTGCCAGAGAGCGGAGCAAATCTGTGTGCCCGGTAGGCGAACCGCCATGTATAGGGGCGTTCGGGGTAGGATATGTCATTGCTATGACTTCTCCACTTAAGTTTAATGTTGCGGACTTGCTGCGCGGACCGGATGCTGATGGCATGCCGCAGCAGCGCACGCAGACGGGGCCGGCGCCGGAGCGCATTGGTGTCGAAATGATTGCTATCCCCAAAGGTAGCGAGCTGGGCGTCGACGCGACGCTCACCCCGCTGGGCGGCGCGATTATGGTCGACGCCGATATCCATGGACAGTTGGAAGGCGAGTGCGCGCGGTGCTTGCGCCCGCTCACTCCGCCGGTGGACCTTCACATCACGCAGGTCTATGCCACGGACCCGGATTTCATTTCTGGTGATGCGGCGGATGAGGCGGATGAGGGCTCGGGTGACGAGACTCCGATCATCGAGGGTGACGAGATCGATATTCTTCAGGCCGTCATCGATGAGGCTGGCTTGACGCTGCCGTTTAACCCCACGTGTGAGGGCGGCTGCGACGTGCCGGAGGTCGAGGGCGTGACGCTGGGCACCTCAGGCGAAGAGGATAATACGACTGACCTGCGTTGGGCCGGACTGGAGAAGTTCCTGTGAGCAAGAAAATCAAGATGACGGGTGAAGAAGCGCTGGAGGCTGCGTTCAACTCGGTCGACCATGCGCCGCTGCTGGCGTCGCTCGGCATCGACATTCCGCATGACTTGCTCCGTCTTGCGCTGTCGCACCGTTCCTTCGCGAACGAGCACGGCCACTTGCCGAACAACGAGCGACTGGAGTTTCTTGGTGACGCGGTGTTGGGCCTGTCCGTGGCCTCGCAGCTCTATACGCAGTACCCGTCGCGTCCTGAGTCTGATATCTCGAAGATGCGCGCGTCCATCGTCTCGCGCTACGGCTTGTCTGACATCGCACGCGAAATTGGCCTGGGTCAGTACATCCTGCTGGGCAAGGGCGAGACGACCACGGGCGGCGCAGATAAAGACTCCATCCTGGCAGACACGATGGAGGCCCTTTTGGGCGCCATCTACCGCACGCATGGTTTTGAGCCAGCGCGAGCCGTGATTCTCACTCTGTTTAAGAAGAAGATCGACAACGCCACTGCCTCGGGCCGTCATTTGGACTGGAAGACGAACCTGCAGGAGTTGTGCGCGGAGCTGCGCGCGCCCATGCCGGTGTATTCGGCGACGTCCACCGGCCCCGAGCATGCGCAGACTTTCACCGCATACGCGCATGTCGCGGGTAAAGAGCTAGGAGTGGGTACCGGCCAGAACAAGAAGCTGGCCGAACAACAGGCAGCAGAAAAGGCCCACGGCGCGCTGACGGAGCACCCGGAGCTCGTTGCTGGCACCGTTGATACGTGGACCCAGAGCTAGGTCTGCATGCCGGAACTTCCTGAGGTCGAGTCTGTCCGCCGGGGGTTGGTGGGCTATCTGCCGGGCCGCACGTTTGAACGCGTGGAGGTCCTTCACCCGCGGTCGAACAGGGGACAACTGGCGCCGCTGGCGGGCCTGCTCGTGGGGCGCACCGTCGCGGATGTCGCGCGCCGGGGCAAGTTCATGTGGCTCGAATTCGAGGGGGAGGACCGCAGTGATTCGCACCGCGACGTTCTCCATGTGCACCTGGGCATGTCGGGACAAATGCGGGTGGGCGAGGTTTCGTCGAAACACGTGCGGGTGCGCGCGAAGTTATCGGAGGGACTCGAACTGTCCTTTATCGACCAGCGCACGTTCGGCTATTGGCTCTATGGTCCCTGGTCGAAGATTGCACATATCGCGCCTGATCCCTTGGAACCAGCCTTCGATGTCGTGGCGACCGCGCGACGGCTGCGGCGAAAGAAGAGCGCCGTGAAAGTCGCGCTCATGGACCAGACCGTGGTGAGCGGAATTGGCAATATCTACGCGGACGAGGCGTTCTGGGCGGCGGGGATCCGACCGACGCGGCGCGCCTCGAGCCTGTTGCAACGTGAGGCGGTGGCGCTCCTCGGAGCGGCGTCGGACGTCATGGGGCGCGCGCTCGCGGTGGGCGGCACGAGCTTCGACGCCTTGTACGTCAACGTCAATGGCGAATCCGGATACTTTGACCGCTCCTTGCACGCGTATGGGCGAGACGGCGAACCCTGCGATCGGTGCGGCACGCCGCTGACCAAGATCGTGGTGGGCGGGCGCGGCACGCACTACTGTCCGAATTGTCAAAAATAGGGGAGAGTGAGATGTCTCCTGCCGCATGAGATAGGTAGATCCGGCTCACATACCCTATTGTTTTCTGCATGCAGGAAATTTTCAGCACCGTGCTCGGTGCGATTAACAACACTCTGTGGACATGGGTCCTTCCGTGGCTGCTCATCGCCGCGGGTCTCTTCTTTGGTTTCCGGACTGCCGTCGTGCAGATCCGTATGGTTCCCGATATGTTCAAGGCCATCGTCGAGCGCCCCAAGGGCGTGGGCGCCGACGAGGACGAGGAATACGGCGGCATCTCCGCGTTTAAGGCGTTCACCATTTCCGCGGCGTCGCGCGTGGGCACCGGCAACGTCGCCGGCGTGGCCGTCGCGATTTCCGTCGGTGGACCGGGCGCGGTGTTCTGGATGTGGGTGATTGCCATCCTCGGTGGCGCGACGGCCTTCATCGAGTCGACGCTCGCTCAGCTGTGGAAGATCCGCGACGGGGATACCTACCGCGGTGGCCCGGCGTACTACATGAGCCGCGGCCTGGGCTGGAAGAAGCTGGCGGCGGTCTTCTCCGTGGCCATCGCCATTACCTTCGGCTGGCTCTACGAAGCATTCCAGACCAACGCTATTTCTGAGTCCTTCGCGACCTCCTTCAACCAGGACTCCACGACATTTAAGGCCATCATCGGTCTGGCCGTTGCATTTGTCTCGGGTCTCATCATCATCGGTGGCGTGAAGCGCATTGCCAACATCACGCAGGTCGTCGTGCCCTTCATGGCGCTGGCATACCTCGCCGTTGGTCTCGTGGTCATCGTCATCAACATCGGTGAAGTGCCTGCAATGTTCCTCCACATTGTGGAGTCGGCCTTCGGCTTCAGCGAGGTCGCGGGCGCGACACTCGGCATGGCACTGATGAAGGGTATTCAGCGCGGCCTGTTCTCCAATGAGGCCGGTGAGGGATCTGCCCCGAACGCTGCGGCCACCGCGACGGTCTCGCACCCGGTCAAGCAGGGACTCGTGCAGACGCTCGGCGTCTACTTCGATACCCTCGTCGTCTGTTCCATCACCGCGTTCATCATCCTGCTGGGCACGGACTTCGAGTCCTTCGGCAGCGACGAGATCGCTGGCGTGGCCCTCACGCAGTCCTCGCTGAGCAACGTCGTGGGTGCATGGGGTACGCACTTCATCACCTTCATTTTGTTCTTCCTGGCCTTCTCTTCGGTGCTAGGAAACTACTACCTTGCGGAATCCAATATCACCTACCTCTTCAAGCAGAAGTGGGCGCTGTGGGGCTTCCGCGTTATCTCTGTGGCTTTCGTCTTCTACGGCGCCGTGGCCCCGCTGGGCACTGTCTTCGACCTGGCCGATACCGGTGCTGCCATCATGGTGCTGCTCAACGTCGCAGCCATCGTGCCGCTGTCGGGTGTGGCCATCAAGCTGCTCAAGAACTACAACGAACAGCGTCGCCAGGGCGTCGACCCCGTCTTCCACCGCGATATGCTGCCGGGCGTGTCCAACATCGAGGTCTGGGACGGTTCCGATCCTGTGACGCGTCGTAGCGTGGAAGACCGCCAGCACTTGAACGATAGTCTGGGAGACCACACCAACTTCCGCGAGTTCTAACTCGCCACGAGAAACCCAGATACCGAAATTTAAGGAGACCTCACCCCATGGTTCGCATGACCGCATTTGTTCACGGCTACGTCCAAGGAGTGGGGTTTCGTTGGTGGGTGCGCTCCCGCGCCCTAGAACTTGGCTTGGTCGGGCACGCCACAAACTTGAGCGACGGCCGCGTCCAAATCGTCGCGGAAGGGCCGCGCGAGGTCTGTGAGCGCCTCCTTGAGCTCACCCGTGAGCAGCCGTCCACGACGCGCCGCCCTGGCACGGTCGACACGGTCGTTCCGCAGTGGGCAGAGCCCAAGGGCGAATCGGGTTTTATCGAACGCTAGACATTACGGGGAAGGTGGCTCATCCATCGCGTGGTGAGCACCGCAACTTCGCGCGCTGGCGGCGCGGAGGAGCACAGCGTAGGGACGGAGGGCATCGGCAAGCTCAAAGACGTGCTGCCAGCCCTCGGCGCCCGCGTCGTTATCCGCGGCGAGCACGGCCACCCGCACGGAAGCGCCGGTATAAGGCCGAGCGCGCAACGCCTGATTCCCGCACGATATCCGTGACGGTGATTGTCTCCCCTTCCTGCTCACCAGCGAGATGATTGAGTGCGCCAACGACACGATCGAAAGCGCTGTGTGCGGAGGCGTCATTGGCTTCGCGCACGGCGCGCAGTTGTGAATCGGAATGGAAAATCATGGGTAAGTTTGTTTTAATTTAAAATTAAAAATTACTTATATCTGGGTCTGGCGCAGGGCTTGCTAGAATTGCACGAATGCACCTCAAATCGCTCACGCTCAAAGGATTCAAGTCCTTCGCGTCGGCGACGTCTATGAAATTTGAGCCCGGCATTTGCGCCGTGGTTGGTCCCAACGGCTCCGGCAAATCCAATGTCGTCGATGCCCTCGCGTGGGTCATGGGGGAGGGCTCCGCCAAAACTTTGCGTGGCGGCAAGATGCAGGACGTCATCTTTGCGGGTGCGGGTGACCGCAAGGCCTTGGGCCGCGCCGAGGTGACGCTCACCATCGACAACGCGGATGGTGCGCTGCCCATCGAGTACTCCGAGGTCTCCGTCACCCGCCGCATGTACCGCGACGGCGCGAGTGAATATGAAATTAATGGTGCCAAAGCCCGCCTCATGGATATTCAGGAGCTGCTCAGCGACTCCGGTATCGGCCGCGAGATGCACGTTATCGTCGGGCAGGGCAAGCTCGCGGAGATCCTTGAGTCGCGTCCGGAGGACCGCCGTTCCTATATAGAAGAGGCGGCTGGCGTCCTCAAGCACCGCCGCCGCAAAGAAAAGGCGCAGCGCAAGCTCACCGGCATGCAGGCGAACCTGGATCGCCTCCAGGACCTCACGGATGAGCTGGGCAAGCAGCTCAAGCCCCTCGCGCGACAGGCGGAAGCCGCGAAGCGCGCCGCCACGGTCCAAGCGGATCTGCGCGACGCCCGCCTGCGTCTCGCCGGCGATCAGGTCGTGCGCCTGCGCGCCGAATACGACAACGCGGAGAAACAAGCCGAGCTCCTCGCTGAACAGGTCGCCACGCTCCAAGCTCAGCTCGAAGCTGCAGAAGAAGCCCACGCCGACGTCGAGGCCCAGCTCGCCGTCGCGGCACCGGCTGCCGATGCCGCCCAAAAGCTGTGGTTCGATCTGTCCTCGCTCGTCGAGCGCGTCTCTGCGACCCAGCGCATCGCCACCGAGCGCGCCCAGAACGTCGGCGCCCAGGTCGCCTACTCCGGCCAGGATCCCGAGGATCTTGAGGCCCGCGCTGCGCGTGCCGACGAGGAACACGAGATGCTCCTCGAAGCGGCAGAGGAAGCCGCCATGCGCCTGGAGTCCCTGCGCGAAACCTTGCTGGAGAAACGGGAGGCCTTCGAGGCCGCCGACCGCGAACACATGGCCCAACTGCGCGCCATTGCGGACCGCCGGGAGGGCGTTGTCCGTCTTATTGCCGCGGAGGAGTCGCTTACTGCTCAGGTCGAGTCCGTCGAATCCGAGCTCTCCCGCCACGAGGAGACCCTCGGTTCCACCCGTGAGCGCACGCAGGCCGCCCAGCGCGAGGCCGACAGCGTCGCGGATAAGCTGGCGGCCCTCGATGCGGAACGCCAGCCCCTCGAAGAAGCCCACGTGCGCGCCGCTACGGAATCCGATGCCGCCGATAAGCGCCTCGAGCAGCTGCGTGACGGCCAGCGCGAACGCGAACGCGCCGTCTATACGCTGCGCTCGCGCATCGAGACGCTGGCAACCACCGCGCCGGAGACCGCTGATCTCGGTCCCGACTTCCATCCGCTCGCGGACTTCCTCACGACCTCGCAGGAAACGGCCGTCGCCGCGGCGCTGGGCGCCTTCGCCGACGCCCAGGCCGGCAGCCTCACCCCTGAGCTGCTCACGCAGCTTTCCGATGCCGCCCGCGCCACGCTCTTCGACACCTCCACGTACCACGACCCGGGGGACTGGCGCCTCGACGCGACGCTCCCAGGTGGCTGCTCGTGGCTACTCGACCACGTCACCGCAGTTCCGGAAGTCCGCGCCGCCGTCACGCGGCTCCTCGCCGACGTCGTGCTTGCCCCCGACGCGTCTGCAGCCCGCGCCCTCGTCGCGGAGGATCCGCGCCTGCGCGCCGTGACGCCTGACGGCCTTCTCGTCGGTGAGGGCTGGGTTCAAGTCGGCACTGGCGCGCAGACCACCGTCGAGGTCGCCGCCCGCATCGCCGCCGCCGAAGCCGAACTCGTAACCGCCCAAGCGGAGCTCGAGGAACTTTCCGGCACGTTCGAGGGCGCCAAGCTCGCCGCGGAAGACGCCCGCGTCACCGCCGCCTCCGCGAAGGCCGCGCTGCGCGAGCACGACACGCAGATTGAGGCGTGGAAGCGCGACCACCAGCGTCTCCTGTCCCAACATGCGGCGAATAAGGCGGAGCACGAGAAGGCCGCCGCTCGCGCCACGGACATCGAGGTCCAGCTCACGCAGCTGCGCGAGCAACTCGCCGAGGCCCGCGACCGCCTCGCCCGCGTCGACGCGGACGACACCCCAGACGAGCCCAGTTCCCAGGTCCGCGACGAGGCGAACGCCGCCCTCGAACAGGTCAAGGCCATGGAGGTCGAGGCCCAGCTCGCCGCGCGCTCCGCCCAGGACAAGGTCGCCCAAGTGGCCGGCCGCGGCGATGCCCTGCGCCGCCAGGCTGAGCACGAACGCCAAGCGAAGGCCCGCCACGAACAATCCATGGCCCGCCGCCGCGCGCAGGCCGAACTCGCCAGCACCGTCGCCCGCCACGCCCGTGACCTCGCCGCGCGCGCGAGCCTCGCCCTGGATAGCGCCACCGAAGAACGCGACGCCGCGCTGGCCGAGCGCACCCGCCTCCAATCCCACGTTCAGCAGGCCGCGGCCCAGGTCTCCGCCGCGCGCTCGCAGCTCGACCGACTCACCTCGAACGCGCATAACTCGGATATCGCACGCTCCCAGGCCCAGGTCCGCCGCGACGAGGCCGAAGCTAAGCTTGTCGAGCAGCTCGGCCTGTCGATGACGGATCTGCTCCGCGATTACACGCCGGGCGAGGACTTCGACCGCGCCGCGGAGACGAAGCGCCTCAAGCAAGCCGAAAAAGACTTGAACTCCCTGGGCAAGGTCAACCCGCTGGCCCTCGAAGAATACAAAGCGCTGGAGGAGCGCTACACCTTCCTTTCCACGCAGCTCGATGACGTCATCCAGGCGCGCAAGGACCTCACCGGCGTCATCGAAGACGTCGACGAACAGATTCTCCAGCTCTTCACGGACGCGTGGAACGATGTCGAGGCCGAGTTCCCCAAGGTCTTTCAGACCCTCTTCCCAGGCGGCGAGGGCCGACTCGTCCTCACCGACCCAGACGACATGCTCACCACGGGTATTGAGGTTGAGGCTCGCCCGCCGGGAAAGAAGGTCAAGCGTCTGTCCTTGCTTTCCGGTGGCGAGAAGTCGCTCACCGCGCTGGCCATGCTCGTGGCCATCTTCCGCGCGCGCCCCAGCCCGTTCTACGTCATGGACGAGGTCGAGGCCGCCCTCGACGACGTCAACCTGCGCCGACTCATTGCGCTCTTCGAGGAGCTGCGCAAGGACTCGCAGCTCATCGTCATCACGCACCAGAAGCCGACGATGGACATCGCGAACGTGCTCTACGGCGTGACCATGCGCGGCGACGGCGTTACGCGCGTCATCTCGCAGCGCATGACGCGCGCCGGCGACGCCCCGGGCTCGGAGGCCGCGGCTGCCGATGCCGCGCGCCTCGGCGTGGACGCCCCCGCTAGCCGGGGGTGAGTCGCGGCTTTGCTGTGCCCGACTCGTGTGTCTTTGGCACTATAGAGAGCATGAACACAACTCTTACCGTCGTTATCGTCGTTGCTCTCCTGCTTCTCATCATTCTTGGAGTGATTATTGGAGGCAAGAAGCGCGGCGAAGCGAAGAAGGTCTCTTTCGAGAAACCGGCTGAGATTGAGGAAAAGCAGCTCACGCAGGAGCAGAAGTCCGGCAACTACCAGGCCCAGGGCGGCTTTAACTTCACGCAGGCTGGCCCAGCAAAGGAGCCGGTGACTCCGCCGTCGAACCCGAGCGCACAGCCGGGTTCCGCTGAGCCGAGCGCAACGGCGATGGCCAACGAGCAGCTGCGCGGCGAGACTCCGAAGTCTGAGCCTAAGACGCCGGAGCCCGTGAAGTCCGAACCCGCTGCGCCGGTCCAGGACTCGAAGGTCGTCGAGGAAACTAAGCCGGAGCCGGTGAAGTCTGAGCCGACCGCCCCGGTTCAGGAGCCGGAAGCGGAGAAGCCTGCTGCGGGTGCTGCAGCTGCCGGTGCCGCAGGCGCTGCTGCTGCAGCAGCTGTTGGTGCGGCGGCGACCGAGAACGTGGAGGCCGAGAACGTGGAGGCCGAGGAGGCCGCTGCACAGGCAGATGCCGCAGCGGAGACCACACGCGACGAGGTCGAGGAAGAATCCGCGACGGAAGACTCGCCGGTCTTTGACGAGGTCGCCGAGGATCCGGATGACGCCGACATCGCAGATGCGGTGGACGACATCGAAGACGACGCGGATCTCGAGCGCACCCAGGAGGCTGCGGCTGCGGCCGAGGCACAGACGGCATCGGCCGCTGAAGCCCGCGAGGTCACCGAGGTTCCGGAGGAGCCGACGTCCGAGACCGCGTCCGAGGACACCGAGCTGGTGGAGACGCCGGCACAGCCGACGGAGGACATTGCGCCAGCGGCTGGTCGTCTGGGCAAGCTGCGTGGACGCCTGTCGCGTTCGCAGAACGCCATCGGACAGGGCCTCATGGGCATTCTGTCCGCGGGCGACCTGGACGATGACGCGTGGGAGGAAATCGAAGATACCCTCATCATGGCGGACCTAGGTACCAAGGCCACGATGAAGGTCACCGAGTCTCTGCGCGAGAAGATCGCCGAGCGCGGCGTGAACTCCGAGGCGGAGGCCCGTGAGATGCTCCGCGAGTCGCTCATCGAGGTCGGCCACCCGGAGATGGATCGCTCCATCAAGGCCATGCCGAACCAAGGCAAGCCGGCGGTCATCATGGTCGTGGGCGTCAACGGCACCGGCAAGACGACGACCACGGGCAAGCTCGCCCGCGTGCTCGTCGCCATGGGCCACCGCGTCCTGCTCGGTGCGGCGGATACGTTCCGTGCCGCGGCCGCTGACCAGCTCGAGACCTGGGGTCGCCGCGTCGGCGCCGATACTGTGCGCGGCAAGGAGGGCGCGGATCCTGCGTCCGTCGCATTCGATGCCGTCGCGAAGGGTGTGGAGCAGGGTGTCGACGTGGTGCTCATTGACACGGCCGGCCGTCTGCACACGTCGACTGACTTGATGGACCAGCTGGGCAAGGTCAAGCGCGTGGTCCAGAAGAAAGCCGAGGTCGACGAGGTCCTCATGGTCATCGACTCAACCGTGGGCCAGAACGGCCTCGTACAGGCGCGCGTGTTCCGCGAGATCGTGGATATCACGGGCGTCGTGCTCACGAAGCTCGATGGCACCGCCAAGGGCGGCATCGTCTTCCAAGTTCAGGAGGAGCTCGGCGTGCCGGTCAAGCTCGTGGGCCTGGGCGAGGGCGCGGATGACCTCGCGCCGTTCGAGATTGAGGGCTTCGTTGACGCCCTGCTTGGCGACAAGAAGTAAAACGAACACGTGATGAGCTCCGCAGTGAACTGCGGAGCTCTTTTTATATCTGCTTAATCGCCGACGGTCTTCGTCGCGACGAAGTCCGGATCCTCGGCGCCGTCCGCGTCGATGATGAAGTCGCCGTCGCGCATGTCGACGCTGAACGTCCAGGCGGGGAGTGCGTCAGGAAGATCGGCGGGGGCGATCGTGCTGAAGTCGTCGTTCATCGTCACGACGATATCGCCACGCGCGATAGACGTCGTTTGTGAGCACATGGGAACTGCGGTGTGTTCCGGATTGAGGGTGGGTTCCTGGACCGTCACGGCGGTGGAGTAGCCGCCGTTGCCGAAGCGCAGCCCGACACGTTCATCTGCGCTGCTCGCAACGTCCACGAGCGTGGGGAGTGCTTTGATGCCACCGTCGAATTCGAGATTGAGATTAAAGCACAGGCGCCCCCAGCTCGATGCCACGACGTCGTCCATGGTGAGCTGGTTAACGTCGCTGAGCCACGTCCGAATATTCGTGCTCTCGCCTGCGAATTCGATGGCGGTATCGGGTGACTCGACCGTGTCGAGGCCCTCCGTGGTGCGTGCGAAGCGTTCCTGATCGAGGGGGATGGCGCCGGTGCGGGCATCCTTGAAGCCTTCGCCGGGAGCCTGGACGTTGTCGAAACCGTCAAAGTTCGTGAGCACGCCGAGCTCGACCGCGCGGTTGGTGAGCGCCATGAGGTCGTTGGCCAGGGGCGCGACTCGTTCCACATTGTCTGAGGCGGTCATCTGGAACTGCTCGAGCGGAGTTCCCTTTGGGCCGAAGACGGAGAAGAGGGGAGTGGACTGCATCTCGGTGTCTTCGAGGCGGTAGACCGTCCAGTCCGCGAGCGCTGGATCCTTAAATGACGTGGGTTCTGCGACTTCTTCGGTTTTCATGCCCTCGCGGAATTCCGTGGCGTCGACAAAATTGATCATGGAGATGAAGAGTCCTGGCTTATCCTCGCTGTCGACGGCAGTCATGCCGGCGCAGGATTTTCCGTCGAGGAGGACGTCGCTTGCGGTCGAATCGGCTCCGGCGTCGAGTCCCGCTGACTCGTCGAAGCCCGCCTGCACGAGGAAAGGCATGGGGAGTTCGCAGTCGGCGAGGCGGCCGTCCACAAAGAGACGTCCCACATCGCCGTCTGCGAGGGGGAATTCTGTCTCCGACTGTTGGTTGGGCAGATCTTCTTTTGACTTGAGCTCGGGCAGCGCCGAACACCCGCTGAGTGCGAGGAGGGCAACGGCAGGCAGTGTGAGAAAGCGAGGGTGCATAGCGGTGCCCTTAGGGGATAGTGACGTTATTTCACCTTACCTAACCATCTCGTTACCTGCATCACACATGCGGGCGGGGTATGGGGGCATCGGAAAGCTCTGTGCCTTGTCGAACGAACGAAAGGTAATGTGACCTGGGACGAGCCCCGATGGTAGGGTTGAAAACGCTGTATTTAATGCGCATCTGTCCTATTTCAACCAATGTTTGTGAGGCGAGTTCTTTCGTGACTCTTAGCTTTGTTGTCCTCCTCGCAGCCTTGGCATTGATCCTTGCACCCGGGCTCGTCAAGCTCATGGACCGGCAGGCGGGTTACCCGCTTGCGGTCCTTTTTGTTGTGGCCGCGGGGCTCATCATCTCTCGTCTGGGGGACGTGCTGGACGGCACGCCTCTCACCGTCACGTATACCTGGGTTCGCAATTTCGTGGAACCAGGCATGGACGTGAGCGTGTCCCTGCGCGCGGACGCGCTGAGTGCTTTCTTTGCCTTGCTTGCTCTTATCATCGGCGCTGTGGTGTTTACCTATTCCGCGGCGTATCTGCCGAAGAAACAGGGGAATACCAGTTTCTACGTCCTGATGACGGCATTCATGCTGTCCATCCTCCTGCTGGTGTTGGCTAATGACGTGGTGTTGCTCTTCGTCGCGTGGGAGCTTGTCTCCCTCGCGTCATTCATGCTCATCGCGCGTTCCGGCTCCGGCGGCGAGGCAGGCTCCCAGCGCACGTTGATCCTCACCTTCATTGGTGGACTCACCTTGCTCACCGCGCTGGCGATTGCGGCGACGGCAGCAGGGACGACGCACATTGAACTCATTCTGGCCTCTGACGTGTGGGCACAGCGCCCGGGCCTGACCGCGGGCGTCGCGGTGCTCGTGGCGATTTCCGCGTTTACGAAGTCCGCGCAGTTCCCATTCCACTTCTGGCTCCCAGAAGCCATGGCGGCGGCGACCCCGGTCTCGGCCTTCCTGCACGCCGCGGCCGTCGTCAAGGCGGGCATCTACCTGCTCGTGCGTTTCTCCACCATCTTCCACGACGTGGCCGTATGGAACTGGCTACTTATCGTGGTGGGCATGGGCACGGCGATCATGTCCGCCGTCTTCGCGGTGCAGAAGACCGATCTGAAGAAGCTCACGGCATACTCGACCGTCTCGCACCTGGGCTGGATTGTGGCGACCATCGGCGTCGGCACCCCCTTCGCCATCGCGGCCGCCATCGTGCACACGGCGGCGCACGCGCTGTTCAAGTCTTCGCTGTTCATGCTCATCGGCGTCATCGACCACGAGGCGGGTTCCCGCGACATTCGTCGCTTGGGCGTGCTGTGGAACAAGATGCCGTGGACGTTTGGTTCCGTGGTCATCGGCGCAGCCTCCATGGCGGCGGTCCCGCCGCTGCTGGGTTTTGTGTCCAAGGAAGGCATGCTCACCGCGTTTGAGGATGCCCCGATTGGCTCAGCCGGCCAGGTGATCCTGTTGCTTGCCGCGGGCATCGGCGCGTTCTTTACTTTTACGTATTCTGCGAAGATCGTCTTCGGCGCCTTCTTCGACGGCCCGCGTGATGTGAGCGGCGTCCACGAGGCTCCGGTGCGCCTGTGGCTCCCGGCCGCGTTGCCCGGATTCATGTCCTTCCCGCTCGTGTTCATCATGGGGCGTGCGGACGAGCCTGTCGATGCCGTCGTGGATGCGGTCGGCTTAGAGTCCCACACCCACTTGGCACTGTGGCATGGTCTTACCATCCCGCTTCTCATTTCAGTGACGGTGCTCGTGCTCGGTGTTGTGGGCGTTGTTTTCCGCAAGCGCTTCTGGGCCGCGTTCGAGTCCCGCCCGTTCCTGCCACGCAGTGGCAACGAGCTCCTGCACTCCATGCAAAAGGGCGCGACGTGGATTGGTCGCCAGCTCGGCCGCATGTCCGATACGCATAATCCCTCGCGTCTCATGCTGCCTATTGTGCTGCTCATTATCGTTCTTGCAGGTGCCGCTCTCATTGGCGAGGGCGTCGACGGCGTCGCGTTGGCACCGCGCGTTCCTGGCTTGGACAACCCGTGGGATATCATTCCGCTGCTCATCGTGGCGCTGTCCATGATTGGCCTGGTGCGCACGCACAACCGACTCACCGGTGCTGTCATGATTGGTATCGCTGGTGCGGGCGTGACGCTGCAGATGCTCATCATGGGCGCGCCGGACGTGGCGCTTACGCAATTCCTCGTTGAGGCGTTGTCGGTCATCGTCATGATGATGGTCCTGCGTTACCTGCCGGAGCGTTTCCACAACGTGCAGAACACCTCGCGTCGCACGGGCTCGATTGTCATCGCCATCCTTGCTGGTATCGCCGCCTTCCTTGGCGTGTGGGCTCTCATGGGCCGCCACGAGCGCTCGAGCCTCGCGGAGTGGTACCTCAACGAGGCACCCGGAATTACTGGCGGCGACAATGTCGTGGCGACCATCATCGTCGAGTTCCGTGGACTCGATACCTTGGGCGAGCTGTCCGTGCTGGGCATGGCTGCCGTCGTTATCGCCGCGATTACCTCGACGCTGCCGCGTTTCCCGTTTACCTCGGGCACGCGCCCGGCGCCCTTCGGCCAGTCGCAGCTCAACTCCGTGCCGCTGCGCAAGGCCCTCATCCTTGTGGCGCCGATGCTGGTTATCTTGTCGCTCATCGTCTTCTACCGCGGACACCAGGTCTCGGGCGGCGGCTTCCCGGCCGCGCTCATCATGGGTGCCGCGATCGGCTTGGCGTACCTGTCCCGTGGCTCGGATGAGATCGTCTTCGGCCGCATGACGCCTATCCACCTCACCGGTATCGGCATCCTTGTTGCGCTGTCCGCCGGTTTTGTGGGCTACTTCCATCACGGCTGGGGCAACGGCGGCTTCCTTGCTGCTATTCACGCCGAGGCCTTCGGCCAGCACTGGACAACGTCCATGATCTTCGACTTGGGTATTTACCTTGCGGTGTTGGGCATGCTCACCATGGCCATCAACGCTCTGGGTGGTTACTTGCGCCCCGGTACAGAGCGTGACTACCTGCCGTGGGTCCACGGGGACGACTCCTCGCTGCCCACGACGCCGCGCATCACTATGGATAACGCGGACGATCCGTACCCGGCCCCGATTAACCCCTCGACCGACCCGTTGGCCTTGCTCAATGAACGCGAGGCTCGCACCAAGAAGCCGTCTGTTCGCGCAGCACGGATGAAGGGGGAGAAGTAAATGTATCTCGCACTTACCATTGGTATTTTGATGGCCGCTGCGGTCTATCTCATCCAACAGCGTGGCCTTGTCCACATCGTGTTGGGCATGATGGCCTTTAGTCACGCTGCGAACCTCACGTTGCTGGCCACGGGCGTCTACTCCTACCGCGGCGAATCCTTCCCTTCCCGCGTCGATGCCGCCGAGATGGCAGACCCGCTGCCGCAGGCTTTCGTGCTTACGGCGGTTGTTATCTCCATGGCGACAACGACGATTTTGCTTACCATGGCGGCCATGGGCGCCAACGACGACACGGATGTCGTCGAGCCGGTGGATGACAACACTGTCGACCACGCGTTTAGCACCTTGGGTCGCGACGCAAAAAACCGCGACATTCTGGAACGCTCCGCAAATGCGGTGCAGCGCATTAAGAACCCGGATGAGGGCGCGCTTTCTCCCAACGCCGCGAATGCTGAAGGGGGCGAGAAGTAATGCAACTTGCAAGTCAGCTCCTCCCGCTGTTCCCCGCGGTCCCGCTCGTTTCTGCTGCGTTGGCTCTGCTGGCGCCGTGGCGCCGCGTGCGTGACGCCATCATGCTCATCATCCCGGGTATCGGCATCTTCGCCGGCCTTGGTCTGCTGGCGTTTACGTCGCAGAACGGCGTCGTCGCGCATACCGTGGGTCTGTACGTGGGCAATGCCGGTATCGCCTTTGCGGCCGACTCTTTCTCAGCATTGCTCATTATCACGACGATGATCGTCTCGTTCGGCGCGAACTGGTTCGCCATCGTGGGTGGCGAGACCAAGTCTCGCTACTATCCTGCGTTGACGCTCATTCTCATCACCGGCGTTAACGGCGCGCTCATCACCGCGGATCTCTTTAACTTCTTCGTGTTCATTGAGGTCATGCTGCTGCCGTCCTACGGCCTCATCACTATGTCCGGTACGTGGTCGCGTCTCGCGGCTGGCCGTGCCTTCGTCCTCGTCAACCTCTTTGCGTCGACGTTGCTTATGGTGGGCGTGGGCTACATCTACTCGGTCGCTGGGGCGGTCAACCTCGCGGCGCTTAAGGGCGCTGCCGCTGGCAACGGCCAGGTCACCGTCGCGGCCGGACTCATCGTCATCGCCATCGCAGCGAAGGCGGGTGTCTTCCCCGTGCAGTCCTGGCTGCCGCGTACCTACCCGGGCACCTCGGCAGCGGTCATGGGCCTGTTCTCCTCGCTCCACACCAAGGTCGCCGTCTACATGCTCTTCCGCCTGTGGGTCGTGCTCTTCGACATGGACGCGCGGTGGAACGTACTCATCATCGTCATCATGATCATTTCCATGGCGATTGGCGCCTTTGGCGGCTTGGCGGAAAACTCCATCCGCCGCGTGCTGGGTTATCAGATGCTCAATGGCATGCCGTTCATCTTGGTCATGCTCGCCTTTACGGGCGAGGACCCGCAGCGCGCGCTGGCCGCCGGCATTCTCTACACGATTCACCACATGATTACGGTGGGTTCGCTCATCCTGGCCTCCGGCGCCATTGAGGAAACGTATGGCACCGGAAACTTGTCCAAGCTGTCTGGCTTGGCCCGCCGCGACCCGCTCATCGCGTGGATCTTCGCAGCCGGTGCCTTCTCCATCGTGGGCTTCCCGCCTTTCTCCGGTATGTGGGGCAAGGTCATGATCGTCTTCGAGGTGGCGCGCACCGGTACCGCGTGGGCCTGGGTCGTCATCACCGCTATTGTCATCGCGTCCTTCGCGGCCTTCTTGTCCATGCTGCGCGTGTGGCGTGAGGTCTTCTGGGGCAAGCCGCTGCCGGTGGAGAAGGTGCCCGATGAACTCGTCATTCGCAAGTACCTCATGGCGCCGTCTTTGGCGCTCATCCTGGGCTCGCTGTGTATGTTCATCTTCGCCGGCTTCGTTGTCGACGTGACGCTCACGGCGTCGGGCGATCTCCTTAATGTGGATGCCTACTCCGCCGCTATTTTGGGCGATGACCCGGTGGGCATGCCGCAGCTCGATGGAATTCAGGAGGGCCGATAAATGGATATTAAGCGGATTTTGCATGGCTGCGTCTATACACCGTGGCTCGTCAAAGAAATCTTTGTCGCAGGTTTCTCGCTCGCACTCGATTCTTTGAAGCCGAATAATGGCTATCATCCGGTCGTGTTGCGTTATCCGCTGCGCGTGACCGATGCCTGGGATATCTTCTGGTTCACGTCGTCGATTACGGCGACGCCGGGAACGCTGTCGCTGGGTTTGCGTGAACCTCCGCGTGAAGGTTTACCGCGCATCGTCCTCGTTCAAGCGGTGCAGGGCGACGATCCTGCTGACGTGATGGCAAGCCTCGCAGACATGGAAGAGCGCGTGGCACCCCACGTTAAGGGCATCGACTATGGCGTGCCAGGACAAGGAGACGCGACAGAGCTCGACCCAGCGTTCTACGAATATACATTGGAGACCGTTGGCCGGCACATGCGCGCGCCGGATATGGCTCATGCGGATGACACACCGCTGGCTGCAGATGACACGCCGAAGACGACACCGGCTGATCTTCTCCGCGCCAACCGAAAGGAGCAGAAGTAATGATTGACTTCGCGAATCTTTCCCTCTTCGGGTGGATTGTTGTTATCTGCATCTTCATCATGGGAGGTGCCGTGTGCGCGGGCCTCCTGCTTGCCTTGCGCTCGCGTGATGAGCTCACCCGCACGGTGATTTCGGACCTCGTGTTCTACGGCATGATCGCCATGTTTATTTCGTGGACGCTGCTCAACGACATGTCCATTGCGTACGACATCGTGTTGCTGGCAGCCATCGTCGCCGGCGTGCTGCCCACCCTGTCGATGTCCCGCATTATTTCGAAGGGCAGGAGGTAAACCCCATGACGATTGCAGAGATTATCGCGGCGGTGCTCGTCATCGCTGCCACCGTCATGGTCGTTGCAACGACCGTGGCGCTGTGGCGCGCTCCCGATGCCCTCACGCGTGTCAACCTGCTCGGTCCCACCGTAGGTGTGGCCGTGCCCTTGCTCCTTTTCGCCAAGCTCATCATCGATTGGTCGACGACCGGCTTCGATTTTTGGAACCTGGTCAAGGTACTGCTCACGCTGTTTGGTGTGTGGATTATCGGGTCCGTGGGCTCGTTCTACATGGGCCGTTCCATCTACGGTGTGACGGTCACCGACGTGAAGTTTGCACGCCGCAAGGCCGCGCGTGAGTCTAAGGACCACAAGGTGGTGGCAGACAATCCACTGCCGGCCGGCATTGTGCCGGATCCTAACGCCCCGCAGTCCCCGGGGGATGCGGCAGCACAGTAGGAACGAGGCGCCGGTGAGCTTCTGCTCGCTGGCGTCTTTGTGTTTTTCTAGTCGTCGAAGCTGAGCTCTCAGGTTCAGTGGTGCGAAGTAAGCGTCGGGCGGGTGGTTCGGGCTGTCTGGTGGAACGGTGGTCATGAGAGGCTACCCCTCCATCAAGGCGTTAGATTATATGTTCGAGAGCTACGGCAACCCGGCATATCCATCCCCGTTGGCGTTGGTCAACACTTTCGAATGCTTAATGTGGGAAGCTGTGCGGGCGGGCGAGGCGAGGTGGGGTCGGGCCTTTAAATTCAGGCCGGGCGTTCGGGCGATCGGGGTAACGGTGCAGGTGATAGCGCTGACCGGATTGGGGGTGACATGCGAAAGGTGAACCCAAGCTGTGTTTCTATAGTGTGACAGGTAATGTCCTTCGCGTACCTATCAATCTATAGACAAGGGCGAGACGGATGACTCCCGATCAACTGGCTGCGGTGTCCGGCAACTCCGCGTGGATGCTTATCTCTGCTGCATTAGTGCTTCTCATGACGCCGGCCCTGGCGTTGTTTTATGGTGGACTTTCGGATAAGCGAAGTGTCCTCAACATGATGATGATGATGTCCTTCGGCGCGCTCGGCATGGTCTGCGTCGCCTACGTCCTGTGGGGCTGGTCGATGTCCTACGGCACGCAGTCGTGGGGCGGCGTGGTCGCGAACCCGTTCGAGTTCTTCGGACTGCGCGACTCTATTACGGACGCGGACGGCAACTACATCGCGGGGGCGTCCGGGTATGCGAACGTCATCGATATCGGATTCCAGCTCACCTTTGCGGTGATCTCTACCGCAATTATTTCCGGTGCGCTGCTGGGCCGCGTGAAGTTCGGTACGTGGCTGGCTTTTAGTGGTCTGTGGGTGACTTTTGTTTACTTCCCGCTGGCGCACATGGTCTGGGGTGGGGGATTGCTCTCCCACGCGGAGCGTTCCCTTTCTTCCTGGATCTTCGGCACCGTTACTGAGGCCGGTGAGACCACCGCGGCAGTCTCGCCGGTGGACTTTGCAGGCGGCACCGTTGTGCATATCTCTGCTGGTACCGCGGCACTCGTTCTCGCCATCGTCGTGGGCAAGCGTGCCGGCTGGCCCACCAAGGTCTCTCGTCCGCATAACCTGCCCATGGTCATGACAGGCGCGGCGCTGCTCTTCTTCGGCTGGTTCGGCTTCAACGGGGGCTCCGCCTTCGCCGCGGATGGTCTGGCGGGCCTGGCGTGGCTCAACACGGCGGCGGCGACCGCAGCGGCCATGCTCGGCTGGATGGCTGTAGAGGCCATTCGAGATAAGGCGGCCACGTCTCTCGGCGCGGCCTCCGGTTTTGTTGCTGGACTTGTCGCCATTACTCCCGCCGCTGGCGCGCTGACTCCGGTGACCTCGTTGATTCTGGGTGGCATCGGCGGCGCGGTGGCGTGCCTGGGCGTGGGGCTGAAGTACACATTAGGCTTCGATGACTCGCTCGACGCGGTCGGCGTGCACCTCGTCGCCGGTCTGTGGGGCACCATCGGCTTGGCACTTTTTGCCAGCGAGGGCGGCCTGCTTACGGACGATGCAGGCTACGGCGTTAAGCTCCTCATTATTCAGACCGTCATCGCGGTGGTCGCTATGGTCTTCGCTGGAATCGTCACGCTAGTCATTGCGCTGGCGCTCAAGTACACCCTCGGCTGGAGGATTGAGGACGAAGACGAGGCGGCCGGTGTCGATGTTTCCGAGCACCGTGAGTCGGGTTACGATCTGGCCGCACAATCTGGCATGCGAGCACCCGCTACTATGATTGGCAGTACGAATAATTCCACGGCGCCTACCATCCCGCCGCGCACCGACGTCAAGGAGTAAACCATGAAGCTCATCACCGCAGTAGTCAAGCCCTTTACCCTTCCGGACGTGCGTGCAGCGCTGGAGCAGCTCGATGTCCACGGCCTGACCGTGACGGAAACCCAGGGCTTCGGTCAGCAGCGCGGCCACAGCGAGGTCTACCGCGGCGCCGAGTACGCCACGGACTTCGTGCCGAAGGTCAAGCTGGAGATCGTCCTCGCCGATGAGCAGGTGGACGAGGTACTCAACGCCATCGTCGAGTCCGCGTACACCGGCAAGATTGGTGACGGCAAGGTCTGGGTCACCCCGGTCGAGGACCTCATCCGCGTCCGCACCGGCGAGCGCGGCGAAGCCGCCATTTAGTCCCGTGACACCATCCGACATTCGCGCCGAGGCTTATGCCTCGGCGCTTGCCGTTGTCCGCTCTCTCGATCTGCCCCAAGGCACCGCGCTCGCCGCGACAGGGTCGTTCGCCCGCCAGGAGATGACCCCACGCTCGGACATCGACCTTATTCTCCTCCATCCCGCTGACAAGGAGCTGGACGAGGAAAAGGTCGCGCAGATGTGGTACCCCGTGTGGGACGCGAAGTACCACCTCGACTACGCGGTGCGAACGCCGGACGAGTGTGCGGACATTGCGGCAGAAGATGCATCGGCAGGCTTTGCGCAGCTGGATCTTGCCTACGTCGCGGGCAATAAGCTGCTCGTCGATGAAGCCCGCGCGAAGTTGCTCGCCGTCTGGCGGCGCCAGCTCCAGCGTGGGTTCGATGCGTTTATTGATACCGCCATCGCGCGCTGGCACCGGTCCGGCGCCGTCGCCGCGATGACGAACCCGGAGCTTAAGAACGGCAGGGGAGGGCTGCGCGATATTCAGCTCCTGCGCGCACTCGCGCTGGGCAACCTGTGCGATAATCCGCGGCTCGATACGCAAAAAGAGCTCTTGCTCGACGTGCGCACCCTGCTCCACGTCCACGCGCGCCGCCATCGCGACGCGCTCGACCCCGAATTCGCCGCGGATATCGCAGAAGAACTGGGGTTTAAGGACCGCTATGAGCTCTCCGCCGCGCTCGTCGAGGCCGCCAGCGCGGTCGACCATGCCCTAGAAAGAGGCCTGGCCACCGCCCGCGGGCTCGTAGGGAAAAGGGAGCGGAAAGGGATCCGGCGGCCGCTCGACATCGACGTCATCGACGCCGGGGGCACTATTACGCTCTCGCGCAACCCCAACCTAGAGGATCCGTGGCTGCTCACGCGCGTTGCGGCGGCGTCGGCACGCACGGGCATTCCCGTTTCCGAGGCGACGTGGGTGCAGCTCCAAGAGCTACCCACGGTCACGGACCGGTGGCCACAAGCCGCGGTGGATGACTTTTACTCCATCCTGTCCTCGCCGCGCCATACCCCGCGGGTTATCGAAGACCTCGACGCGCATGGCCTGTGGGAGCGGCTCGTGCCTGACTGGGCGCATATCCGTGGCCTTCTGCCGCGGGAGCGGTCGCACACGCATTCCGTCGACGCGCATTCCATCAACACGGTGGCGCGCTGTGCGGAGGCCCGCACGACCGTCGCGCGGCCGGACCTTCTGCTCTTGACTGCGCTCTTCCATGACATGGGCAAAGGCTACGACCGCCCGCACGAGCAGGTCGGCGCGGAAATAGTCGTTCGCCAAGCCCAGCGTATGCGGCTCAACCTCGCGGATATGTCGCGCGTGCAGACCATCGTTGCTGAGCACACAACGTTGGCCAAGCTCGCCGCGCGCATGGACCCTTGGTCGGACGAGGCGCGCGACGCGCTTCTCGATGCCGCCAGCTACGACCAGCTCACCGTCTCCCTGCTAGCCGTGCTTGCGGAGGCCGACGCCCGCTCGACGGGGCCCGGCGTGTGGACCTCACGGCTGGCCTCTGCTGTCCACGCGATGACGACCCGCGCGCTGGAGGCGCTCGAGCCCCGGGCGCTCACCCGGCCCATCGTCGACGCCCCGCGCGATATCGGCCTGCGCGTCGACTGGGAGGAGGAGCGGCTTACCGTGTACTGGTGCGGCGAGTACCAGCGCGAGATGGTGCGCCCGCTCGCGCTCATCGCGGCCCTGGGCTGGACCGTCATGGGCTCGCGGATTATCCGCGAGCGGGACGGCAGCTACGCCGCGGAGTTCGATATCCGCACCGTCCAGCAGCAGCTTGCCGATGCCGCCAATGAGCAGCGTTTCCTCCAATCCTATGCGTCGGGCACATACTCGGTCCTTCCCGAGATTGAGCCCGCTCCGACCACCGCTGTCTTTGAACTCGGCGCGGTGCTTACTGTGCGCACGGCGGAGCGGGTGGCCGCGTTGGGCCATTTGCTGGGCGCGCTGCCGGACGTGGAGTGGCTGCGCCACGAGGTTCTCGGCGCCACAATGATCGTCCATGCGCGTCTGCGCGGCGAGGTAAGCCGCTCTGCCGTGGTAGCGAATGTGACCCGGGCCTTGGCAAGCGACTAGAGTAGTTAAAAGCGAAAATCCGTCAAATTTTACTTAAGGGAGCGCCACCGTAGTGTTTGAATCACTATCTGACCGCCTACAATCCGCCCTCTCCGGGCTGCGCGGCAAGGGCAAGCTGACCGAGGCCGATATCAACACGACGGCCCGCGAAATCCGCCTCGCGCTGCTCGAGGCCGACGTCTC
The DNA here is from genome assembly GCF_001552965.1 of Corynebacterium sp. DNF00584. Classification (NCBI taxonomy): domain Bacteria; kingdom Bacillati; phylum Actinomycetota; class Actinomycetes; order Mycobacteriales; family Corynebacteriaceae; genus Corynebacterium; species Corynebacterium sp. DNF00584. The sequence continues at coordinate 169,305 of NZ_KQ959732.1, read as the reverse complement.
GTTGACCGTCGTCCGCGGCTTTATCAAGCGCATCAAGGAGCGCGCCGTTGGTGCCGAGGTCTCCGAGGCGCTCAACCCTGCCCAGCAGGTGGTCAAGATCGTCAACGAGGAGCTCGTGGAGATCCTCGGCGGCGAGACGCGTCGCCTCCAGTTCGCGAAGAACCCGCCCACCGTCATCATGCTCGCCGGCCTCCAGGGTGCCGGTAAGACGACGCTCGCCGGCAAGCTCTCCAAGCACTTGGCGAAGAACGGACACACGCCCATGCTCGTGGCCTGTGACCTCCAACGTCCGGGCGCGGTCCAGCAGCTCCAAATCGTGGGCGAGCGCGCCGGCGTGCCCACCTTCGCGCCGGACCCCGGCACGTCCATCGACACCAGCGAGCACGAGATGGGCACCTCCCACGGCGACCCGGTTGCCGTCGCCCAGGCCGGTATCGAGGAAGCCAAGCGCACCCAGCACGACGTGGTCATCATCGATACCGCCGGCCGCCTCGGTATCGACGAAACGCTCATGACACAGGCTCGCAATATCCGCGACGCCGTGAACCCGGACGAAGTCCTCTTCGTCATCGACTCGATGATCGGCCAGGACGCCGTCCAGACCGCCGAGGCCTTCCGTGACGGCGTGGACTTCACCGGTGTCGTGCTCACCAAGCTCGATGGCGACGCCCGCGGTGGTGCCGCGCTGTCCATCCGTGAGGTCACCGGCAAGCCCATTCTCTTTGCATCGACCGGCGAGAAGCTCGACGACTTCGACGTCTTCCACCCGGAGCGCATGTCGAGCCGCATCCTCGGTATGGGCGACCTGCTCACCCTCATCGAGCAGGCCGAGGCCACCCTCGACCACCAGAAGGCCGAGGAAGCCGCAGCGAAGATCGGCTCGGGCGAGATGACGCTCAACGACTTCCTTGACCAGATGCTCATGGTCCGCAAGATGGGCCCCATCGGCAACCTGCTCAAGATGATGCCGGGCGGCAAGCAGATGTCGCAGATGGCTGACATGGTCGACGAGAAGCAGCTCGACCGCATCCAGGCCATTATTCGCGGTATGACCCCCGAAGAGCGTGAGAATCCCAAGATTCTCAACGCTTCGCGCCGCAAGCGCATTGCCAACGGTTCTGGTGTGACCGTTTCTGAGGTCAACTCCCTTATCGAGCGCTTCAACGAGGCGAAGAAGATGATGTCGCGCATGGCCGGCCAGTTCGGCATGCCCGGCATGGGCGGCGGTCGCTCCGCCACGAAAAAGAAGCCCAAGGGCCGCAAGGGCAAGAACGGCAAGCGCAAGCCCGCCAAGCAGCGTCGCGGTGGCGGCGGTGGCATGCCTGGAATGCCGGGTATGCCTGGCGGCATGCCCTCCATGCAGGAACTGCAGAAGATGCAGGAGCAGATGGGCCAAGGCGGAGGCTTCCCCGGCATGGGTGGTATGGGAGGCATGAAGTTGCCCAAGGGTATGGAAAACATCGACCTTGACAACCTCGATTTCGGCCAGGGCAAGAAGAAGTAGCTTTATTATCACTTCAGGCCGGGATGAGCCTTCCGCCACGGGTGTGGGGCTCATCTCGGCCTGAAGCGTCAGTGAGGGACTAGATGGAATGGGAGTGAGGCTCTCCTTATTTTATGCGCGAGATTTCTACGACTAAAGTTGTAGAAAACATTCGCTTCAGTGAGGGGACCCCGTGAAGGACACGCCCATCGTGCGCCAGGTGCGCCACGATATTAACGCCAAGCCGTTCATCGCCATTTGGGAGGTCACGCGTGCGTGCCAGCTCGTGTGCCAACACTGCCGTGCGGACGCTCAACACGAGCCGGCGCCGGGGCAGCTCACCACGGCGGAAGGCAAGGCGTTGCTCGACTCCATCGCGACGTATGACAAGCCGCGTCCCATCGTCGTCCTCACCGGCGGCGATCCGTTCGAGCGCGGTGACCTGGAGGAACTCACGGAATACGGCACCTCGCTGGGGCTCAACATTTCGCTGTCGCCGTCCGTGACGCCGCGGTTGACCCGCGCGCGCCTGGAAGGCCTCAAGGCGGTGGGAGGCTCGGCGCTCTCGCTGTCCCTCGACGGTGCGACGGCCGCGACGCATGACTACTTCCGCGGTTTCAGTGGCACGTTTGTCCGCACCGTCGAGATGGCGGAGATCGTCACGGACGTGGGCTTCCGCCTGCAGATCAACTCGACCATCACGTCGAACAACGTGAAGGAAGCCCCGGCGCTGCTCAAGCGAGTCATCGATATGGGCGCCAAGCTGTGGAGCGTATTCTTCCTCGTGCCCACCGGCCGCGGCACGGGACTCGGCGCGCTCAGCCCGCTCGAGCGTGAAGACGCCATGAACTGGCTCCACGACGTGTCCAACCGCGTTGCCATCAAGACGACGGAGGGCCCGCAGTACCGGCGCATTGTCATTCAGCGCTCCAAGGGACAGCCCTATGAAGGCGGCGAGCTCTATAAGTTCCTCACCGAGGAAACCGAGCGCCTGCTGGGACCGGCCGAGCACACTCGCCGTCCGCGTCCGCCCATGGCTATTAATGCGGGTTCCGGCTTCGTCTTCATCGACCATCTCGGCGACGTGTACCCGAACGGCTTTCTGCCCATGCACTGCGGAAACGTCAAGGAGCAGACCCTGCCGGATATCTACGCCACCTCGCCGGTGTTTAAGAAGCTGCGCGATCCGCAGCAGTGGTCGGGTAAGTGCTCCGTGTGCGAATTTGCGTCCGTGTGCGGTGGTTCGCGGTCGACTGCGTTCGCCATGACGGGCGATCCGCTCGCCTCAGACCCGACGTGTGCGTACGTGCCGCAGGCGTGGAAGGAACTCCACGCCGCTTCGTAAAACTAGAAGGCCCTAGCAGGTTGGCCATTCGCGCTGTTCACCGAAATTCATGGGAATTCGGCGAGCTGGGTAAATGACCAACCTCCTAGGGCCATGTGCGGCGTGAGGCGGGTTTAAACCGCGGTGGGGGCCGCGACCATGGGGTAAGGGGCAACGTCCGCCGTGGTGCGGGGGTTCTGGTGTTCTTCGTCGTACGGCGTGGCAGTGGGGGCTGCGGGGTCTTCGCCCGCGGGGGCATCGGGAGCCTCTTGTTGGACCGTCTCGCCCTTCATGAAGGGCTCGATGTACTGACGTAGCAGCGGCATTGCCGAGTCTGCGAAGGCATTCGAGATGTGGTGCATGTCGCGGTAGACGAAGACGTTGCCGATAATGACGGGGCACTGCGTGTCGTCACAGAACCAGTTGGAGGTATCAACGGCGATCATGTTCTTGTACTTCGCAAGCACAATCGCGGCCGGGTCCACTGGGGCGTAGACCTGGTTGCGGTCCATGCTGCACGCGTCCACGTCCTGGGTTGCGACGTAGCACTCGTCAAACTCGCGGCCCACGCCAGCGGCGTCGAAGCCCCACGGGTTATCGCGCAGGCCCATGAACGGAATGTTCTGCTCCGCGAGGAAGTCCCAGAACGCGGCGTAGCCGGCTGGCACGACGTCGGGGCCGTGACCGTAGAAGTCCTGTGGACGCGTGGTGTTGGAGATGACGAGGTCCGCACCGCCATCGACGATCTGCTCGACGGCGCCCTCGGCCCAGGCCTTGCACTCCGGGGTGACGGTTACGTCATCGCCCAACTCGATGGGGCAGTCTTGGCGGACGATCGGAACGAGCTGGAAGTGCATCTCGCGGCCAAGCTTGTCTAGGCCCGAGGCCCACTGCTCGGCGTGGGAACCGCCGACGAGGTAGACCTTGAAGTCCGCATCCTGGTCGCCGAAGATGCACGGCGTTCCGTCTACGCGTTCCGTGTTGTAGTAGTTCGGATCCGCCTGCTTCGCCACGAAGCAATGCGAGGTCGAGGTCGGAGGCATGATGCCGCCCACGAGGATAGGATCCGGCTGGACCGTGACACCCTCTGGGGCCGTGGTGCCGTTGAACGCCATGGCGCCGGGGTAGCGCGCGGGGTCGAGGGTGAGGCCCTCGCCGTCGCGGACCTGGGACATCCACACGGGCTGAATAGTAAGCAGCGCAATGGTCGCTGCGCCCATAAGCACGCCGCCCACGCCGCGCCAGGCGCCGGCCGTAGTGCGCAGAGAGGCGAGCGCAGAATTGACCGGCATATCGTCGCGCGTCGGGCGCTTGCGGCGCTGGCGCAGCGGACGCTCGAGGAAGCGGTGCGTGAGATCCGCGAGGACGAGCGAAATGGCGATGATGATAACGCCCAGCCACCAGGTGGGGCGCTCCATGCCCAGGTACGCCGTGGACAGGATGAGCAGCGGCCAGTGCCACAGGTAGAGCGGGTAGGCGACGTCGCCGAGCCAGCGTGCCTTCTTCGAGGCCATGGCCTGGGACAGGGATCCGCCGCCGCCCAGGATGATGAGCACGGCACCGCCGAGCGGCAGCAAGGACAGCGGACCGGGGTAGGCCGCCGTATTCGCGATAAGCGCGCCCGTGCAGATGAGCGCGAGGAGGCCGAAGCCCGTAAAGAAGTTGGAAAAACGCTGGGGGACGGCCAGCTTTGCACCGTAGATGGCGAGCACACCGCCGAGCGTGAGCTCCCACGCACGCGACCAGGTGGAGTAGTAGTTTGCGGCCGGGCCGTAGAGACCAAAGCGGCAGGCGTATGCGAAGGACGCGATCGTGACGATAACGAGGATGGGGCCGGCGATCTTCTGCACGGTGAGGGTGCGGCGGCCCAGTGCGCGGACGAGGAGCCCCAAGCCCAGCGCAAACGCGATGGACATGACATAGAACTGGCCCTGCACGGCCATGGACCACAGGTGCTGCAGCGGCGAGGTGCTTGCCGATGCCGCCGCATAATCGGCGTTCTGCCGTGCCAGCTCCCAGTTCTGGTAGTAAAACACCGTCGCCGTGATCTGCTGGACGAGCTCCGTGCGCAGCAGTTGCGGGGTGAAGAACTTGACGAGGAGGAACGTTGCACCCACCGTGAGCGCAAGCGCCGGGACCAGGCGGCGCAGCGTGCGCCAGATCGGCCACCACGGGTTAAAAGAGGCATTCGGCTTTTCCGTGTAGCGTAGCTGGGAGCCCAGGAAGAAGTAGCCAGAGAGCAACAAGAAGACGTCCACGCCGCCGGAGACGCGTCCCACGAAGACGTGATAGAGGACGACGAGGCCGATCGCGATGCCGCGCAGTCCATCAAGATCGTAACGGTAGCGGAAATTTCGTGTTGATTCTGCCATGGTGTGGGTGGGTCCTGACCTCGTCCTTAGTGCTCCTCCTATAATCCCGTCGCAGGAGACGGGGAAAGAAAGAGCAGGCAAACGGGAAGCTATAAACTAGGTACGGCCCGTAAGGTTACCTGGCGCATGCATGAAAACCGGAACTGACGCGACGTGATTTCCGGAATTGGCCTGGTTGCCTGTAATATATGTCGGGTTGCCACGCATGTGGCGGCACAATTTGATACTTATCCTGCGTAACGCCCCCACCGCCTACGGACGGCGGGCATGTCACACGCAGGCTAAATCCGAGGGTTGAACCGGCGCGAGCACACGGCTCGCGTGTCTGTACTGCCCAGTGACTACACGCAAAGGAGCCAATCATGGCCGTTAAGATTAAGCTGCAGCGTATCGGTAAGATCCGCACCCCTGAGTACCGCGTAATCATCGCTGATGCCCGCACCCGTCGTTCCGGTAAGGCTATCGAGAACATCGGCATCTACTCCCCGAAGCAGCAGCCGTCCCTCATTCAGATCGATTCCGAGCGCGCACAGTACTGGCTGGGCGTCGGCGCACAGCCGACCGAGCCGGTACTCGCTCTGCTGAAGGTCACCGGTGACTGGCAGAAGTTCAAGGGCCTGCCGGGCGCCGAGGGCACCCTTCAGGTGGCCGAGGAGAAGCCGTCCAAGCTTGACCTCTTCAACGCTGCCCTGTCTGAGGCTGCCAACGGCCCGACCCTCGAGGCCATCACCGAGAAGAAGCGCAAGGCCAAGGAAGAGGCTGAGGCTAAGGCTGCTGCTGAGGCTGCTGCCGCCGCCGAGGCTGAGGCCAAGGCTGCCGCTGAGGCTGAGGCTGCTGAGGAAGCTCCGGCTGAGGAGTCCGCAGAGTAATTCTGCTTAAGCGCTACCCCGTCACCGTTCGCGGTTGCGGGGGTTTACGCGTTTTCCCCATACAATGCGGCCCTGGAGCAGGAACACCCCCGGATTATTGTCAGACAGGGACAGGAATAGGTCATACCGAAGCCAGCGACTAGTTCCACTGTCCTTTCGGACGGCGGGAATGGGCATAAACATAGCCCGCCCACTCGGGTGGACAGGCTATGAATTTTCGGTGCCTTGGGGTGGAACTGCTTCCAACGTCATGGGCGCGACGGCCTAGGTATCGTCGTCCGAATCTGGCTTGCCGTCGGGGTAGTTGCGGAACGGGTCGTTGACATCCGTGAAGTCTGTGCCGCGCATGGCGGAGGCGAAGACGCCTTGGGCGAGCTCGTTCTTCATCTCACGCGGCAGATCCGCCATCTGGCCGGTCGTACAGAGCACGGTAAAGCCGTGGACCGTGGACCACGCGGCGAGCGCGTTCTGCATGAAGTACTGGAGGTGGCTCACGCCGTCCGTGCGCTGGGCATGGATGCGGAAACACTCGGAGAATTCCCGCAGCGCCTGTACGTGTGGCTCGAGATGCTCCTCATCACCGCCGCTGCCGCCCATCACGGTGGGAAGGTCCAAGCCACGTCCGGCGAGCATGCAACGAAACATTTGGGGCTCTTCCATCGCGAAGTTGAAGTAGACCCACGCACACGCCATCATGCGGTCCGCAACGAGGGGGCGGCTCTCGCGATCGGTGAGGACCACGTTGAGACGCGCGATGAGCTCGTCGACCGCGCGGGTGGACACGGCGTTGAGGAGCTCCTCCTGGTCCGTGTAGTGACGGTAGGCCGCCGTGGGGGACACACCGACGCGGCGGGTGACTTGGCGAATGGAGATCGCTTCGGGCCCTTCTTCGCGGCCGATCTCTTCGGCGACGCGCAACAACTCGCCCTTGAGGTTTCCGTGGTGATAAGGCTTCGTACTCACAGAAATAGATTATAAGTGTCTCAGGTCCAGTGGGTGTTATCGCGAGTTCTTATCGGCTTTATTCACCCGTGTGCATGGTGAGCAGCATGATCGCCTGGCCGTGATCAGAGTTTTTCGGCAGCCGCACCGCATGCGGAAGGTGGGCCGGCAGGTGGACTGCGACACCCGGGTGCAGTTCGTGGGTGTCGCCTTCGCACTCGAAGAGCACAGAGCCTGTGAGGACTTGCACGGTGATGGGGTGGGCCGCCTTATGATCCGGCAAGGTCTGGCCGGGCACGAAGGTGAAGACGATGTGGTTGGCGCGGTGTCCGCTGAGGACACGCTTGACTGCGGGTCGCGGGCGGGAGGCATCGGCAGCAGGCGCCTCCGCAAGGAAATCGAGGAAGACGAGTCCGCCGCCCTCATGCGCAGCGTCGCCGAAGGTCGTCACGTCATTGATGGGCAGGGAGGAAGGGTTCTCTGGGGTTGTCATGCGCCCAGCCTACGGGCCCGCTCAACCGCCTGGTAGGTGTTCTTGGTCGCAGCGAAAGCCTGACCCTATAGAGTAGGCGGCATGGAATTACTCATCGGCCGCGTCATCAAATCGCACGGCATCAAGGGCGAACTCGTTGTCGAGCCCACCACGGACGAACCGGAGATCCGGTACGCCGTGGGCGAGGTCCTGCATGGCACGCAAGGAAAAAAGGAACACACGCTCACGGTGAAGTCCGTGCGCGTACACAAGGGACGACTCCTTATCTTCTTCGAGGAGATTCACGACCGCACGACAGCGGATACGCTGCGCGGCACCCAGTTCTTCGCGCCGCCGCTTGAAGACCCGGACGATGATGGCTTCTACGACCACGAGCTCGAAGGCCTGCGCGTCATTCACAACGGTGCCGATGTCGGTGAGGTCACCGGTGTCACGCACGGCCCCGCGCAGTCGCTCCTCGAGCTCACTCTCGACGGTGGCAAGGAAGTCTTGGTCCCGTTCGTCGAGGAAATTGTGCCCGACATTGACCTGGAGGCTGGCACGTGCACCATCACTCCGCCAGAGGGGCTGTTCGATCTATGAGGCTCGACGTTGTCACCATCTTTCCCGAGTATCTCGACCCGCTGCGCCACGCGCTGCTGGGCAAAGCGATCGAACAAGGTCGCCTTTCTGTCGGCGTCCACGACCTGCGCGGCTGGGCCACGGACGTCCACAAGTCAGTGGATGACTCGCCGTTTGGCGGCGGCCCTGGCATGGTCATGAAGCCGGAGGTCTGGGGCCCTGCGCTGGATGATGTCGCCGCGGGGACCGCCGCGGCCACTGAACTCGAGTCCTCGCTTCCGCACCTTGCTCGTCCGACGCACGACGATGTTGAGGGCGTTGAGGCAACCCCCTACGAGGGTCGTGACGTGCGTGAAGGCGAAGACCCGTCGTTGCCGCTGCTTATCGTGCCAACTCCCGCTGGAAAGCCTTTCGTGCAGCCCGATGCCCGCGCCTGGTCCCGCGAGGAGCACATCGTCTTCGCATGCGGACGCTACGAAGGCATCGATCAACGCGTCGTCGATGATGCGGCGCACCGGTACCGCGTGCGCGAGGTCTCCATTGGCGACTACGTCCTCATCGGTGGGGAAGTTGCCGTCCTCGTCATCGCCGAGGCCGTCGTACGCCTGATCCCGGGCGTCCTGGGCAATAAACGCTCGCACGAAGAGGATTCCTTCTCCGATGGGCTGCTCGAGGGCCCAAGTTACACCAAGCCCCGCGAATGGCGCGGGCTCGAGGTTCCCGAAGTGCTCACCTCCGGTAACCACGCGCTCGTCGACCGCTGGCACCGCGACCAAGCCCTCAAGCGAACTCTGGAGCGCCGCCCCGAATTGCTGGAAGGCGTGGCGTTGGACAAGAAAGACCGCGCTTACTTAAAGGAACTTGGGTTTGAAGGCTAGTACTGATCTCACCGTGCTCATGTCGCCGCAGGACATCGCGGGCCTCGACCTCGCTGCGGCCCTCGCTCCCGAGACGACCGTCGAGCGTGAGTCATGTACCCTCGTCGAGTCCGCCTGCACCCCGGAGAACATCCTGGTGTCCGAATACACTGCGAAGTACGACTCCATGCCGATTACCCAAGGCACGTACCGCCTCACCCTCAATGTGGAGACAGAACTTGCCCCGCGCGCGTTGACGCAGGCCGTCGTCGCGGCCCTGCCGGAGAACACGCTCTGGTACGGCACTTCCAACGAGGGCCACCTCGCGGATGATGCCTTTGATACGCGTCCCGGCAAGGCGCAGTGCCTGTAGCATGCCGAGCCCCAGCGCTTTCCCCACCCTAACTCCGAAAATCTGTCAGAATTTCGAAGTTATGGTGGGGAAAGGGCGTTTAGCCTAGTCGTTCAGAAGCTCTTTAACTCCGGCCGCTGCGCGCTTGGCATACGGACCTACGCCGGTTATCGTCGCGGCGCCCGGGCCCACGATGTCGCCGTAGCCCACGAGAAAGAGACCCGGATGGAGCGGCACTGGCGTGCCGCTCGAAGAGTCAAGGACAGCCCGCAGCGCGCGCAGCGCCGGACGGAACCCGGTGCACCAAATCAAGTGATCTGCCTTGACCCGGTCGAGGGAGTCGAACATCGGTGTCGCTTTCAACCTGCCGGAATCACGCGCTTCGAGGATCTCTGGCAGCATGACGATGTCCCCGGTAGGGCCTGGCCCGGGATCCGGCTCGCCGCGCATCAGCGCAATGGCGCGGCGGTGTGCGTCCTCAAAAAGCACGCGCCCGTCCACATCATCCGCCATCCACCGCGGCTCGTGGCGGGTGTACCACGTCACTTCAGCGACGCGGGTGAGCTCCGCTGCGATCTGCGCGCCTGAGTTCTTCGCGCCGACGACGGCGACGCGCGTGCCCTCAAAAGGCTTAGATCCGGCGTAGCGGGCCGAATGCCATTGGGTCCCGTCGAAGGCGCCGGGGACGAAGGGCACGTACGGCGCGGACCACGTGCCCGTCGCTGCGACGACGGTGCGCGCCTCCATCGCGCCGACGGAGGTCTCCAGCGCATAGGAGCAACCAGTCCACGACAAGGAGGACACGTGTACGGGCCGGTGCACCTCAAAGCCGTAGCGCTCTTCGTATTTCTCTAGGTATGCAATGACGTGACTGGCTGGCGGGAAACCGTCATAGTGCGGCATAGGCATGCCCGGCAGATTAGAAAAGCTCGCCAAGCTAAATAGCGTCATGGACGGCCACACATGGCGCCACGCCGCGCCGGGGCCGTTCTGATCGTCGAGAATGAGCGGTTCGATTCCAGCTCGGCGCAGGTAGTACGCGGTCGCGAGTCCGGCTTGGCCGCCGCCGATGACGATGCAATCCCTCATACAGATCGAGTCTAAAGCGACCGGTAGAATCAGGCGAATGATTGCAGCTACCATTGCACAAGAAATCGGGGTACGCGAGTCCCAAATCGAGGCAGCGCTCAAGCTGCTCGCCGAGGGCAATACCGTGCCGTTTATTGCGCGTTATCGCAAGGAAGTCACCGGCGGGCTCGACGACAGTCAGCTGCGCACCATCGAGGAGCGTGCGACGTACCTGCGTGAACTCGAGGAGCGCAAAGAGACGGTGCTTGCCGCCATCGAGGAGCAGGGCAAGCTCACGGACGACCTCAAGGCGCTCATCCGCGGCTGCGAGACCAAGGCGCGCCTGGAGGACCTGTACCTGCCGTACAAAAAGCGCCGCAAGACCAAGGCGGACATCGCGCGCGAGGCCGGCCTCGAGCCGCTCACCGATAAGCTGATCGAGAATCCGACCGCGGACCCGGCCGAGCTGGCGGAACACTACAAGACCGAGGGCTTCGAAGACACGAAGAAGGCCCTCGAGGGCGCCCGTGCCATCCTCATTGACCGTTTCGCACTCGACGCGGACCTCGTCGGCGAGGTCCGCGAGAAGATGTTTACCGACGGCACCATGACAGCCGGCGTCGTTGCGGGCAAGGAGCAAGAAGGCGCGAAGTTCAAGGATTACTTCGAGTTCTCCGAGCCTTTCGACAAGCTTCCGTCCCACCGAATCCTCGCGCTCCTGCGCGGTGAGAGCGAAGGCATCCTGCAGCTCAACCTCGACGCGGGCGACGATACCCAATACGAAGGGCTCATTGCCGACCGCTTTGACTTGGATGTCAAGGACTCAAAGTGGCTGTCCGACGCCGTCCATTGGGGCTGGCGCACTAAGCTCTACATCTCGTCTGGCCTCGACGTGCGCATGCGCCTCAAAGAAATCGCTGAAGATGGCGCGCTCAAGGTCTTCGCCACGAACCTGCGCGACGTCCTGCTTGCTGCCCCCGCCGGCCAGCGCGCGACCCTGGGCATCGACCCGGGCTACCGCAACGGCGTGAAGTGCGCGGTCGTGGACCCCACCGGCAAGGTGCTCGACACCGCGATTGTGTATCCGCACCAGCCGCAGAACCGCTGGAACGACGCCGTGCAGACCCTCGCCGGGCTCTGCGCGACGCACGCCGTCGATCTCATGGCCGTGGGCAACGGCACCGCGTCCCGTGAGTCCGAGAAGATGGCCAACGAAGTCGCGGACCTCATCGCGAAGGCCGGCGGCAAGCGCCCCACACCCGTCGTGGTCTCCGAGTCCGGCGCCTCCGTGTACTCCGCCTCGCAACTGGCCGCCGACGAGTTCCCGGACATGGACGTTTCCCTCCGCGGCGCTGTGTCCATCGCCCGTCGCCTCCAGGACCCGCTCGCGGAGCTCGTCAAGATCGACCCCAAGGCTATCGGCGTGGGGCAGTACCAGCACGACGTGAACCAGACCGCGCTTGCTCGCACCCTGGACGGTGTGGTCGAGGACGCTGTCAACGGCGTGGGCGTGGACCTCAACACGGCCTCGGTCCCGCTGCTTGAGCGCGTCGCCGGCGTGAACTCCACCATCGCGGGCAATATCGTTGCTTACCGTGACGAGAACGGTTCCTTTGCTTCGCGCAAGGAACTCAAGAAGGTCCCGCGACTCGGACCCAAGGCGTTTGAGCAGGCCGCCGGCTTCCTCCGCATTACCGGCGGCACGGATCCGCTTGATGCCTCCGCCGTCCACCCGGAGGCCTACCCGGTCGTCGCTCGCATCGCTGAGTCCACCGGCCTGGGAGTTGGCGAACTCATCGGCAACTCCGCCGTCCTCACCAAGCTCAAGCCCGCGGATTTCGCGGACGAGACCTTCGGCGTGCCCACCGTCACCGATATCATTGCGGAGCTCGACAAACCCGGCCGCGACCCGCGCCCGGAGTTCAAGACCGCGTCCTTCAAGGAGGGCGTCGAGAAGGTCTCCGACCTGAAGCCGGGCATGATCCTCGAGGGCACCGTCACCAACGTCGCGGCCTTCGGCGCCTTCGTTGACGTGGGAGTCCACCAGGACGGCCTCGTCCACGTCTCCGCGATGAGCGACAAGTTTATCTCGGACCCGCATGAGGTCGTTCGCTCCGGCCAAGTCGTCAAGGTTAAGGTCATGGAGGTCGACGTCGAGCGTCAGCGCATCGGTTTGTCGCTGCGCCTCAATGACGAGCCGGGTCAGCCTGCGCCGAAAAAGCGCGGCGGGGGCCGCCAAGGCGGCCCGAAGAGCAAGGGCGGCAATAAGCAGTCCCGTGGCAACCAGGGCGGCGGCTCGCTTGCCGATGCCCTCCGCAACGCCGGCTTTGGCCGCTAGCTCGCCGCTTCAAGATTAAAGCGGGGTAGAGTCGTGGAAAACACACTAACTGTAAGGAGTTTTCCATGACCACCATCGGCATGACCGGCGCCACCGGCCAGCTCGGCGCGCTCACCGTCGTCGCACTCATGAATCGTGGCGTGCAGCCCGGCGATATCCGCGGCATGGGCCGTCACGAGGGCAAGCTGCAGGCACTCGCCGACGTGGGTCTGCAGACCGCTGTCGTGGACTACAACGACTCGGCGACCCTCGACGCCGCACTCGATGGCGTCGAGACCCTCATCTTCATCTCCGGCTCCGAGATGGGCCAGCGCGAGCAGCAGCACGCCAACGTCATCGACGCAGCCGAGAAGGCCGGCGTGAAGGAGATCATCTACACCTCGGCGACCCGCGCGGGTAACTCTCCGCTCTTCGTCGCGCCGGAGCACAAGGCGACGGAGGAGCGTCTCGCTGCTTCGCCGATTACCGCGACGATTGCCCGCAACAACTGGTACAACGAGAACTACCTCGACGCTTACCAGCTCGTCGTCGCCCGCGGTGCACACTTTGCCCACTCCGGCGACGGCACGATCGCATCCGCTTCCCGCAAGGACTACGCGGAGGCGCTCGCTGTTCTCGCCACGACGGATGAGCACCGAGGCGAAACCCTCGAGCTGGGCGGCCAGACCGCCTGGACCGCACTCGAATTCGCCCAGACCGTCGCTGACGTCTCGGGCCAGCAAATCGAGTTCCTCGAGTCCGACGAGGATGGTCACCGCGCCAAGCTCGAGGCCGAAGGCGTCGACGAAGGCACCATGGGCTTCCTGCTCGGCATGGACACCGCCGTGGCCCAGGGCGGCCTCGACGGCCCGTCCGAGACCCTGTCTCAGCTCATCGGCCACGACACGACGACGTTGGAGCAGACACTCCGCGAGGAAATCGCTGGCTAGTCCTCCATCGTGTCGACGCGCAGGGTCAGCCCGACGGCGCGAGCGGCTTCACGATCTCGGTGAGCTGCGATGGTTTCAGGGCTGTCGAGATAGTCGGTCACCGACCAAGACTTGAGCTCGATAGACATGCCACTGGTTTAGCTAGGAACCGAGGACACGAGCTCCGCCGTCGATGTTGTGCAGGTGCGTGCCGCACGTGTTCGCAAGCTCCTCGTAACGCAGTGCGAAAGCGGCGGACTTCTTGCCCAGAGCACACAGGACTCCCACGTCGTCGGCGTCGAGCTCTCGGAGGGCGTTGGCGACGTGGGCGTCGTCGTGGATGCGGGAGAGCGGCAGCTCAACGAGACGTGTGCCGGGCGGGGGCGTGAGCTCAACCAAGAGTCGCTCCTCGTATTCGCGGATATCGAGAACCGCGCTGGGCCATCGCGCGATAGCGCTAGTCTTCTGTGCTTCCGGCAGGTGGGTGACGAGTGGGCGCGCCGGGTCTGCGCCCACGGTGAGCGTGCGGAATAGCGGTGGGAACGCGTCGTAGCTCGTCACCCGTCCGACCGGTGCGTCGAGTTCAGAGAGAAACCCTAAGGCCGTGGTCGCCATGAGTCCGCCCACGACGGATGTCGTCGCGCCGAGGACGCCGGCGGTCTCGCACGTCGCGGTGTCTGACGGCGGGGAGGGGAGGAGGTCGCGCAGGCCCACGCCACGACCGTCCGGGGTGTCGGCGCCGGAATGGAAGAGCGCGACGTCGCCGTGGAAGCGCAGGACTGTGCCCCAGACGAGCGGGGTCGACGTCATCTCGCAGGCGTCCGCGACCAGATACTTCGTTGCATAGGTGTCACTGCCGTCGAGGACGAGGTCTGCCACGGCGACGAGGTCGAGCGCGTTGTCTGAAGTGAGACGCTCGCGTCGCGCGTCGATCTGTACGCCGGGCTGGAGGTCGCGTACTCGGGCGGCTGCGACCTCCGCCTTGGGGTGACCAACGTCTGCGGCACCAAAGAGTATCTGCCGGTGGATGTTTGTCAGATCCACGACGTCGTCATCGATGAGCGTGAGCTTGCCGATGCCTCCTGCTACCAGCTGCTGCAGTGCCGGGCAGCCCAGGCCGCCAGCGCCCACGACGAGGACGTGTGCGTTGTGGAGTCGTTGCTGCGCGTCGCGACCGATGAGCAGGGTTTGGCGGGCGGTCCGACGTTCTTCCTCCGGAGATAAGGGCGTCACAGAACCGCCTCTTGCCACGACGCGAAGCCCTCGAAGGTGGAGGAAGCTTGGGCATGTTCGCGCTTCGGAATGCGGCCAGCGTCGCGCGCAAGAAGGCCGGATTCAACTGCGAGGCGCATGGCGTTCGCCATGGCCGTCGGATCCTGGCAGCGGTTGACGGCGCTGGCGAGGAGGACACCGGAGCAGCCGAGCTCCATGGCGCGGGCGGCATCGGAAGCTGTGCCAATACCAGCGTCGATGAGGACGGGTACGGACGCGCGGGAGCAGATGAGCTCGATATTGTGCGGGTTGAGGATGCCTAGGCCCGTGCCGATGGGCGCGCCGAGCGGCATCACTGCGGCGGCGCCGGCGTCCTCGAGGCGCTGTGCTGCGGCCGGGTCGTCGCTGGTGTACGCGAGGACTGTGAAGCCCTCCGCGACGAGGAGCTCGGTGGCGTCGAGGGTCTCCACGATATCGGGAAGCAGCGTGTGCTCGTCCGTGATGACTTCGACCTTCACCCAGTTCGTGCCGAGCGCCTCCCGGGCGAGCTGTGCCGTGAGCACGGCGTCGCGGGCCGTGCGGCAGCCCGCCGTATTGGGCAGCGGTGTGATACCCAGTCGCTTGATCAGCCCGAAGACGGACTCGCCGCCGGCGTGAGGGTTGAAGCGGCGCATGGCGACGGTGGTGAGCTGCGTGCCCGAAGCCGCGAGCGCGGACTCGAGGGCGTCGAAGCTCGTGGCGCCGCCGGTACCCATGATGAGGTGGGAGTCGAAGTTCTTATCAGCGATGGTGAGCATTCTTAGCCTCCTTGGACGGCGGTGAGTAAGTCGACGGTCGCGCCGGGCTCGAGCGCTGTGTGCCACCCCGACTTGGGCACGACGCGGGCATTGATAGCGGCGGCAGTGCCGTCTTCGGGCGCGCCGAGTTCGGTGATGAGCTCGGCGAGTGTTGTGGCGTTGGTCTCGTATGGGGAGCCATTGAGGGTGATATGCATGGTTAGTCCTTATGCCGGAGCGGATCGCAGGCGGTGAGGTCGAGAGTGAGAGTCTGCTCTTCGATGAGCTCGCGGGTCGTGCGAGCAGCGAAAGCAGACAGCAGGATGCCGTGCCGGAAGTAGCCGGTGGAGACGATGATCTGTGGCGCGTGCGGGAGGCGCCCGAGGTAGGGGAGATCGTCGGGCGTGCCGGGGCGGGCGCCGGTGGTGACTTCGAGGAGCTCGCATTCCTCGAGGCCGGGGACGACGCGGATGGCGTCGCGGAGCAGGTCGTAGACGCTGCCGACGCGGCGGGGGAGGCTGTCTTCGCGGGTCGTCGCTCCCACTGCGATGGTGCCGTCGACGCGGGGGATGACGTAGATGGGGCGGTCCTCGACGAAGCCGCGGACAACGCGAGTGACAAGCGGCTGGAGAGAGACGGGTACGCGGAGGCGCAGAATGTCGCCATAGACGGGACGCAGCTGAAGCGGGTTCGTGTCCTCGTACCAGCCGTTGATGTGGGCGACGCCGAGTCCGGCTGCGAGCACCACAGTGTCAGCCTGGTGGGTGCCTTGGTCGGTGGTGACCGCGCCGTCTGGGGTGATACGGGTGACACGCTCGGTGCGGACGTCGACGCCGAGATTGCGCGCGGCGTCGAGGGCGGCCGCGGCGAACATCCGCGGGAAGAGCTGCGTGTCGCCGGGGATGGAGACGGCACCGGCGAGACGCGGGGAGAGCGCGGGCTCCATGGAACGGGCGGCTCGGGTCGTAATGCGTTCGACCTCCATGCCGTGGGCGGTCTGGTAGTCGAGCAGTTCGGAGAGGTGTTGCGCGTCCGCGCGGTCCGCGGCGACGACGAGGGTGCCCTCGGCGCGGTAGCCGGTGGGCAGGTCCGTGTGCGCGGCGACGAGTTCGATGAGCCGCGGGTGCCAGGCGCCGGCCGCCTGCATGAGTGGGAAGAGCGGGTCTTGCTGATAGACGACCTCGGCGGCGGGAGCAAGCATGCCGCCGGCGTGGTGCGTGGCGCCGGAGGCAGGCGCGGGATCAAGAACCGTGACGTTGTGGCCGGCGTTCGCGAGCTCGACGGCGGTGGTGAGGCCGACGATTCCGGCGCCGGCGATGACGACGTGGCTCATGCGCGCTCCTCGAAGGCGGCGCGGATCCGCGTGCAATAGGCGGCCGGATCGTCGGCATGCATGATGCCGCGCACGACGGCGACGCCCGCGACGCCGGTGGCGGCGAGGTCGGCCGCGTCGTCGACGGTGACGTCGCCGATAGCGATGACGGGCAGCTGCGACGCGGCGACGATGGCGGGATAGCCCGCGAGTCCCAGCGGTGGCCGGCCGGAGTCCTTCGTGGGGGTGGCACGGAAAGGACCGCAGCCGACGTAGTCGAGGACGTCCGCGTACTGGTTGGCGTCCTCGATGAGGGACAGGGTGCCGGTCGTGAGCCCGATGAGTGCGTCGGGGCCGAGGAGCTCGCGGGCCGCGCGGACGGAGAGATCGTCCTGGCCCAGGTGGACACCGGCGACGGGGAAGCCCGCCTCGCGCAGGGCGAGGGCGACGTCGACTCGGTCGTCGATGACGACGGCGGTGCCTGGGTTCGCGGCGTGGACGGCGGTGGACACAGCCGCGCCGAGGTCATAGAGGTCGCGCGCCGAAATGGGCTTCGAACGTACTTGGATGACCCCGGCCCCACCTGAAGCAGCTGCGGCGGCGCGGCGGGCGAGGGCATCGGAAGGCTCGGAACCTGTCACAAAGTAACAGCGCAGATCGGCGCGCATGGATTAAACCTCCTGGTAGATTTCGGAGCCGGCGGCGCGGAACTCGGCGGCTTTGAGGGCTTCTCCTGCTGCTTCTGCGGACGCGCCAGCGGGCGCAGGCATGGTGGGCATGCCGAGCTTCGCGCCGAAGGTGTCGCGAATGTCCTGGCTGATGCGCATGGAGCAGAACTTCGGGCCGCACATGGAACAGAAGTGGGCCGTCTTCGCAGGCTCGGCCGGCAGGGTTTCGTCGTGGTAGGCCTGCGCGGTATCCGGATCGAGGGAGAGCGCGAACTGGTCGTGCCAGCGGAACTCGAAGCGGGCCTTGCTCATCGCGTCGTCCCAGGCGCGGGCGCCGGGGTGCCCCTTGGCGACATCGGCGGCATGGGCCGCCAGCTTATACGTAATGACGCCGGTCTTCACGTCGTCGCGGTTGGGCAGGCCGAGGTGCTCCTTCGGCGTGACGTAGCAGAGCATCGCCGTGCCGCCCATCGCGATGTGGGCCGCACCGATGGCCGAGGTGATGTGGTCGTAGCCGGGCGCGATATCGGTGACGAGGGGACCGAGGGTATAGAAGGGGGCATCGGAAGCCCAGTCCTGCTCCCACTCGTTGTTCTCCTGAATCATGTTGAGCGGGACGTGGCCGGGGCCCTCGACCATGACCTGGACGTCGTACTCCCAGGCGCGACGGGTGAGCTCGCCGATGGTCTTCAGCTCCGCAAACTGCGCGGTGTCGTTGGCGTCCGCGAGGCAGCCGGGGCGCAGGCCGTCGCCGAGGGAGAAGGCGACGTCGTAGCGGGAGAAGATCTCGCAGAGCTCGTCGAAGTTCTCGTAGAGGAAGGACTCCTTGTGGTGGGCGAGGCACCAGCCGGCCATGATGGAACCGCCGCGGCTGACGATGCCGGTGACGCGCTCGGTGGTAAGCGGAATGTAGGGAAGCAACACGCCGGCGTGGATGGTCATGTAGTCCACGCCCTGTTCGCATTGCTCGATGACGGTGTCACGGAAGATCTCCCAGGTGAGGTCCTCCGCGATGCCGTTTACCTTTTCCAGTGCCTGGTAGATGGGCACCGTGCCAATGGGGACGGGGGAGTTGCGCAGGATCCACTCGCGGGTCGTGTGGATATCGTCGCCCGTGGAGAGATCCATGACGGTGTCTGCGCCCCAGCGAGTGGCCCAGCGCAGCTTTGACACTTCTTCCTCGATGGAGCTTGTGACCGCCGAGTTGCCGATGTTGGCGTTGATCTTGGTGAGGAACTTCCGGCCGATGATCATGGGCTCGGACTCGGGGTGGTTGATGTTGTTGGGGATGATGGCGCGCCCGCGGGCGACCTCGGAGCGGACGAACTCTGGATCGCAGTGCTCGCGCAGGGCGACGAATTCCATTTCCTTGGTGATAATGCCCTGGCGGGCGTAGTGCATTTGGGTGACGCGTTTGGTCCCCCTACGTGGCGTGGGCTTTGTGCCCTTCCATTCCTGGGACGCGGCACCACGCTTCTGGGCAGACTTGCCGTCGTCAGCGAGATCGCGTGCGCGGCCCTCGTATTCTTCGGTGTCGTTACGCTCTTCGATCCATGCTTGTCGCAGGGGCGGAAGCCCTTGCGTGGGATCGCATTCCGGGCCGCGGGTGCGGTAGATGCGGAAAGACTCGTTGGGGCCGGTGGGGGAGTCGTCGAGTTGGATTTCGGTTTCCGGGACCTCGAGACCCTTCTCACGGATCGGCGAGTAGGAGTGCTTGGGGTGGATTTCTTGCTCATGGGTAGCCGACATGGGCCTGACCTCTCTTCCTTCGCTGGTGCTAACCAGACAGGTTCGAACGGTGCGGCCGCGGTTCCAGCGGCCATCTCAGCCCGCTTCCATGCGGGCTCCCGTGGGGATAAGTGCGAGTCCTAGACTAAACACAAGGCCTCGGGTTTGTCAGCGATTTGAGAGATTTTGTTTGGGTGCAGGGGTTATGGAACAATAGATGGCTGTTCTATGTAACAGGCACGAACCGGTCAGCTTCCCTGAGGAAGCGCTTGGGTCCTCTGTCTTAAATTGAAAAGGAAAATCAATGACCAACAAGATTGATCTGCTGGACAAGGCCTCGCTGCGCGAGGACATCCCGAACTTCCGCCCGGGCGATACCCTTGACGTCAACGTCAAGGTCATCGAGGGCACCACCGAGCGTACCCAGCTGTTCAAGGGTGTCTGCATCCGCCGTCAGGGCGCTGGCATCCGCGAGACCTTCACCGTCCGTAAGGTTTCCTTCGGTATCGGCGTCGAGCGTACCTTCCCGGTGCACTCCCCGAACATCGCCTCCATCGAGGTCGTTCGCCGTGGCCGTGTCCGCCGTGCGAAGCTGTACTACCTGCGCGACCTGCGCGGCAAGAAGGCTCGCATCAAGGAGCGCCGCTAGTTCTAGCGCGCTGTTACCGCCTCGTCTCCTGTGCTGGAGCGGGGCGGTTCCGCCGTTTTATGCGGGGCTACACGGCACGGCTTAGAATTCCCTCGTGACGCTCTCTGCTCTCCGCTCTGTGCTTGCCTGCCTTCTGGTCGCTGTGATTGCCGTGCTTTCGGTGCATGCGGCCCCGCGCGCGGTCGCACGCCAGTGCACGGCCATTCACGTTCTGCAGGCGGCCGGCACGGGATTTAGCGCGCGGTATTACACCGCGGAGCCGGTGGGGCTCGACTTCAGCGGGTGGAATCCCGTAGATACGCTCCAGATTCGTCTCGGCGCAGATGATGTGAGCGGTACGAATATCCAATATCCGGCCTCCCTCGGCCGATTCAGCGCTTTCCAACCCAACGCGCTGGGTTCAGAAGCCGCGACCTATGGTGAATCCGTGCGTGCAGGCGTCGAGGACGCGCGCCGCGAGCTCGAGTACGTCGAGCGTGCGTGCCCTTCCACGCGCTACATGGTGATTGGCTACTCCCAGGGTGCCTCGGTCGCCGGTGATATCGCCGCAGAGATTTCCGCCGGCCGCGTGAAGGGCGTAACGCCTGACGATGTCGCCGCGGTCATCCTTGTTGCCGACCCCGGCCGCGCACGGCTCGGCGCCCCACCTGCACGACCCGCGAAGCTCTACGGTCCGGTGCCCGCGGGCACACGCGCGGCGAATGGCGAGATCATCCTCGACGGCGGGACGGGCGTGAGCGCTGGTCGCGAGGGCATGACCGGCCAGCGCCCCGGAAACTTCGCAGGCATGGAGGGCAAGGTTGTCTCCCTGTGCAATAACACGGACATGGCATGTGCGACGCCCTCGGATACCATCGTGCGCGATATCGCGGACTACGCCAATCGCGTCGAATAGGAGGGCCCCTCGGATACGTTGACGCCCCGCGTGGTGGAGCGCTTCCTCGCCGGGATGTCAGAGGGCAAAGATGTGGGCGCGGCCTTGGCCGAGTCGGGTGCGTCCGTCCTCCAGGTGCCCACACTCGTGGCGACCGTGGCGGAGTTGTCCCAGTACTACCTGATTCTCGAGTCGCATACGCACCCGGGACTATCTATTGAGCAGCTCGTGGGTATCGGGCTCATCGCGGCGTTGCCCAACCTTGCGTATGAGGGCGCGATGTCGGACTATCTCATCCCGGTGCTCGAGGTCGCGTCCGAGCCGCTGAACTCGATAAGCCCCGAGGTCGGCGCCTAGTTCGACGTAGCAGTCGAGGGCTTCAAGGCCGTCGATGCCGCCGAATCCGTCTACTGGCAGGCCTATCACTTGGGACTCGCGCCGCAGCTGGACACGCCCACGCAGCTGCGCCAGCGTGCGGCGAAGCAGGTCACGACGCAGCTCGTCGCGCAGCTTCAACACGCGGCGGGATTGGATGCGGCGATGGCGGATCCAGCCAACCAAGGAACCATCAACTCGCTGCGCGTCGCCGGCGACTTCGGCTATACGCACGTGTCCTACTTCGAGCAGGGCTTCTACGTCGACGGCAAGCTAGGCCGCGACTGGGCGGACGAGTGGCTGCTTGAGGTCGCGCGGGGAGTGCTGCGGGAGCGCTAAATGTCGCGCTGACGCGATGCGTGTTACCTAAAGGTGTGAGGAAGAAGGTTTATTTCCCCCTCTGGAGGGCGAAATAAACCTTCTGGCTCACACCTTATGCGTAGCCGACGGCGAGACTTGGGCATCCGAGGGATCTGCAGTACGCGGCGAGTCGTGTTGTAGGCTTTAGCCCGTGACTAATAATGCTGTACCCGCATCCGGTGACTCGCACGTGCCGGGTGTGCCGGATGAGACCAGATCGAAGAACGAGAAGAAGCAGAAGAAGCAGCTGCCGTGGCTGGTAGAGACTCTGCTCATCGTCGTCGCGGTGCTCGCGGTGGTGGGTTTGGTGCAAAACACTATCGGCCGCCAGTACGTCATTCCGTCCGCGTCCATGGAGCCGACGCTGCATGGCTGCCAGGGATGCACGGGCGACCGCATCTTCGTCGAGAAGGTCAGCTACTACGGGGATAAGCATCCGGAGCCGGGCGATGTTGTGGTCTTCAAGGGCACGGACTCGTGGAATGGCGCGTATACCTCGCCGCGCTCGGATAACCCGACCATCCACAAGATTCAGGACGCACTGTCCTACGTCTCGCTGACGCCACCGGATGAGAACACGCTGGTCAAGCGCGTCATTGCGACGGGTGGCCAGACGGTCTCGTGCCAGGCGGGCGACCCGGCCGTTATGGTCGACGGCAAGCCTATCGATCAGTCCTATATCCAGAACCCGCCCACGTACCCCGTCGATGAGTCGAACGGCTCGGAGGAGTGCGGCGGCCCGTACTTCGGTCCGATCACCGTGCCGGAGGGCAACTATTGGGTGATGGGCGATAACCGCACGAACTCGCTTGATTCGCGTTACCACATGCAAGACGAATACCAGGGCACGATCCCGGAGGAGAATATTCGCGGCAAGGTTTCCTTCATCTTCTTCCCGTTCACGCGCATTGGCGGCGTTGATGCCATCGACATCCAGGGCTGACACTCACCGCCTGCCGCGCGAACCTCAGCGCATTACGCTGGGGCAATCCGTGCGGGATGACGCCTCATGGCTGCTGAAAACCATGCTCGCCGCCTTCGTACTGTTGGCGGTGGGATCGGCGCTCATCGGACGCATCTACGTTATCCCGTCGGGGTCCATGGAACCGACGCTCCACGGGTGCCAGGGCTGCAACGGGGACCGCATCGCGGTGGAAAAAGTGAGCTACTACTTCGCAGATCCCAAGCCCGGGGATGTCGTCGTCTTCGAAGGCGAGCCCTCGTGGAACACGACGTATGAGCTGCAGCGATCGCATAACGTGTTTATTCGCGGCCTGCAGAACCTCTTCGCCGCGGCGGGCCTTATTCAGGGCGACGCGAATATCCTCGTCAAGCGCGTCATCGCGACCGAAGGCCAGACGGTCTCGTGCCAGGCGGGGGACCCCGGCATCATGGTTGATGGCCAGGCGCGCACGGAGCCGTACGTGCTTCAGCCCCCGCAGAATCCTATTTCGCCGGAGACGGGCTCGCTGGCCTGCGGCGGCGATTACTTCGGACCGGTCACAGTACCCGAGGACCACATCTGGGTCATGGGAGATAACCGCACGAACTCCGCAGATTCCCGCGCGCACTTGGGTGACGCGGAGCAAGGCACCATTCCGGTCGACAACGTGCGCGGCAAGGTTCGTGCCATCGTCATGCCGTTGAGCCGCATCGGCACCGTTGAGCATGCGCACGCTTAAACAGCAGCGCACCTACGAGGTCGCGCTCGCCCAAGCCGGCTTGGGGCCCGTCGCAGGCGTAGACGAAGCCGGCCGCGGCGCGTGCTGCGGTCCTATCACCATCGCCGCGTGTGTGCTACCCCAGCGGATTATCCCGGAGCTGGCGACGCTCACGGACTCGAAGAAGCTCACGCCCGCCGCACGCGAGAAGCTCTTTCCTATCATCAAGGCGAAGGCGCTTGCGTGGTCGGTCGTCCACATCGAGGCCTCAGACATCGACTACTGGGGCATTCAGCATGCCAACGTCTCCGGCATGCGCCGCGCCGTCGCGCGCCTCGAGGTGCGCCCGCGTTATGTGCTTACCGATGCCCTCAAGGTCCCCGGTCTGCCCGTGCCCCAGCTCCCGATGGTAGGCGGCGACGCCGCCGCGCGGTGTATCGCCGCGGCGAGCGTGCTGGCCAAGGTGAGCCGTGACCACATTATGGTGGACCTCGACGAGCGTTACCCAGGCTATGGGCTTGCGAGGCATAAGGGCTACGGGACCAAGGCACACGAGGGGGCCATCGGAAAGCTGGGCGCCACGCCGGAGCACCGCATGAGCTATGCGAACGTGGCCCGAGCGCAGGCGGAATTTCTCGCGCGTGGCAACGTGGCGCGGGCGTAACGGGGCGCTAGAGTTTAAAGCCTGTAAGAACGAGGTAACTTTCTCAAGGAGCAACGATGAGCGCTGAGGAACTGGACAACTACGAGGCCGAAGTCGAGCTGTCCCTCTACCGCGAATACCGCGATGTGGTGAGCCAATTCTCTTATGTCGTGGAGACCGAGCGCCGCTTCTACCTTGCCAACGCCGTCGAGCTCATCCCGCACACCTCCGGCTCGGACGTCTACTACGAGGTCCGCATGTCTGATGCCTGGGTGTGGGACATGTACCGCTCCGCGCGTTTCGTCCGTTACGTCCGCGTCATTACGTACAAGGACGTCAATATCGAGGAGCTCGATAAACCGGACTTCATCATGCCGGATTAGGCGCGTTCGTGCCGGTGCCATTCACACCGGCATGAGACCTGTCAATGTGTTGAACAATCTCTCTGTGGATAACTCATATCGTGAACTACGTTATCCACAGAATCGGGGCCGCCCGCGAGGCGGCCCCTTGTCGTTGTGGTGTATCTGCCGCTTGGCTAGGTACGAGGCCGTAGTACTGCGGTCCGTAACTAACTAGGAGACAGACACATGCAAACGAAAACTCAGGCTCGTACGCACCTGGCCCGGCGCGGGGAAAGCTGGGCCGCCCGCTTTTATTGCGCTCGGGGCGCGACGGTGCTGGGATGCAACGTCGCTTACGCGTGCGGCGAATTAGACCTCATTGTCCGTGAGAAGGACGGCACCATCGTCTTCGTGGAGGTAAAGACGCGTTCCACGCCGGCCTTCGGCGTGGCGGAGGCTGTCACCCCGCGCAAGCTCAAGCGCATGCGCAAGGCCGCGCAGCAGTGGCTCGCCGGGGCCCGGCCGCTCGCCGACGTGCGCTTTGACGTCCTCGCGCTCACCGCTCGCGGCGACGACTTTGACGTGGACTATTACGCAGGAGTCGAACATGGCGCTGGGTAAGGCTGCGACGACGGCCCTCGACGGCGTGCTCGCGCATCCGGTCCACGTCGAGGCGAATATCGGGGTGGGCCTGCCCGGCATTCAGATCGTGGGTATGGCCGATACCGGAATCAGCGAGGCGCGCTCGCGGATTCGCACCGCCGTGTCTAATAGCACGCTGCCGTGGCCAAAGACGAAGATCATCGTGTCCATGGCGCCCGCGAGCCTGCCCAAGTCCGGCGCGCACTTCGATCTGCCCATTGCACTCGCCATTCTCACCGCGGGGCTGACGGAACAGGAAGAAGAGCTAGGCGGCTTCGGGCTCTCCGGCGATATCGTGCGCCGTCTGGAGACAACGCTCTTCCTCGGGGAGCTGGGCCTCGACGGCACGGTGCGTCCCGTGCCCGGCGTTATTCCTGCGCTGCTCGCCGCGCAAAACCACGGCTTCGAGTCGCTCGTCATCCCGCCTGGCAACGCGGCGGAGGCCGCACTCGTGCCCGACATGCCCGTCTATGTTGCGCGCACGCTTGCCGATGCCTTCGGCTGGGCGTGTGGCCGTCGCCTCCTGCCTCGCGCGGGGTCGCTGGCGCAGCCCACGCGCCCCGAGGCTGGGCCGGCGCCCTGCATGAGCGATATCGCGGGACAGCATGCGGCCAAGCATGCGGCCGAGGTCGCTGCCGCCGGTGGGCACCATCTGCTCATGCTCGGCCCGCCTGGCGCGGGCAAGTCCATGATTGCTGCTCGCTTGCCGTCCATTTTGCCGCCGCTCACCACGGAGCAGTCCCTGGAAGCCACCGCCATTCACTCCATCGCGGGCTCGCCGGGACGCGTCGTGGAGGCCGCGCCCTTCGTCGCGCCGCATTCCTCCATTACCCGCGCCTCCTTGCTCGGCGGCGGCTCAGGGCGCCCGCGGCCCGGCGCGGTCTCGCTCGCGCACCATGGCGTGCTCTTCCTCGACGAGGCCTCCGAGGTCGCCGCCGGCGCCCTCGATGGCTTGCGTGCCCCACTCGAGGAAGGCGAGGTGAGGCTCGTGCGCTCGCGCCGGGAGGTCGTCTACCCGGCGCGCTTCCAACTCGTGCTTGCTGCGAACCCATGCCGTTGTGCCGCCGAGGACCCGGCGCGGTGCACGTGCACGCCGGGACAGCGGCAGGCCTACCTGTCCAACCTTTCCGGTCCGTTGCGCGACCGTCTCGACATGGTCCTGCGGCTCTCGGGCCGTTCAGCACAGCTCCACGCGGACGGGGAGGAGACCTCGGCGGCTATCGCGGACCGCGTCGCCGCCGCGCGCGAGCGTTCTCGTGCGCGTTGGCAGGCGGCCGGTCTCCAGGTCCACACCAACGCGGGCATGCCCTCCGCCCTCCTGCGTCGGCGCTTTCCCGCGGAGGACGACGCGATGGAGCTCCTGCGCGCGTACCTCGCGACGGGAGAGCTAAGCCAGCGTGGCGTGGACCGCACGCTCAAGCTCTCGTGGACGCTCGCGGATCTGGCGGGGCAGGATCGCCCGACCATCGAACACGTATCCTCCGCCCTTGATCTTCGCGGCGACGCCGTTCGCGAGGAGGTGGCGGCATGACCGAGCTTAAGTTGGATACGCCGCTGCAGGCGTGGGTCTACCTCAACCGCGTGGTGGAAGGTCCGTCGCGCACGCTGGCCGCGCTGCTTCAGGACTACACCCCGGAGCACATTGCGCACGGCATTTATCACCAGGCGGACTGGCTGGGTGCGCTGCGCGACGAGACCTCGGCGCGCCGGGACTGGCTGCGCCAGGACGAGGACATCGCGGCCGCGGAGAAAGTGGGCGCACGGCTCATCACGCCGGAGAGTCCCGAGTGGCCGGCCGCGCAGTTCAACTCCGCCTTCGGCTTCTATGCGGCGGGGCTTGCCGATGCCCCCGCGGACTTCGACAAGGCCGCCGTCGCGCCCCATTGCCTGTGGGTCCGCGGTGCTCCGGTGGGCGAGGTCGTTAGCCAGGCCGTCGCTGTCGTGGGCACGCGCGCGATTACCCGCTACGGCTTTGACGCGACGCGCCTCATGGTTTCCGGACTCGTGCCACACCAGTGGACGATTGTTTCGGGTGGTGCGATGGGTGTCGACACCGTTGCACATGAGCAGGCGCTCGAACATGGCGGTATCACCGCGGTGGTCGCCGCGTGCGGCATCGACGAGCCGTATCCCGCGCGCAACGCAAAGCTCTACGAGCGGATCGTGGACCGCGGCGGGACCATCCTCACTGAATTCGCGCCGGGCTCGAAGCCGCAGCGCCATCGGTTCTTAACCCGCAATCGTTTGGTCGCGGCACTCACATCGGGCGCGGTGTGCATCGAGGCGGCCTTTCGTTCGGGAGCGCTCAATACGCTCAACTGGACGGAGGCGCTTGGCCGTGTCGCGATGGTGGTGCCCGGACCGATTACGGGGCCAGGCTCGGTGGGATGTCACAAGCGCATCCAGGAACATCGCGCGCAGCTCGTCATGAGCCCCGACGGTGTGCGCGAACTCCTCGAGCAGGTCGGTGCCGTCGACGAGGAAGCGCAGTTGGAACTCGTCTACGCGCCCTCGAAGACGCAGCGGCTGTCCCGTAACGAGCTGCAAGTTTTCGGCTCGACGCCCGTCGACGAGACGGCGAGCGCCCAAGACATCGCACGCGAGGCGGGGCTGCGGCTGCCGCTTACCATCCATCTGCTCGTCACCTTGGAGAAGCAGGGGCTGGTCGTGCGCCGCGGCGGACAGTGGCAGCGCCTCGACGTGGACTAACCACGGGTATACTCTGGCCCCATGAGTAACACGCCGGGCGGTCAGCTTGAGCAGGCCATCGAGGATTTTGCCGAGTACCAACGTCTAGTGCTCGGCCGATCCGAGGCCACCATCCGCGGCTACCGCTCGGATCTGCGCGACCTGGCCGCGCGCGTGCCGGACTTCGCACATTTCACGCTCGACGCCCTGCGTGCGTGGCTGGGCGATGCCGTGGCGGCGGGGAAGTCCCGTGCCACGCTCGCTCGGCGCACCGCGGCCGCGCGTGCTTTCTCCACGTGGGCGGCGCGCGAGGGCTACCTCGCCGCGGATGTCGCCGCGCGGCTCGTCACGCCTAAGGTGGGCCGCCACCTGCCCAAGGTTCTCGCCCAGGACGAGGCAGGGGAGCTTATGGGCAATGCTGTGTCTCCGGACGAGAAGCACTTCCTGCGCGACAGCGCGATGCTCGAGCTGCTCTACGCTACGGGCATGCGCGTCGCGGAGCTCACCGGGCTTAATGCGGGTGATGTCGACTTGTCACGCCGCACCGCGCGCGTGACCGGTAAAGGCAATAAGCAACGCGTCGTGCCCTTCGGACATGCCGCCGCAGACGCGATTGCCGCGTGGCTCGACGTGCGCGGCGAGTTTCCACCCGCAGCAGACGAGAACGCGCTTTTTCTCGGCACGCGCGGCAAGAGGATCGACCAGCGTCAGGTGCGCCGCGTTGTGGAGCGCGCCAGCCAGGTCACCGGGACGACGGGACTAACACCACACGGGCTGCGGCACTCGGCGGCGACACACCTGCTCGAGGGCGGCGCCGACCTCCGCGTGGTCCAGGAAGTGCTGGGACACGCCTCGCTCCAGACAACGCAGGTCTATACCCACGTCTCCGCGGCACGCCTGAAGAAGATTTACGAGCAGGCGCACCCGCGGGCTTAAGGACGCAGACCTAGACGGGCTTCAGGCGGATCGTGGGGGCATCAAGAAGCTCGAGTGGATTGAGATAAGAATCCGGGCCGTCGAGTGCGCCCCAATGCAGGCCGGGATAGCCGTCGAAGGTAGGCGCGAGCGTGCCGAGTACGTCTCCGGCGGCGACTGTCTGCCCGACCTGGACGTGGGCGTAGACGGGGGAGTAAGTGGTGCGCAGTCCGTCCGCGTGCTCGACGGAAACCGACGGGGTGCCGGCGACAACGCCTGCGAAGGCGACGGTCCCGGGGCCCGCGGCGGCAATGGGCTGGCCAACGTCTGCCGCAAGATCGACGCCGCGGTGTCCCGGCAGCCAATTGTGGTCCGGATTATCGAAGGCGCGGATAACGCGGAGTGGAACGGGTGGCGAATAGCCGCGGGCGGAGGGCTGCGCGGCGGTGGGCGATGGTGCGGCGGCGGCCGGAAGCGTAGCGCCTGTGGCGAAAGTGGTTGCAGTAATAAGGAGAGAACTAAAAATGAGGCGAGAGAGTTTCATGGTCTCCACCATGCCGGATTTTGGGGCAGAGCGCTAGGTTGTGTTGGTGGGATTTTGCAGGCAGTTCGCGTGCGCGCCGTTTTGGCAAAGCGTGGCGAAGCATATAAGCTATCCGGCAGCAGTGTGTCCTTTGGACTCATTGACTACGCGCGGCAAGAACAATGACGCAGTCAACGTGGTCCCGAATCTGTTCATGACTTGGGTGTTGACAGCTAGGACTTGCAGCCAGGGTGTGGGATAAAAGCCCGCACAACACGTATTGGAAAACCTAAAGAAAATAGAAAGCGAGCGAATCATGGCAGTTGTAACCATGCGCGAGCTCCTCGACGCCGGTGTCCACTTCGGTCACCAGACCCGTCGCTGGAATCCGAAGATGCGTCGTTTCATCTTCACTGACCGTAATGGCATCTACATCATCGACCTGCAGCAGACGCTGACTTACATTGACGAGGCTTTCGAGTTCGTCAAGGAGACCGTCGCACACGGCGGCACCATCCTGTTCGTGGGTACGAAGAAGCAGGCTCAGGAAGCCGTGGCTGAGGAAGCTACCCGCGTGGGTATGCCGTACGTCAACCACCGCTGGCTGGGCGGCATGCTCA
This sequence comes from Corynebacterium sp. DNF00584, assembly GCF_001552965.1. Lineage (NCBI taxonomy): Bacteria > Bacillati > Actinomycetota > Actinomycetes > Mycobacteriales > Corynebacteriaceae > Corynebacterium > Corynebacterium sp. DNF00584. The sequence goes on along the minus strand of NZ_KQ959732.1, from coordinate 139,748 downwards.
CCAACTTCCAGACCGTGTCCAAGCGTCTGAAGCGCATGAAGGAGCTTCAGGCCATGGACGCCGCTGAGGACGGCTACAAGGGCCGCACCAAGAAGGAAGTTCTCATGCTCACCCGCGAGCGCACCAAGCTGGAGCGCGTCCTGGGCGGCATCTCTGACATGTCCAAGGCTCCGTCCGCCCTGTGGATTGTTGACACCAACAAGGAGCACATCGCGGTCAAGGAAGCTCACAAGCTCAACATCCCGGTTGTTGCCATCCTCGACACCAACTGCGATCCGGACGAGGTCAACTTCCCGATCCCGGGCAACGACGACGCCATCCGCGCCACCAAGCTGCTCACCGGCATCATCTCCACCGCTGTGGAAGAGGGCAAGAAGGCTCGCGAAGAGCGCCAGCTTGCCGCTGCCAAGGAAGCCGCTGGCGACTCCGCAGAAAAGGAGCAGCGCGACGCGGCTGAGGCCGCTGCTGCATCCGACCCGGCTTCTGCCGAGTCCGCTGAGTAATACAGATTAATTTCTGTGGCTGACTTTTAAACCCCCGTTGTGCCGACTAAGGCCACGGGGGTTTGTCGTGACACGACGTGTCTCACGTGCATCGCGCGCGTGTGGAGCCGTGGCACGGTATTTCGACGGCGCGGGGGCATTTTTCTAGCCCCCTAGAGCGGCGCGCGGCGCGTGCGTCGACTACGCTGTTTCAACGAACATTGTTTGATCAACAAGGAGGATCGCCCCAACTATGGCGAACTACACTGCTGCAGACGTCAAGGCCCTGCGCGAAGCTACCGGCTCTGGCATGCTCGATTGCAAGAAGGCCCTGGAAGAGTCCAACGGCGACTACGACAAGGCTGTTGAGATCCTGCGCATCAAGGGCGCAAAGTCCGTCTCCAAGCGTGCGGACCGCGAGGCTTCTGAGGGGCTCATCGCCGTCTCCGGCAACACCATGGTCGAGATCAACTGCGAGACCGACTTCGTGGCAAAGAACGACGCCTTCAAGTCCTTCGCAGCCAAGATCGCTGAGGCCGCAGGCGAGGCTAAGGTCAACTCCGCTGAGGAGCTCAATGCTCTCGAGATCGACGGCAAGACCGTCGCCGACATTGTGACCGAAGAGTCCGCAAAGACCGGTGAGAAGCTGCAGGCTGCCCGCGCTGCCACCATCGAGGGCGACAACGTCGCCGTCTACCTCCACCAGCGTTCCGCAGACCTGCCGCCGGCAGTGGGCGTTCTCGTTGCCTACGAGGGCAACGCTGAGGCCGCACACCAGGCTGCTCTGCAGATCGCCGCGATGAAGGCTGAGTACCTCACCCGCGAAGAGGTTCCGGCTGAGGTCGTCGAGAAGGAGCGCGAAATCGCTGAGGCCACCACCCGCGAAGAGGGTAAGCCGGAGAAGGCTATCCCGAAGATCGTGGAAGGCCGCCTGGGTGGCTTCTTCAAGAACGTTGTCCTGCTCGAGCAGGCCGCACTGGAGGACCACAAGAAGACCGTCAAGCAGGTTCTTGACGAGGCTGGCACCACCATCACCGCCTTCAAGCGTTTCGAGATCGGTGCCTAAGTCTCACTCCCGCGGCAGGGTTACTGCTGCTGCGTGAGGGCGAGCTTTCGCTCGAAAATCAGCCCACGCTCCGCTTCCGCGGGGACGTGGGCTTTTGCGTGCCGCCGGCGAGGCGCGGTGTTAGGTAGCGGGGCGTCCTAACAGGTAAGATGGTCGGAGAAAATTGTGCCCCTTTAAGTGGAAGGACGTCTCCAGGTGACTACCCCGGATTCCAAGCGAACTGCGTACAAGCGAGTGATGCTCAAGCTGGGTGGTGAAATGTTTGGCGGCGGCAAGGTCGGCATCGATCCGGACGTCGTCGAAAACGTCGCCCGCCAGATCGCGGACATTTCCAAGCAGGGTACCGAGGTCGCCGTGGTCATCGGTGGCGGCAACTTCTTCCGTGGCGCGGAGCTCTCCCAGCGCGGCATGGACCGTGCGCGCTCGGACTACATGGGCATGCTCGGCACCGTTATGAACTGCCTGGCCCTCCAGGACTTCCTGCAGCAGCAGGGCGTGGATTGCCGCGTGCAGACCGCCATCAACATGGCGCAGATCGCGGAGCCGTACCTGCCGCTGCGCGCTGACCGCCACCTGGAGAAGGGCCGCGTGGTTATCTTCGGCGCTGGCATGGGTATGCCGTACTTCTCCACGGACACGACCGCGGCACAGCGTGCCTTGGAGATTGGCGCCGAGGTCCTTTTCCTCGCCAAGGCCGTGGACGGTGTCTATTCGGACGACCCGCGCACCAACCCGGACGCGGAGCTCTACACGGAAATCACGCCGCGCGAGGTCATCGAGAAGGGCCTGAAGGTTGCAGACGCCACCGCGTTTAGCCTGTGCATGGACAACAACATGCCCATCCTGGTCTTCAACCTGCTCACTGAGGGCAATATCGAGCGCGCCGTCAAGGGCGAGCCTATCGGTACCCTCGTTCAGTCGAAGTAAGCCCCGCCGGGGAATATGACCCGCAAGCGGCGAAAAACCTGCTAGATTTTCTACCCAGCACCTACGACACACAGAAGGAACATTCTTCCTCATGATTGATGAGATTCAGCTCGACGCCGAAGAGCACATGACCGCCTCGGTGGAGCACACCCGCGAGCAGTTGGTGACCATCCGCACAGGCCGTGCCAACCCGGCCATGTTCAACGGTCTCGTGGCCGAGTACTACGGCGTGATGACCCCCATTACCCAGATGGCGACCATCTCGGTTCCGGAGCCACGCATGCTGCTCATCAAGCCCTACGAGCAGTCCATGATGAACGAGATCGAGAACGCTATCCGTAACTCGGACCTGGGCGTCAACCCGACCAACGACGGTCAGGTTCTGCGTGTGACCATTCCGCAGCTGACCGAGGAGCGTCGCCGTGACATGGTCAAGCTCGCCAAGTCCAAGGGCGAGGATGGCAAGGTGGCCATCCGTAACCTGCGCCGCAAGGCCATGGAGCAGCTGAAGAAGCTGCAGAAGGACGGCGACGCGGGCGAGGACGAGGTCGTCGCCGCAGAAAAGGAGATGGAGAAGATCACCGCCTCCTACATCGACCAGGTGGACAAGCTCGTCGCCGCTAAGGAAGACGAGTTGATGGAGGTCTAGACCCTCCGCACCACATGTACACAACAAGCCGTCGGACGCATTCACGCTTCGGCGGCTCGTTTCATGCCCTACCCCGCGAAAGGATGTCTGGTCGTGCCCGATACCGCCTCCCAGAATCGCCACCTGCCTAAGCCGAAGAATGGCGCCGGCCGCAACCTACCGGCAGCCATCGGCGTGGGCGTGGGGTTGGGCGCACTCGTCGTCTTTGCCGTGTGGGCGGGTCCGCTCGCGTGGTATATCGTGGTGGCGGCCGCGCTGGGATTTTCCATGTGGGAGGTCACCACGCGACTGCGTGAGCATTCCTACCAAGTGCCGCGCACGTTGCTGATCGTTTTGTGCCAGGCCATGATTTGGGCCTCGTGGGTGGCAGGGGCGTCAGGCCTCGTGGCGGTCTACGTGTTGAGCGTCCTGGCGCTCATGTTTGGCCGACTCTTCCACAACGGTCGGCACCGTCCGCCCATTAACTACCTGCGCGATATGTCCGTCGGGTTGTTCGTACTCACGTGGATTCCACTCTTCGGCTCGTTCGCGGCGATGTTGTCGTACATCGATACGCCATTGGCCTCGGGTGCCGCGTCGATTATCGTCTTTATGCTCTGCGTCGTCGCGTCCGATACCGGTGGTTACGTCGCTGGCGTTATGTTCGGCTCGCATCCCATGGCCCCGGCTGTCTCGCCGAAGAAGTCCTGGGAGGGCTTCGTGGGCTCCATCGTCTTTGGCACGCTCACCGGCGCGCTGGCGGTGAAGCTCTTGCTCCATCACGACGCCTGGGTCGGCGCCATCATGGGCTTGCTGCTCGTCTTTTGCGCGACGCTGGGCGATCTCGTGGAATCCCAATTTAAGCGCGAGCTGGGCATCAAGGACATGTCGCATATCCTGCCCGGCCACGGCGGACTCATGGACCGCCTCGACGGCATGTTGCCGTCGGCCATGGTGACCTGGGTGGCGATGAACGCCCTCGCCACCGGCTTCGTGCCGTTGCCGTAGTCACCACGCACACAAAAGCCGCGTCCACGAGGACGCGGCTTTTCATTATGCGGTGAAGCGTTAGTGGCGCTGGGCCTGCTTGCGCACCTGGCGGCGCAGCTCGAACATGCGCCAGCCGCCCACAAGCGCCATGATGAGCGCGCCGGCGATGGCGAAGATGAGGAACGCGATGCCTGCGGGCAGCTGGCCGGACCAATTGAAGAAGTTGAGCTCGGCCGGCTGCTGATTCTGCAAGATAAAGATGATGAGCAGAATTAGCAGCAGGAAGCCCACGATGAGCGCGGCCCACGTGCTGGCAGCAAAGGACCCCTTCACCTTGGACTGCTCCTTTTGAAACTCGGCGAAGGCGACGCGGTCCTCGGCAGAGAACGAGTCCTGAGCGGCAGGAACCGGAGCGGGAGCAGACGCTGGGGTGGAGTCGGGCGTAGCGGAGGGGGCATCGGCAAGCTCAGCGGAGGGGTCGGGCTGAACGTTACGGGGGTCCTTGGAAGTCATGGATACCAAGATACCGGCACGGCGTTGACTTCATCACTTTAGGTTCCTTTTAATTAGCCGTTGAGCGCCGAGAGTGGGACAATAGCGAGCACCATGGCTGAACCTTTGAAACTGAATTTCTCCGCCCCGCGGCGTGGCTTGCCGCCGAAGCACTTTGCGGACTTTACTGTCGACGAGCGCGTTGCGAAGCTCGCCGAGCTGGGACTGCCCAAGTTCCGCGCCAAGCAGCTGGCGAAGCATTACTACCAGCACCTCACCAACGACGTTGAGAAGATGACGGATATCCCGGCCGAGAAGCGTGCGGCCGTGCAGGAAGCCCTCTTTCCGGAACTCATGACGCCCATCCGCCAGACCTCGACGGACGATGGCTCGACCACGAAGTCCCTGTGGCGCCTCCACGATGGCACGCTGCTCGAGTCCGTGCTTATGCGCTACCCGGGCCGCGCCACCCTGTGCATTTCGTCCCAGGCGGGCTGCGGCATGGCCTGCCCGTTCTGTGCCACCGGCCAGGGCGGCCTCGACCGCAACCTGTCCACCGCGGAGATCGTGGAGCAATTCCGTAACGCGTCCGCGCAGATGGAGGCCGAGGGCGGTCGCCTGTCCAACGTCGTGTTCATGGGCATGGGCGAGCCGCTGGCCAACTACAAGCGCGTGATGCACGCGGTACGCCAGATCACCGGCCAGGACGGCGAAGGCTTTGGCCTCTCCCAGCGCAACGTCACCGTGTCCACGGTGGGTCTGGCGCCGGCCATCCGCAAGTTCGCGGACGAGGGGCTGGCCTGCACCCTGGCTGTCTCGCTCCACACGCCGGATGATGAGCTGCGCGATAGCCTCGTGCCGGTGAACAACCGCTGGCCGGTCTCCGAGGTCCTCGACGCCGCGCGTTACTACGCCGACAAGTCAGGCCGCCGCGTCTCCATTGAATACGCGCTCATCCGCGATAAGAATGACCAGGGCTTCCGCGCGGACATGCTCGGCCGCAAGCTGCACCAGGCGCTGGGCTCCAAGGTCCACGTCAACGTCATTCCGCTTAACCCGACCCCGGGTTCCGAATGGGACGCAGCACCGAAGGCCCGCCAGGACGAGTTCGTCCGCCGGGTCATCGCGCAGGGCGTGCCGTGCACGGTGCGCGACACCAAGGGCGACGAGATCGCCGCGGCCTGCGGCCAGCTCGCCGCCGACGAGCGCGAGTCCGCGTAAAGCAGACCATTTTTAGTTAAGGTGTGGAGACATGACGTCTCCACACCTTTCTGCTTTAGTACCCGACCCGCGCGAGTGCGCCTTTGCGGTGCGCGACCTCGCCAAGGCCTTTGACGGCCGCCCCGCTGTCCAAGGCTTGAGCCTCGACGTCCCCCGCGGCGCCATGTACGGCGTGGTGGGGCCCAACGGCGCAGGAAAGACCACCATGCTCACCATGGCGTGCGGCTTGTTGCGCCCGGACCACGGCGCGTCCTTTATCGCGGGGCACTCCGTCTGGGAGGATCCACTGCCCGCCAAGGCCGCCGTCGGCTTGCTCATGGACGGCGCTCCCGTCTTCGACCGGCTTACCGGCGCGGAATATCTCTACTACTTGGGCGCTCTGCGCCGCCTCCCGGAGGAGGAGTCCACCCGCCGCGCCGCGCAGCTCCTCCAGGCTCTCGGGCTTTCCGATGCCGCCTCCAAGCCCATCGCCGATTACTCGGCCGGCATGACGAAGAAGATCTTGCTCGCCGGCGCACTGCTCCATTCGCCGGAGGTGCTCGTCCTGGACGAGCCGCTCGAGGCCGTTGACCCTGTCTCCGGACGCCTTATCCAACAGATGCTGCGTTCCTTTGCTGCACGCGGTGGCACCGTCGTGTTATCTTCCCACGTCATGAGCCTCGTGGAGGGACTGTGTGATCACGTGGCGATCATCGACCAAGGTCGCGTCGTCGCGTCCGGTCACGTGGACGAGGTGCGCGACGGGCGCAGCCTCACCGACGTCTTCGTGGACCTCGTGGGTGGCGGCGACTTCGACGAGGCCTCGCTCGACTGGCTGGGGGAGGGCTCGCGATGACCCGCACCCTCATCACACTTCACCGCACATTGTGGACCCGCGCGCTGCACTCCAACCCGCAGCAGTTCATCCTGGCCTTCCTCATCGGGTTTTACGGACTTCTCGGCCTGGTCTCGCTCAGCCTGGCGGGCTACATGGATTTTGCCGATGCTACCCACAGCTTTCACGTCCTCACCGTCATCAACGGTCTCGGCGTCGCCATGTATATTCTGCTGTCCGTCATGATGCCGGCGGGGGAGAAGCAGCTCACCCCTGCCGAACTGGGGACTTTCCCGCTGAGTTACCGCGAGGTACGCCCCGCGCTCGCGTGGTCCCTGTTTCTCACCACCCGCTCCATCATCGCGACCCTCTTCACTGTCATCTTCGCCGTGGGCGGCGCGGTCTTTCTCACCACGCACGGCCGTCCCCTGCTCGCGGCCGCGTTCGTAGTCTCCATGGCGTTCTCGCTCGCGCTCACAGTCTTTGCCGCAGACCTCGTGGGCGCCCTCGGCTCGGCCGCGTTGAGCAAGGACAAGGCGAACCTCGTCATGGGCCTGGGCGGCGTGGCGCTCCTCTTCATCTTCACGAACCTGCAGGGCATCCTGAACAACATCGTGCCGCTGGGCACCGTGGGCGGGGTCCTCGCCTGGACGCCGCTGTCCGCGCTCACCGGATGGGTGGCCTCGCTGGCCGACGGTGCCCTCGCCCCGGCGCTGGCGCAGCTGCTCATCGGCCTGGTGACCCTCGCCCTCCTCGCCTGGGGCTGGGACCTCACCACGCGCCAAACCTTCGAAAGCCCCGTCCACGGCAACGCCCCGAGCGCCGCCCCACGCGCCGAGGGTGTCACGGCCCTTTCGCTCGGCGGTCTGGCCTACCGCAGCCCCGCGTGGATGGAGTACTCTCGTTCCCTGCGCTACTTCTTCCGCGACTCGCGGCTCACCATGACGCTCGTCATGCTGCCCGTCTTCCTCGCCTTCGCCTTGTACCAGCTCTGGCGCGGCGAGGAGGTCCTCGGGTACTTCTTCGTGGGCTACCTGGGTGTTCTCGGCGGCATCGTGGCCATCAACGACTGTGGTTACGACGGACCTTCCCTGTGGGTGAAGATGCTCGCCCCCGTGCGCGCCTCGGTCCTCTTCCGCGCGCGGCACTGGGCGCACCTCACAACCACCGCCGTGGTCATCGCGCTCGGCGCGGTCGTCCTTCTCCTCCTGGCACCGGACCGCGCCTTCGCCGCCTGCATAGCAGCCCTTGCCGTGGGCATGGTGCTCTCCTCCGGCAGCTTCGCCGCGCTGCTCTCCGCGTTCAACCCGTATCCCGTCTCTCCGCCCGGCACCAACCCATGGACGGATAAGTCCGGATACTCCGCCGGTGCCTTCATCGCTGCAATCGTGTGCTTCTTCTTCGGTTGGCTACCCGCCGCTCCGGGCATCATCATGGTGATCCTCGGCGCCGACTCCGGTCTCAAGTTCGCTGGCGCCGCCGTCGGACTCGTCGTCCCCGCCGCCATCTACGTCCTTGCGCTGTGGCTGGCCTCCCGCCGCGTCGACGCTCAGATGCCGGAGATCTATGCGAAGGTGCGCACGTACGTGTCGTGATAGCGCAACGGCGAATAGCCTTCGGCTGAAGGTGAAAATCCAGAATAGAAGTTCTTGCGATGGCCAAGGTGGACCACCACGACGCGCAATTTCTTGACTCCCCAGGACTTGACCTCAATGCACCTCATGTGCACGTCGTGGGGAGAGGGGGCGGTCACGCAGAGTACGTAGCGCGAAAACAACGAAAGCCTCCGCACCAGGCGGAGGCTTAAAGCCGTGAGAAGCAGCAGCGCTTAGTGAGCGGCGTGCTTGCCCTCGGTAACGGCGCGCAGGTGGGTTACGCGGGCCGGGTCGATGTTGAGGGCACGAAGCTCATCATCGGTCAGCTCGGCGTAGGTGTGGCCCAGGGTCTTCTGTTCGTATGCCCACTCCGGCTCGGCGTGGCCGAGCGGCTGGTTGCGGGCGGTAAGGGTTCGCACGTTGGCGAGCTTCGGCTGGAAGAGGTGGATGAGCAGCAGAAGCGCAATAACGACAGCCAAAAGAATAAGGAAGATGGTCTCCACGTGGCCCTTGTGGTTACCGAAGTTGAACATCAAGAGCATGAAGACGGAGAACCAACCGGCAATCTGGATGCCGCTGCGCGGGGTCTTGGACCAGCCGAACGCTGCAGACGGGACGTCGTCGGTGGAAACGCCGTTGTAGACCTCAGAGGTCACTTTGTGGGAAGACACTTGTTCTCCTTCGCGTGTACGTGCCTATTTGTCCCCAATAGAATAGTCCATGGCCCGCCGGAACGTGGCACTTACCCCCGAGATTTCGAGCTCCACGCGAGGAAGTAAACTACGTCACACCCGCGTGGGTGGAGGGGCGTCCCGAGCGACCTACTACAGTAGGGGCTCGTGACTCATCCCGACATTGCAGCGCAGCATGCGCCAGAGACTGCACAACGCGTCCTTATCCTCGGCTCCACAGGTTCCATTGGCACCCAGGCTTTGGAAGTCATCGCGGATAATCCCGATAAGTTTGTCGTCGTCGGCATCGCGGCTGGCGGCGGACACCCGGACCTCGTCATCGATCAGGCGAAGGCCCTCAACCTTTCGGCTAACCACGTCGCCGTCGCCAACACGCACGCCGCGGATAAGGTGAGCGTGGCTCTTGGCGGCGCGGTCCTCGAGGGGCCAGACGCCGCGGAGCGGCTCACCCGTGAGGTGGAAGCCGACACGGTCCTCAACGGACTCGTGGGCTCCATGGGGCTTGCAGCCACCCTCGCGACCATCGAGATGGGGGAGTACCTCGCCCTCGCCAACAAGGAATCCCTCGTCGCCGGCGGAAAGCTGGCCATCAACCTGGCCAAGCCGGGCCAGATTATTCCGGTGGACTCGGAGCACTCCGCCATGGCGCAGTGCCTGCGCTCCGGCGAGCGTGGCGAACTCGACAAGCTGGTGCTGACGGCATCGGGAGGCCCCTTCCGTGGCTGGACCCGCGAGCAGATGTGGGACGTCACGCCTGAGCAGGCCGCGAAGCACCCCACGTGGTCCATGGGGCAGATGAATACGCTGAACTCCGCGACGATGATCAATAAGGGCCTGGAGCTCATCGAGGCCACCCTGCTCTTCGACATCGAGCCCGAGCGCATTGACGTCACCGTCCACCCGCAGTCCATCATTCATTCCATGGCGACGTTTGTGGACGGCGCCACCATCGCGCAGGCCTCTCCGCCGTCGATGAAGCTTCCCATTTCCCACGCGCTCTACTGGCCGCGACGTGTGCCGGACGCGCAACCGCAGCTCGACTTCAGCCAGGTTTTGGACTGGCACTTTGAGCCGCTTGACGATGCCGCCTTCCCGGCCGTCCAGCTCGCCCGCGAGGCCGCACAAAACAGCTCAGGCGTGGTCTACAACGCGGCGAACGAGCAGGCCGCCGCCGCCTTCCTTGCTGGTCGCATCCACTTCCCAGAGATAGTGGACACAGTCGCGCACGTGATGGGCCAGTATTCTCAGTTGGCTGGTGTACTCTCTAGCGTCGATGACATCCTCGCCGTGGAGCGCGAGGCGCGCGCCAAGGCGGACGCGCGAATTGAACAGATCGCACGCTAGGACACTTCACCTATGGCCTATATTCTGGGCATTCTTCTCTTCGCCCTAGGCATCGGCATCACCATCGCCCTGCACGAGGCGGGCCATATGCTCACCGCCCGTTCGTTTGGCATGTGGGTACGCCGCTACTACATCGGTTTCGGCCCCAAGATATGGGCGAAGAAGAAAGGCCGCACCGAGTACGGATTCGCGGCCCTGCCCGTGGGCGGCTTTTGCGACATCGCGGGCATGACCGCCAACGACGAATTCCTCACCGACGAGGAAGAGCCGTATGCGATGTACAAGAAGCCAGCCTGGCAGCGCGTCCTCGTCATGGCCGCCGGCATCCTCGTCAACATCGTGCTGGGCTTCTCTATTCTTTTCTGCGTCGCCGTGACCACAGGCCTGCCCGACGTCCACGCGGACGTGCGTCCCAAAGTCGGCGAGGTGGTGTGCTCCGCCGACCAGATCGACGAAAGCACCTACGAAGACTGCACCGGCACCGGTCCTGCCGGCGCGGCCGGCGTTGAGCCCGGCGATATCATCGTCGCCCTCGACGGTGAGGAGCTTGCGGACTTCAACGCACTGCGCGAGGCGGTCATCGCCAAGCCGGGGGAGACCGTCACGCTCACCGTCGAACGCGACGGCCAGCCCCGCGACTTTGAAGTCCACCTCGACACCGTCAAGCGTCTCACCACGGACGGGCAGACGGTCGAGGCCGGCTCCATCGGTCTCACCAACGCGCCGCTCGATATCGTCAAGAAATACAATGCAGCCACCGCTGTCCCGGCGACCGCGGATTACTCGTGGTACCTGGCCAAGTCCACCGTCGACGCCATCATCCACATGCCGGAGAAGGTCCCCGGCATCGTCGCGTCCATCTTCGGCCACAACCGCGCCGATGATTCGCCCATGTCCGTCGTCGGTGCCTCCCGCGTGGGCGGCGAGCTCGTGGAGAATAGCCTGTGGTCCTCCTTCTTCATGATGCTGGCCTCGCTCAACTACTTCCTTGCGCTGTTTAACCTCATCCCGTTGCCGCCCTTCGACGGCGGCCACATTGCGGTGATCGCGTACGAGAAAATCCGCGACGCCCTGCGCCGCGCCCGCGGCCTGGCAGCCAAGGGTCCGGCCGACTACACGCGCCTCATGCCGGTCACCTACGTCATGGCGGCCATTCTCATGACCTTCGGCGCGCTCGTCATCATCGCGGATGTGGTGAACCCGATTCGTCTCTTTGGCTAAACGCCACGTGGTGTAGGACGTGTCACTGACTGCACCGATGGTGAAACTCAGAACCTCCAGCTCTGCCCATTTGCCATAGTCATTAGACTGTATGGATAGCGTAGAGTGGTTTGCATCTAAACCCCGTGTACCCATCTTTTTTCCAATAAATAGGAGAACGTATGTCAACCCCCATCGGACTCGGAATGCCGGACGGACCTGCCCCGACTTTGGCGCCGCGTCGTAAAACGCGTCAGCTCTTCGTCGGCCCCGTGGGCGTTGGCTCCGAGCACCCGATCTCGGTGCAGTCGATGACAACCACCAAGACTCATGACGTCAATGCGACCCTCCAGCAGATCGCTCAGCTCACGGCTTCCGGCTGTGATATCGTGCGCGTCGCCTGCCCGAAGACCGTGGACGCGGACGCTCTGCCAGCCATCGCGAAGAAGTCGCCCATCCCGGTCATTGCGGACATCCACTTCCAGCCGAAGTACATCTTCCAGGCTATCGACGCTGGCTGCGCTGCTATCCGCGTTAACCCGGGCAACATCAAGGAGTTCGACGGCCGCGTTAAGGAGGTCGCTAAGGCGGCTTCTGACGCTGGTATCCCGATCCGCATCGGCGTCAACGGTGGCTCCCTGGACAAGCGCCTGCTCGAAAAGTACGGCAAGGCCACCCCGGAGGCCCTCGTCGAGTCCGCCATCTGGGAGGCTGGCCTGTTCGAGGAGCACGGCTTTGGCGATCTGGCCATCTCCGTCAAGCACTCGGATCCGGTCCTCATGGTCGAGGCCTACCGCCAGCTCGCAGAGAAGACGGACTACCCGCTCCACCTCGGCGTGACCGAGGCTGGCCCGAAGTTCATGGGCACCATCAAGTCCTCCGTCGCCTTCGGCGCTCTGCTCTCGCAGGGCATCGGCGACACCATCCGCGTCTCCCTGTCCGCAGACCCGGTCGAGGAGATTAAGGTCGGTGACCAGATCCTGCAGTCGCTCAACCTGCGCCCGCGCAAGCTGGAGATCGTCTCTTGCCCGTCCTGCGGCCGCGCCCAGGTCGACGTGTACAAGCTCGCCGAGGAAGTCACCGCTGGCCTCGAGGGCATGGAGTTCCCCATCCGCGTGGCCGTCATGGGCTGCGTCGTCAACGGTCCGGGCGAGGCCCGCGACGCTGACCTTGGTGTTGCTTCTGGCAACGGCAAGGGCCAGATCTTCGTCAAGGGCGAAGTGGTCAAGACCGTACCTGAGTCCCAGATTGTGGAAACCCTCATCGAAGAAGCCATGCGCATTGCCGATGAGCAGGGCCTTGAGGCCGTCGAAGGCGCCAAGGCCGAGGTTCGCGTTACCCGCTAAACCGCGCGCCTAACCCGCGTTGTGCCGCCGTCCCAGTAGTGTTGAAAGACATGAAACGGACGGCGGCTTTTCTTTGCGTAGCGGGGATTATGGGCACCTCGCTGGCTGCGTGTACGCCCAAACCGGTCGCGGCGGATCCGGTCGCTGAGGACTTCATTGCGGCGCTTGAAAACCACGACGTCGACGCACTCAAAAGCGTCGTCGACGACCCTGACATTGCCGCGGAACAGTACGGGGAAACGTACTCCGGCCTCCAAGCCGAGGGCCTCGACGTTGAGCTCACCTCTATCGACCAACGAGACTCCGTCGCTACCGCCAACTACTCCGTGACGTGGGACCTGCCCAAGGACCGCGAACTCACCTACGACGCCAAGGCCGTACTCACCAAGGTCGATAAAACGTGGACCGTTAATTGGGAATCCACGGCGCTGCACCCCAAGCTCGGCGCCCACCAGCACCTCGAGCTGCGCCCCGTTGTCGCCGACCGAGCCTCCGTCGTGAGTTCCGACGGCGTCGAGCTTATGAGCCCGGGCGTTCAATACCGCCTTCTCGTCGACACCTCCTCCGGCGATATGCGCGCGCTCGCGGGCCAGCTCGCGCCCCTCGTCAACCAGGACGCGGGCGAGCTCGCCACGAACCTTGAAGAGGCAGGGGAGACCTACTCCGTGGGTCTCTACAACGAGGGAGACCGCAACGCCATCCAAGGCGCCAACCTTCCCGGAGTCCGCTTCAATGAAGAGCCGGCGCTCATCACCAAAGAGACGGGCTTTGCCACCGACATCATGTCCCGTGTGCGTTCCATCGTCGCGGACAAGCTGGACGGCACGAATGGCTGGCGCATCGCCGTCGTTAACGAGAACGGCGCTTCACTCAGCGACGTCGAATTCCACGACGCCACCCCGTCGCCCGCCATCCGCGTGGGTATTGATTACAACGTCCAGCGCGCCGCGGAGCAAGCCGTGGATCTCCGCGCGGACTCCGAGGCCATGCTTGTCGCCATGCGTCCCTCCACCGGCGAAATCCTCGCCGTCGCGCAGACCGATGCCGCCGATAAGAAAGGCGACCTGGCCCTGTCCGGTCAGTTCCCGCCCGGCTCCGTGTTCAAGATCATCACCGCCTCCGCTGGCGTGGACAAGCAAGGCCTCAACTCCGGCACTATCGTCCCGTGCCCCGGCACGATGGATATCTACGGCCGCACCGTCACGAACTATAACGGCTTCTCCCTGGGCAGCGTCTCGCTCGAAGAAGCCTTTGCACAGTCCTGCAACACGACCTTCGCAAACATCTCGACCGACCTCGGTGAGGGCGAACTCAAGGAGGAAGGCTCCCGCTTCGGTCTGGGCCTCGACTACGACATTCCTGGATTGACCACGATTACCGGCTCCATCCCCGAGGGAGAGACTCCACTGGAGCGCACCGAAGCCGGCTACGGCCAGGGCGCGGACCTCGTGAGCCCCTTCGGCATGGTTCTGGCTTCGTCCACCGTCGCCGCAGGCGTGCGTCCCACTCCGACCCTCATCGCGGGGCAGAAGACGACCGTCTCGGAGAACCCCGATGGCCCGTCACCCGTCGTCATCGACAACCTTCGCACCCTCATGCGCGCCACGGTCACGTCCGGTACCGCACGCGGCATGGGCGCTGGCGGCACCATCTATGGCAAGACCGGTGAGGCCGAAATCAACGGCGGTTCCCACGCGTGGTTCACCGGCTTCCGCGATGATGACATTGCCTTTGCCACCCTCGTCGTCCTCGGCGGCGGTTCCGAGACCTCCGTCGCCATCACGGACAGCTTCTTCAAGCGTCTTGACGAACTGCGCACTCAGCAGGACCCCGAGCAGGTCGCCACCGGCGGCGCCGAGTAGCTTGCCGATGCCCCTCATCGCCGCCGCCCAGCCCGACCGCCGGGGTGACAGGGTGGGGGACTACCATAGACGGCATGAGCAATCGCGCAAAACTTACCCCAGGAAAGCCCACCCCCGTTCGCACCGTCCCTGACTCTATCGAGCGTCCCGAGTACGTGTGGAAGGACTCGGTCCAAGAAAACATCGGCGAACCTTTCGTTCAGACCCCTGAGGTCATCGAGGCCATGCGCGAGTCGTCCAAGATTGCCGCCAACGCCCTCAAAGAAGCGGGCAAGGCTGTCGCCCCCGGCGTGACCACCGACGAGATCGACCGCATTGCGCACGAGTACATGTGCGACCATGGTGCTTACCCGTCGACCCTGGGCTACATGAACTTCCCGAAGTCCTGCTGCGTCTCCTTGAATGAGATCGTGTGCCACGGCATTCCGGACACGACCGTCATCGAGGACGGCGACATCGTCAACATTGACGTCACCGCCTACAAGAACGGCGTCCACGGCGACACCAACGCCACCTTCCTCGCTGGCAACGTCTCCGAAGAGCACCGGCTGCTTGTCGAACGCACCAAGGAAGCTATGATGCGCGGCATCAAGGTCGCCAAGGCTGGTCGCGAGATTAACGTCATCGGCCGCGTTATCGAGTCCTACGCACACCGCTTCGGCTACAACGTCGTTACCGACTTCACCGGCCACGGTGTGGGGCCCACGTTCCACAACGGCCTCGTTGTCCTGCATTACGACTCCATGGCCTACCGAAACGTACTGGAGCCGGGCATGACGCTCACCATCGAGCCGATGATTAACCTCGGAGGCCTCGACTACGAGATCTGGGATAACGACTGGACCGTCCAGAACAAGGACGGAAAGTTCACCGCTCAGTTCGAGCACACCCTCGTCATCCAGGAAGAGGGCGAGCCGGAAATCCTCACTCTTCCCGACGAAGACTAATCGAAACAGTCGCTCAACGAACCTCATAGCGACTCACAGAGCGAACAGAAGCGCCCGTCCCACCACTGTGCGGTGGAACGGGCGCTTCTCTGTGCCTACTGTTCATCCCTACGCCTTAAGCTCAGTCCTATTTGAGAGATGAAAAAGCGCCCCGCAGTGCGGAGCGCTTGAAGGCGTGAAGGTTCTACATTAGAACTTCAGCTGACCGTTCATTGCCTGAGCAACGTAGTCAGGGATAACGCCGTTGTACACAGCGAAGTTGTAGGTTGCGACGGCAACGGAGACAGCAGCAGCGGCAACACCGACGTAGGTGGTGTCGCGCCACAGCTGAGCCCACTGCGGGTTCTTATCGTCGTCGACGGAAGAGCCGAGCAGGTCGCGGCCGTTGGCAGGGGTGTCTTTGTCGGTAGCATCGCCAGCCTTGGAGGACAGCGAACCCTCGCCCTCGGAGGAAGCGCCCTTAGCGGCAGCAGACAGAGCGCCGGTGTTCTCGGTCTCGGCAGCGGTAGCAGCGGAAACGCCGCCGAAAGCGACGGTGGTGGCGGTTGCAAGAGCAACGGCGGCAGTGCGGAAGTTACGCATTGAAGTGAATACCTTTCAAAAAGATTTTGGTAGGGGCTGTAAGGCCGTTACTAGAACTTGATGGGGCCGAACTTGATGAAGTTCAGGGCCGGACCGACGAGGCCACCGATGACGGTGACGACGGCGGAAGCGATTCCGATGCCGTACAGAGCCTGTGCCCAAGCCGGCTGGGACGAAACGTCGGCGTCCTGGCCGAAGATTTTACGGCCATCGGCGTTCGTGTCGGCGTCCAGAGCGTCGCCGATCTTGGAGGAGCCACCCTTGTTCTCGGTCTGGTTGGAGGAGGTGGTGTTCTGGTCAGAAGGAGCCTCAGCCGCAGTGGCGATGGAAGCGCCGGAGAAAGTGACGGCGAGGGCGGTTGCGCCAGCGATGGCGGCCTTGCGAATACGCATATCAAAAATCCTTAAGAGTTGTCTGTGCGCGGCTTCCGGGGGAAGGAAACCCATGTGTGAATCTCACGAAGAGATTCTCGAGCATCTCGAGTCCGATTACGGAAATGTAACGGACGGTCGATGTTGCGCTAGCAAGTATAGAGCATTACGCACAGCAAAGGGGCATGGGGGTAACAATTCGCCTACAGGTAGATAAATATTTACTGCGTTAGCCCCATTTATCTGCCTGAATGAAATTTGGGTGAATCAAAACAAAAAGAAGACCCGCACAATGTGCGGGTCTTCATCCAGACGTCTTCGTCTAAGCGAGTGGCTTAGCGGTTGAAGATCGGGTCAAGGATGTGGTTCGGCAGGATGTGGTTGTACACAGCGAAGTTGTAGGCAGCGATCAGGGCGCCAGCAATGGTGGTGCCGATGAGGGCGTAGGTGCCGTCGCGCCAGATCTTGGACCACTGCGGGTTAGCCTCGTCATTAACCTCTTTGCCGAAGAGGTCAGTACCCTTGGCCTTTACCTTGTTGTCGGTGACAGCGCCAACCTTAGAGGACCCAGTCGGGTAGTTCTCGTCCTTGGAGGAGAGAGCATCAAAAATCTCGGAGGCGGTAGCGTCCTTGGTGACGTCCTGGTTCTCGGTGATGGTCTCGTTGTTGGCCGGCTTCTCGCCCGTCTCAGCGGAAGCGATAGCGGTGCCGCCGAAAGCGACGGTGACGGCGGTGGCAGCAGCAACGGCTGCGGTGCGGAAGTTACGCATTGTGTGTTTTACCTTTCGAAAGTGGTGTGAGCCGGTGAGCTGCGTTTAGCGGGAGAAGGGACCGAACTGAACGAAGTTAGCCAGCGGGCCGACAACCATGCCGATGAGGGTGGCAATAGCGGTGGCGATGGTGGTGCCGTACAGGACCTTGGCCCACTTCGGCTGCTCAGACAGGTCCTTGGAGGAGCCGAAGATCTTCTGGCCGTCAGCTTCCTTGTCGCCCTCGAGCTTCAGGCCGGTGTTGATCTTGGAGGAGAGGGAAGCGCCCTTTGCGGCATCCTTCTCGTCCGGGGTGGACTCACCCTTGTTGTCCGAGGTGGAGGAGCCGTTAGCGGTGGAGGACTGCTCCTGCTTCGGAGCGGCGGTGTCCTCAGCGGAAGCAACGGTGGTGCCGCCGAAAGCGACTGCGAGAGCGGTTGCGCCGGCGATGGCTGCATTGCGGATACGCATATCAAATGTCCTTAAATGTCGTACTTGCAAGGCTTCCAGGTGGAAACCTAAGTGTTATTGGATTCCCAGGGGAATTCCAGAAACACGCGGTCGCCGGTGTTACGGCTTGAGCCGGTGTCATTGGGGAACTCTAGCTGTTCGATTCTGAATATGCACGTCGGGCGGCGCGTTTAAGTGCCTGTTAAGCAAAAATCCACCCCATAATCCTGTCAAGTTCATGGCAGCGACGTTCTCTAAATCCCAAGGTTAGGTAACGAATGTTACTCATGTGACTAGGCAAGAGGGGGTGGGGGTGATTTATGTCACGTAACGCTAATTAGGCAAATTCGAGGCTTAAAATCGCGTTCTCGGTCACCTCGGCAAGGGCCGGATGGATCCAGTACTGGTTACGCGCGAAGTCGCGAAGATCGAGGTCATATGTCATCACAGTAATCATTTGCTGGATGAGCGTGGATGCCTGAGGGCCGAAGTAGTGCGCGCCAAGGAGTTTGCCGGTGGTGCGTTCTGCGATGAGCTTCACAATTCCGGTGTGGTCCTCCATTGCCCAGCCGTAGGCAACGTCGCCGTAGTTCTGGACCTTGACGGTGACGTCGTAGCCAGCCTCGCGAGCCTGAGCCTCGGTCATGCCTACGGTGGCGATTTGCGGGTGAGTGAAGATTGCAGACGGGACGTGCTCGTGCGGCATCGGGCGAAGGTCGTCGTGGTGCAGGAGGTTGTGCGAGATGGCACGGGTCTCAGCGTTAGCGACGTGCTTGAGCATATAAGGCGACGAGACGTCGCCCAGGGCCCACACGCCCTCGGCGGTAGTGCGTCCGTACTCGTCGACCTTGATGCGACCGTCCTCGTGCATTTCAATGCCGGCGGTGTCCACGTCCATGAGATCGCCGTTGGGGGTGCGACCGGTGGCGACGAGGATGGCGTCGGCCTCAACGGTCTCGCCGTTGTCGAGGGTGAGCTTGACGCCGTTCTCGGTTTGTTCGAGGAGAGTGCCGTTGCCGATGCGGATATCGAAGCGCTCCCGGGCGATGGTGTTGAAACGGGTGACAAGGTCTTCATCGAGGAAGCGCAAGAGCTTTTCTGAGCGGTTGACGATGGTGACCTTGGTGCCCAGGCCGTCGAAGACGTGGGCAAACTCCATCGCGATGTAGCCGCCGCCGACGATGATGAGGCTCTTTGGCTGTGTGGGCATGCGCATGACATCTTCGTTGGTGTAGAACTTCACGCCAGAGTTGCGGTAGACCGGCGGAATGGTGGGGCGAGAGCCCGCGGCGATGACGATCTGGTCGCCGGTGATGACTTCGCCGCCGACCTCGATGGTCTTCGGGCCGACGAAACGGGCGTGCTGGTCATAGACCGTGATGTTCGGGGTCTCGTCGCCGCGGCGGTAGGCTTCGCCGCCCTGCGCGATGCGGTCGATGCGGTTGGTAAAGACGCGGTCAACGATGGAGTCCCAGTCCACGCTATTGACCTGAGCATCGAGTCCGAGACGACCTGCCTCGCGTGCAGCAAGGGCGACGTCTGCGGCATAGACATACATCTTGGTGGGGATGCAGCCGACGTTGAGGCAGGTACCGCCGAACGTGCCTTCCTCGATAATGGCGATGGAGACATCGTCGTACTCCGGGGTGGGGATGGAATTTCCCGAGCCCGTACCGATGATGATGAGGTCGTAATGTGCCGACGGAGTTGCGGGAGAGCTGGTATTCGAGGTGTTCAATGTATTCTCCTTTAATATATATAGGAATAAGTTGTGTATTTTACCTAAGCCTGCTGGCCGGATTCGCGGAAGTAACTATGTGACCGCTGAACGGCAATGGAGACTGTCGCTGCTGTTACGTGGCGTGCATATTCGCGGAAACAGCCCAGACTACATCTTTATTTCTGATTGGGTTGTGCCGGATGCGGACGTCGGCGATGGATGGCTAGTGACTGGGCGTCGGCTCGGCCGGGAGATGGGTGGCGAGCCAATCATCGACCGTGCGGAAGACTTCGGGACGGATTTCGGGGCGGGAGGCGAAAGCCTCGTGGCGTGCGCCATGGATGGGACGCAGCGTGCACTCCTTGCCGAGGGTGGGTGCCCAGTGCATGGTTTGGGTGACGTCGACGACGCAGTCGACGTAGTTGATTTCCTCCGAGTAGGGCTTGCCCAGGATGGAGCGAGTCGAGCAGATAGTGAGGTAGGGAACGCCTACGTCGACGCCGCGGTGCAGCTTTGCAAAGCCACCGAAGATGGCGCGCAGCCAGCCTACGTACTTGCGGTGACCGCCCAGCGGCTTGAGGGTGAGGTCGTAGTCCCACTCGCCATACTTGCTGGCATGCATGGAATCGCCGAAGGCTGTGAGGTTACCGCCGGGGAAGGCGAGCATCGGAAAGCGTTTGCCAGCGCGGTCGATGACAGGGGAGAGCGCCTTGACCACCGGGCGGGGCACGCTCATCATGTCGAGCCAGGGACCGTTGAGGATAAGACCAGGAACCTGCTCAGGGTGTTCGGCGTCGAGCCACAGCGCGCAAATGAGCCCACCCGTGGAGTGACCCATGGGGACGACGCGGGAGTTAGGGATGGCCGCGAGAGCGGCATCAAGATCCTGGTAATAGAGCGTGAGATCCGAAATGTAGTGCCAGGTGTGGCCCTCGCGGCGCGAGCGGCCACACTTGCGGAGGTCGACGGCATAGAAAGCGTAGCCCAGCTCCTGATAATGCTGCGCGACATGAGCATCAAAGAAATAGTCCGTCATGCCGTGGACCCAAAGGAGGGCAGGGCGCTGCGAGAAATCGGGGGTGTCACGCTTGTAGGCGACGAGGGTGGCGGAGACATCGCCTTGGCCGTCAGGGTCCGGCCCCAGCGGAAGCGTTGCCTGGGTGAAGTCGGGGCCCAGCATATCCTCGGTCCAATGAAGTTCAGTGCTCATGTGGACCAGCTTATCCATAGCCGAGTGGGGCCGCTTGAGGGTACGCCGTGAGCTGGAGAGCACGAACGGGGGTAGGGAATGGTGCGCAAAATGGGCAGTACGTGCGTTCTGCTGGGCTGATATTTGTGCGAGTGGGTAAAGGCGTAAGGTTGATAAGTAATGCGTTGAGTGCTTGCGCCGCGGATGTGACTGAGGTCTTTGGTGGGCTTGGGTAGTCGCGAGGAGACTGCCTTTACATGCGTACACCGCAGGTTGATCGGAGAGCTTAGGTCCTGCACGCGGCGCGGTATGAGCGCACAGCTTTATAAGACGTGCACGATCAAGCGAAAGTCAAAGAGGTTTAACACCGTGTCCTCCGCAAAGAAGACCGCACAGGTCACTGAAGAAGTTGATGTAGCCCTCGTCGGCGGCGGCATCATGTCCGCTACCCTCGGCGCCATGCTCCGTGAGCTAGAGCCGAGCTGGACGCAGATGGTGTTCGAGCGCCTCGACGGTCCGGCTCTGGAGTCCTCCTCTCCGTGGAACAACGCCGGTACCGGCCACTCCGCGCTCTGCGAGCTCAACTACACCCCGGAGAAGAACGGCCGCATTGACGCGACCAAGGCCTTCGGCGTCAACGAGAAGTTCCAGGTTTCCCGCCAGTTCTGGGCACACCAGCTCAACAACGGCATCCTCACGGATCCCAAGGCCTTCATCAACCAGGTTCCGCACGTGTCCTTCGCTCAGGGCTCCATTCAGGTCGATTACCTGAAGCGCCGCTACGAGCTGCTCAAGGACAACCACATGTTCCCGGGCCTGGAGTTCTCCGACGATGACGCAGTCTTCCAGGAGAAGCTGCCGCTCATGTCAAAGGGCCGCGACTTCAACTCTAAGAAGGTCGCCATCTCCTGGACCGATGCCGGTACCGACGTGAACTTCGGTGCCCTGGCGAAGCAGTTCTTTACTGCTGCCAAGGCATCCGGCACCGAAATCCGCTACGGTTCCGAGGTCATCGACATCAAGCGCGATGGTGCGAACTGGAAGGTGTACGCCAAGAACGTGCACACCGGTGATTACTCCGTCATCCGTGCGAAGTTCGTCTTCGTCGGCGCAGGCGGCTACGCCCTCGACCTGCTGCGCAAGGCAGGCGTCAAGGAAGTTGCTGGCTACGCTGGCTTCCCGGTCTCTGGTCTGTGGCTGCGCGCCAAGAACTCGGAGCTCATCTCCCAGCACCAGGCCAAGGTCTACGGCAAGGCTGCTGTGGGCGCTCCGCCGATGTCCGTGCCGCACCTCGACACCCGCGTCATCGACGGCGAGAAGGGCCTGCTGTTCGGTCCGTACGGTGGTTGGTCGCCGAAGTTCCTGAAGAAGGGCTCCTACCTCGACCTGTTCAAGTCCATCCGTCCGGACAACATCCCGTCCTACCTCGGCGTTGCCGCCCAGGAGTTTGGCCTTACCAAGTACCTCGTCTCCGAGGTCCTCAAGGACTTCGAGCAGCGCGTTGAGACCCTTAAGGAGTACGTCCCGTCCGCAGACCCGGCTGACTGGGAGACCGTCATCGCTGGCCAGCGCGTCCAGGTCATCAAGCCGGCCGCTGCACCGCGCTTCGGTTCCCTCGAGTTCGGTACGACGCTCATCAACAACCCGGAGGGCAACATCGCCGGCCTGCTCGGCGCTTCCCCGGGAGCTTCCATCGCCCCGGCCGTCATGGTCGAACTCATCGAGCGTTGCTTCGGTGAGCACATGATCCAGTGGGGCCCGAAGCTGCAGGAGATGATCCCGTCCTACGGTGAGACGCTCGCCAAGAACGTCAAGCTTTACGACGAGATGTGGGAGTACACCCAGAAGACCCTCAAGCTCGAGCAGTAAATCCTCGCGCTGGATACACGGCCCTTTTCGCTTCGGCGAGGGGGCCGTTGGTCATTTTTCTTCACCCCGCCTGGTCCCGCGAGTCGCGTCCGCAGATGCTTGAGCGCACCGGTGCGCTTCCCGATGCCGTCGTGGCCTGCGCCGGAGGCGGCTCCAACGCCATTGGCACCTTCGCCGAGTACCTGCTCGGCATGGAGGACGGCGAGCAGTATGCAGGCAACGACAATGTCCGCCTCATCGGTGTCGAGCCGGCAGGCGAGGGCCTTGACACGGACAAGCACGGCGCGCCGCTCAACAAGGGTGTGGTGGGCATCCTGCACGGATCTTG
The DNA here is from genome assembly GCF_001552965.1 of Corynebacterium sp. DNF00584. Taxonomy (NCBI): domain Bacteria; kingdom Bacillati; phylum Actinomycetota; class Actinomycetes; order Mycobacteriales; family Corynebacteriaceae; genus Corynebacterium; species Corynebacterium sp. DNF00584. The sequence continues at coordinate 116,884 of NZ_KQ959732.1, read as the reverse complement.
CTCGTATGCGTTGCTCAAGGACGGCGAGATCCTGCATCCGCATTCGGTGTCTGCGTGCCTGGACTACCCGGGTATCGGCCCGGAACACTCCTACCTCAAGGACACCGGCCGCGCGGCGTACTCGGCCGTCACGGACGCGGAGGCCCTCGATGCCTTCCGCATGCTCTCACGCTACGAGGGCATCATCCCAGCGCTCGAGTCCTCGCACGCGCTGGCGTATGCTCTCAAGCTCGCCCAGCAGTGCGAGGAGACCGGCGAGGAGATGAACATCTTGGTCACTCTCTCCGATCGCGGCGATAAGGACGTGGACTACGTCCGCCGCATCCAAGGCGACTTGGCAGCCGAAGACCCGGCCACTCATCCGGTAGTCAATCTCAACATCGAGGGCGTGCTCGCGGAGATGACTGCCGAGTCCAACGCGCGCGAGGGACTCTAAACCGCGGCCGAGCTTTAACCCTCGGTCGGGGAGTGGGCCTCTCCGGTTTCCCAGAGAGCATTGATCGGCACGGCCCAGATATTGTCGCCGAACGGCAGTATTTTTGTGCCCGTGTAGAGCACAATTCCTGCGATAAATGCGTCACCTACCTTGTCCCTCACCGAACGAAGGTTGCGTACATGCTGGGCACGAACGGTGGTGGTCGTCTTCACTTCGATGGCGACGATCTGGTGGCGGCGGTTTTCCAGGATGAGGTCGACCTCTTCGCCATCGCGATGTCGGTAGTGCATGATATTGAATTTCACCGAAGACCAGGCGCGTTGTTTCGCTAATTCGGTGGCAACGAAATTCTCAACGAGGCCGCCGGTGAGCTGCCCCGCGATGTCGTATTCAAGGCTTTCCACGTCCGTGCCGGTCAGGATGCTCGCGATCGCGGTGTCGTTAAACATCACCTTCTTTCGCCCCGCCACGCGTGACGAGAGGTTGCGTCCCCAGGGATCCAGTTCGTCGATGAGATAGACATCGCGAAGCGTGTCTAAGTACGCGGGGATGCTGCGTGCCGGAACGTCGAGACTGCGACCGGCTTTGGCTGCGACAAACTCCATGGCTGGTTCCGCGGCGAGCAGTCGCAACAATCGCCCCAAACGGTCGGGGTGCTGAACTCGGCGGACCAGGCGTGCATCAAGGTTGGTCACCCTCTCGACATAGGCGTCGAGCCAGGCCTCAGCCAGGGCGGCGGGTGCATTGTGGATCTCCGGGAAGCTGCTCTGCACGACGGTAGTGAGATAGTCACGACGGCTGAGTTCCGGGAGGTCGAGCTGTGGCGACGGATTCTCCGGCAGCTTCCATGCCCATGCTGCAAAATCGTCAGTGATACCGCGTAGCTCGCCTTGGCTGAGTCCGCGCATGGGGATGGTGATGGCTCGTCCTGCGAGGCTTTCCTCGGTCCCGGACAGGCTAAAGAAGTTGGACGACCCAGTCACGACGAAGCGTCCCGGCCGACGGTCAGCGTCGACGGCCGCCTTGATGGCGAGAAAGAGCTTCGGAACGCGTTGGATCTCGTCGATGACGAGGGGCCGGTCGCTGAACTGGCGAATGAATCCGTCAGGATCAGCATCTGCGGCCTCGCGGTACGCCTCAACGTCGAGATTGGCGACGACTGCATCGGTATCTCGTACGAGCTCTTGGGCGAGGGTGCTCTTGCCCGTCTGACGTCCGCCCGAGATAACAGTCACGGGGCTAAAAGCGAGGATTTCCTTCGCCCGGGGCATGATATTGCGTTGGATGACGTAACCGCTCATGAGCTCGTATTTTAGTGCAAAATGCGATTCAAAGTGATAGTCTTCGCCGTTTTGCGACTATTCCTTCGCCGATTCGCGTAGTTGTTCTCGCCGATTCGCGGTAATAGAGGAAGAAAATCTTATGAGATGCGGGGTATCGTCGTGTAGACGTCGCCGGAGGTTCGGGGACGATACGTGCGTCTTCTGCTGGAGCCCGTTTAGGTTCCGCAGTAGGTGCGGTACATCTCCAGCTGTGCGGGGGCGCTGGGCGCCTCGAATTCGTCGTTCGGCGTGAACGGGTGCGTGACGGCATCGAGCAATCGGAGAAACTGGCTCATGTCGGTAGGCGCGTCGCGCAGCGCGGCTTCGACGGCGAGGTTGCGGGGAATAACAACCGGGACGCGTGGTCCGGTCTCCGAGGGCGCGGCGGGGGCTGCCGCGGCGTAGCGCTGCTGCCATTCTGCCAAGGCTCCGGCCGGGACATCGCCGCCGTAGCGGAGCGCGGCGAGAGTCCGCGTGAGTTCGTGGTCAGGCAGCGCTGCGAGAAGATCCGTGGTGAGCTCGCGGGAGGTCTCCGGTTTGAGACCGAGCGCCTGGGCGAGTTGAGCGTGGTGTTCGGTCTCGAAGGCGTTGTAGAAACCGTTGATGGTCTCCTGCGCGAAGGAGACGGCCTCGTTGGGATCGGCGTCGAAGAGCGGCAGCATGGACTCGGCGAGGCGCGCGAGGTTCCATCCGAGGATGCCGGGCTGGTGGCCGAAGCGGTAGCGGCCCTGCGTGTCGATGGAGGAGTACACCGTGTCGTGATCGAAGGTTTCGACGAAGGCGCAAGGGCCGAAGTCGATGGTCTCGCCGGTAAGCGTCGTGTTATCCGTGTTCATGACGCCGTGGAGGAAGCCGAGGCGCTGCCACGCGGCGACGGTACGGATTTGGGATGCCATGACTGATTCGTAGAGCCCCGTGTAGTCGCCTGCGGCAAGGTCGGGATAGTGGCGCTCGATAGCAACGTTGGCGAGGGCGCGCAGCGTGTCTTCACCGACCATCTGCGCGTAGTGGACCGTGCCCACACGGATATGGCTGGCGGCGACGCGCACGATGACGCCGGCGGGCTCGACCATCTGGCGTTGAATCTTGCGACCGGTGGAGAGTACCGCCAGCGGTCGGGTGGTAGGCACGCCAAGTGCGTGAAGCGCCGAGGAGACGAGGTATTCGCGCAGCATGGAACGCAGCGTGCCGCGGCCGTCCGAGCCCGGACGAGAAAACGGCGTGCGACCGGTGCCTTTGGTGTGGAGATCCCAACGGGCGCCGTCGCCGTCGACGACCTCGCCGAGAAGCAGTGCGCGGCCATCGCCCATGCGGGGATTGAACTGGCCGAATTGGTAGCCCGCGTACGCCATGGCGTAGGACTCTTCGCCGTGGCCGAGGAGAAACTCGATGCCCTCGGGCGAACGCAGCCACTCCGCGTCGAAGCCGAGCTCGGTGGCGAGTTCCTCGTTGAGCAGCACGAGACGGGCGTCGGGATGGCTTTCGCCGCGCGCGGCCGCGACGAGGTCCGGAAGTGCTCTGGCGTAGCTGTGCTCGATGGAGGGGTGCATGGTGCTCCTTAGGATTCCAGCGTGCCGCGCACGCGGATGGCGACTGCGCCGCCGACCCAGATATCGGTGCCGTCGTCATGGATGTGGACGCGGCCGGCGCGACCGAGCTGCGAGCCTTGCGCCGCGACATAGGTATTGGGCACGAGGCCGCGGCCGCGGAGGAACTGCGCGGCGCCGCCGTTGAACGAGCCGGTGACGGGGTCTTCGAATGCGGACGTGAATGCGCGAACCTCATAGGCGGTCTCGCTTCCGGAGGCTTCGAGGCCCACGACGCCGACCTTGACCCCGGGGATGGGGGACGGCTGCAGGGCGCGGACGGAGGCTGCATCGGCAAGCTGGATGAGCCGCCAGCCGGGGCCGTTGTCGACCCAGCCGGAATCGACGACGTCGGCGGGAGTGATGTTAAGGAAGCGGCACGTCTCCTCGAGCTCTTCGGGGCTCAGAGCGCCTTCGCGGCGCAGAGGTGGGGTGGCGAAGGAATAGACGCCGCCCTCCTCGCGCAGGTGGACCAAGCCCACGCCGCATTCCTGGACAAGGGCGCGGCGTGTGCCGGTGAGTTCGCTGAAGACGCGGGCGGTGCCTAGCGTGGGGTGGCCGGCGAAGTCGAACTCCTCTGTGGGAGTGAAAATGCGCACGCGGTAGTCAGCCTCTGGGTGGTGGGGCTCGAGCAGGAAGGTGGTCTCTGAAAAATTCGTCCAGTTGGCGATTTTCTGCATCTGCGCGGTGGTGAGCGAATCTGCGCCCGTGATGACGCCCAGGGGGTTACCGCTGAAAGGTGCAGTGGCGAAAACGTCGACCTCAAAATACTCGTGCTGCATGGGACACCAGTGTAGAGGCGCGATAGTCTAAACGGTATGACCCAGTCCCTCTACAGCCGCCCCGAGCCCATTCTGCGCATGGCGGACGGCACCGTCAAACAACTCAATCCCTTCTCCGGCACCGAGGTATGGACCGTGCCGGGCCGTGGAAACCGGCCTTTCTCGACGCCTGCGTCTGCCGTACACGATATTGACGCGCAGGCACACGTGGCAACGTGTGCGTTTTGTGCGGAGCGCCGGCTGGAGACGCCGCCGGAGAAATCCCGCATTCTGGCTACTGGGGAGATTCTGCGCGGTGTGTCGGCGGGGGCGCTCGATGCGACGGAGCCGCTGTTCCGGCGCGTGCCGAACCTTTTTGAGATTGTCTCCTTCGACTACTGGGAGCAGAACTACGGCTACCAGCTCGACGCGGCGACACAGGCGCGCATGGATGCCTATCTCGCAGATCCGGCGGGGCGCGAGCATGTTCTTCGCACGGTGCGGACGAAGCGCGCGGCCTCCGGACAGCCGGACGCGGACGACGAGGCGTTGCTGGCGCAGTCGCACTGTTTCTTTGGCGGCGGACACGACGTCATCGTGGGACGCAATCACTATGTGCCGGGTGCGACGACGGATGACCGGCTGGCGTCTTCGGGCACGCTTACGCCGGAAGAACACCGGTTGTTCGTGCAGTTTACGGCCGATAGTATGCGCGACCTGTATGAGCACAATCGGTATGCGTCGTATGTCGTTGCGTTCCAGAACTGGTTGGCGCCGGCGGGCGCGTCCTTTGACCACCTGCACAAGCAGCTCGTGGCCATCGATGACCGCGGCATGGCGGCAGGCCATGAGCTCGAGATTCTGCGTGCGCATCCCAACATGTACAACGAGTGGGCCGTGGACTACGCGATGCAGCACAACCTCATCATCGCTGAGAACGACCACGCCGTGCTCTTTGCCGGTTTTGGCCACCGCTATCCGACGCTGGAGATCTACTCCAAGTCCGCGACGTGTGAGCCGTGGCTGCAGTCGAGCGAGGAACGCGACGCGATGAGCGACCTCATCCATGCCGCGCACGTGGCTGTGGGGCCGCACGTCGCGTGTAACGAGGAGTGGCACCACCGTCCGCCGTCCACCGCGACGCCGGCGCCGTGGCGCGTGATGATCAAGTTGCGCGTGTCCACGCTCGCGGGCTTTGAGGGCGGCACGAAGATTTACATCAATACGATTTCCCCGTGGAATCTGCGGGACCGGATTGTGGATCCGCTCTATAAGGCGCGCGATGAGGGACGCGTGGCGCGGTCTATTCGCATTGCAACGGAATGCGAGCCGCGGCGCAACAGTCTGCGGTACAACCCGCTGCTGTAGCTCGGCATATCTTCGTTGCGCTGTGCGGCCCTCGTTGGTGCGCGGGATGAGTTTAGGTTTAAGGAAGGTGCGTTATCGGCGCAGGTTGCGTGCAAAGAAGTCAGCGACGGCGCGGCCGTAGGAGGTGTCGCCGACGTACTCGGTGAGACCTTCTTCGTTGGCGGGGACGATGAAGTGTTCCTTGCCTTCGACGGCGAAGACTTCAGGGTCCTTGCCCGCGGCGCGGGCGGCGGCGATGAGTTCCTTGGAGTGGCGCGAGGGGACTTGGACGTCGCCTTCGGCGTAGGCGAGCATGATCTTGGTGTCCGTGTGCTGGACGGCGTGCAGGGCGCTGGCGGTGGTGTACTCGCCGTAGCGGTCGCCGAGTTCTTCGGTGATTCCTTCTTCCACGGCGGTGCGCTGGCTCTCGGGGAGGCCGTAGGCAATCGCGGTATCAGCGAAAATGGAAGGAAAATTGGTATACGAACTCGTGGCGACCACGGCGGCGGGCATGGTGTCCGCGTCGAGATAGTCGAGGCTCGCGAGGGTGACGAAGCCGCCCATGGACGTGCCCCACACACCCAGCGGAAGATCCGGGTGCTCGGAGCGGAGGTAGGTGAGCCCCGCCTTGAGATCCCGGATTTCGCCGAGGCCGCCCTCCTCGTGGTCGCCCTCGGAGCCGGCGATGCCGCGCATTTCCAGCAGCAGCGCGGTGTAGCCCTGGTCCTGGAGAAACTCGCCGAACTCGTGGAGGTGCGTCACACTTGGGCCTTGGAGGCCGGAAAGGATGACAACGCCGCCCTTCGGGTCGGTGTCCGGTGCGAGCTCCCAGGCGTCGAGACCGAGCCCGTCTTCGGTAGTGATGCGGGTGTGGGCGGCCTCCAGCGCAGGGGAAGTGTAGACGTCAATGGCGTGCTGCGGGGCGAAGAGAAAGTGCAAGATGATCCGCGCGGAGAAGTACCCCGCGAGAAGCGCGATGACTACGAGCACCGCGAGGATCGAACTGAGCCACACCAGAGATTTCTTACGCCGTGTCATACCATTAATTTTATTCACTGGATGGTGAAAGCGCAGCGCAATGGGGTACATGGCGGTGTGCGTTAGATGACGAGGACGAGCTCGTTTCGACGGGTTTCGGTGGTGAGTCCTGCGGCCTGGGCAAGGGCGGCGACGTCGTCGATGGAGTAGGCCTCCGAGGGTGCAGTCGCGAGCACGCGGGCGAGCTGGCCCTTGTAGTGCTTATTGAAGTGGGAGACTACCTTGCGGGAGCCGTCCTCCTGCACGGACTCGACGCGGGCGGTCACAGCGCCTTGGAGCCGGCCGAGCTGCTGGTACGTGCCGGAGCGCAGGTCGACCACGAGTTCCTCGTCCTGGACCCGTGTGAGCGCGTCCGTGATGAACGAGCCCCAGCGCGACTTCATGGTGCGGCCCTCGAGTTTCGTGCCGCCGGATAGCCGGTAGTGGGGAATGAGATCGCCTGCGCGGACGAGTCCGAAGAGGGCGGAGCCGACGGCGAGGCGGGAGCGGGCGGCATCGGAAAGCGAGGGAGCGTCCAAAGCGTCGTAGAGGACGCCGGTGTAGCGCTCAAGGGCGGGCATGGTGGGGGAGGTAAAGAGCTCCGTGTTGGCGACAGCCTCCCCACGCAGCTTCTGCGAAATCTTGAGGATGCTGAGCGCCTCGTCGGGGTCCAGGGAGCTTAAGACTTCCGCGATTTCGCGGCGCGCCGGGTTAAGTTCCGGGAAGGACAAAGAGTCCAGGTCAAGCGGGGCGCCGGTGCCTCCGGGCGCCTTGGTTTCAGAAGGTGGGAGGACGATGAGCATGCCACTAGCGTAGCGCCCGGCCCAGCGGGGTAAAGTTGGGAACCATGATTACACGCCTTTCTACGCTCTTCCTGCGCACTCTGCGCGAGGATCCGGCCGACGCCGAAGTCACCAGCCACAAGCTCTTGGTCCGCGCGGGGTACGTGCGCCGTGCCGCGCCTGGTGTGTACACCTGGCTGCCGCTGGGTCTGCGCACGCTGCGCAAGATTGAGGATGTTGTCCGCCAGGAGATGAATGCCATCGGCGGCCAGGAAATGCTCTTCCCGGCGCTGCTGCCGCGCGAGCCCTACGAGCTCACGGACCGCTGGACCGAGTACGGGGATAACCTCTTCCGTCTCCAGGACCGCAAGGGCGCAGACATGTTGCTGGGCCCGACGCACGAGGAAATGTTCGCCTCTGCCGTCAAGGACATGTACTCCTCGTACAAGGACTTCCCGGTCACCCTGTACCAGATTCAGACCAAGTACCGCGACGAGGAGCGTCCGCGTGCGGGCATTCTGCGTGGCCGCGAGTTCGTGATGAAGGATTCCTATTCTTTCGACATGACGGATGAGGGCTTGGACGAGTCCTACATGCGTCACCGAAAGGCGTACCAAAACATCTTTAACCGCTTGAAGATCGATTACGCCATCTGCAAGGCGACCTCGGGTGCCATGGGCGGCTCTGCGTCGGAGGAGTTCCTGGCCGTGTCGCCTGCGGGCGAGGATACCTTCGTGCGCGCGACTGATGGCGACTACGCGGCGAACGTCGAGGCCGTTGTCACCCCGGTTCCGGCGGAGACCCCCATCGAGGGCCAGCCGGAGGCGACCGAGTACACGACCCCGGATGCAGAGACCATCGACACCCTCGTGGACTGGGCGAATGGCGAGGGCATCGAGATCGACGGTCGCGCCGTGACGGGCGCAGACACGCTCAAGTGCATGGTCATCAAGACTGCCGCGCCGGCGGCATCGGAAGAAGAGAAGGAATGGGAGCTCGCTGCGGTTCTCATCCCGGGCGATCGCGCGCTGGACGAGAAGCGTCTCGAGGCGTCGCTGGAGCCGGTCGAGTTTGAGCTGGCGTCGGATGCCGACTTTAAGAAATACCCGTTCCTGGTCAAGGGCTACGTGGGGCCGCGTGCCCTTAATGCCAATGGCGTCAAGGTTTACGCTGACCCGCGCGTGGTCAACGGCTCCTCCTGGATCACGGGCGCGGATGCGAAGAACCGCCACGTGGTGGGGTGCGTGGCTGGCCGTGACTTCACTGTCGACGAGTTCATCGAGGCAGCGGAGATCAAGGAAGGCGACCCGGCTCCGGAGGGGCAGGGCACGCTGACGCTGGAGCGCGGCATCGAGCTGGGCCACATCTTCCAGCTGGGCCGCAAGTACACGAAGGCCTTTGACGTCCAGATCCTCGACGAGAACGGCAAGCGCGCCGTCCCGACCATGGGTTCCTACGGCATCGGCGTCTCCCGCATGATGGCTGTTCTCGCCGAGCAGCGCTCGGACGAGAAGGGCCTCAACTGGCCCATTGACGTCGCGCCGTACCAGGTGCACGTGGTCGTTGCGAACAAGGATCAGGCGGCTCTCGAGGCGGGCGACAAGCTCGTGGCTGACCTGGATGCTTCCGGTATCGAGGTCCTCTTCGACGACCGCCCGAAGGTCTCCCCGGGTGTGAAATTCAAGGACGCCGAGCTGCTGGGCATGCCGTTCATCGCGATCCTGGGCCGCTCCTTTAAGGATGGCATCATTGAGCTGCGTATCCGCGGAGGCGAGACCCTCGAGGTCCCGGCTGCGGCGATCGTGGAGAAGCTCACCTCGCTCGTGCGTGGTTAAGGGTTAACTTCTGAGGCGAGGCGCCCCATCGACGTGTGTCGGTGGGGCGTTCGTGATTGTGGAGGGACAGAAGGGATCTTGTGAGGCTCCCTTTTTTTGTTCGACTGTGTAACGACTATGTAAAAGGAAACCAGAGGAAGTAAACCGAGCGGGTCTGGGAGATGTGTGGTTTACCTTTGGTGGTTTCCTTGTGCGTGCGTCACCACGGTTGGTGGGGCTAGGCTCGAGGTATGAACATCGATTGGAATGAAGCCCGCGCGTTGACGTTCGGTTCGGTCATGCTCACCATGGGCACCCTCCACTTCGTAAAGAAGGAGGAGTTTGAGTCCATCGTGCCGCCGCAGTTGCCGGGCACGGCGCGGTTGTACAACTACGCCTCGGGCGTGTGGGAGTTGGGGACGGGTGCCGCAGTAATCAATAAGAAAACCCGCCCTGTGGGCGGGTGGTCAGCGCTCGGGTTGCTCGCGGCCGTGTGGCCGGCGAACTTCTATCACGCCGCGCGCGATTTGAAGACCGGCGCGGGGTGGGGGAAGAAGGCCTATCACGTGCTGCGCCTTCCGGCGCAGCTGCTCATGATGCGTGCGGCCTATCGGCTCACGCGCTAGCGGCTAGTAGGTCAGCGGGCCGCCGCAGTTGGGCCAGGCGCCAGCGCCCTGGCCAGCGAGGACGCGCTCGGCGATGTCGATCTGCTGGGCCTTGGTGGCCTGGTCTGCGGTGGGCGCGTACTGCTGACCGCCGTAGCCGGCCCACGTGTCGTAGCTGAACTGGACGCCGCCGTAGTAGCCATTGCCCGTGTTGATATTCCAGTTGCCGCCGGACTCGCACGCGGCGACCTGGTCCCAGGCCGCGGTGGAGGCGGCGTGAGCGGCGGGGGCGCCGACGGCGGTAAGCGCTGTGGTAAGCGCTGTGGCGGCACCGAAGGTTGCGAGAGTCTTCGTCATAGAACGCATGGAGTTAGTGCTCCTTTGCATGGTTGAGGTCAGATTCTTGAAAGCAGCGGGAGGAGGGCCTGCCGCGTCCATGCCGACCCAACGTAGGAGTCCATGCGATTGTGTGCAATGAAATTCAACGCATAATTGCCTGTCCTTCCGCTGAGCGGAAGGACAGGCAATTTTCAGGAGCGCTGCGCAGCGGGGGATCCGGCAGATTTAAGGGAAACCGTTTCCGAGTCGGATTTTCCGGCCGGGTGGGCAGGCCACCAGAATTTCTCGCCGAGGAGCTGGACGAGGGCGGGCACGAGGACGGTACGCACGATAAGAGTGTCGAGGAGGACACCGATGAAGACCGTGATGCCCAGCTGCGCGAGGACGACGAGGGGAAGGACGCCGAGTGCGGCGAAGACGGCGGCCAGCAGGATGCCTGCTGAGGTGATGACGCCGCCGGTGGCCGAGAGCGCGGTGAGCACGCCGCGGCGGGTGCCAACACTGCGGGCGTCCTCGCGGGCACGGGTGATGAGGAAGATCGTGTAGTCGATGCCGAGGGCGACGAGGAAGACGAACGCGAAAAGCGGCGTCGTGGAGGCGAAGCGGTCGAAGCCGAAGATGTAGTAGCTTACCCACCAGCCCAGGCCCAGGGCGGCGACATTGGTGAGTAAGACGGAGGCGACCATGATGAGCGGCGCGAGCAGGGAGCGCAGCATGAGGATGAGCGCGCCACATGCAAGAGCGAGGACGAGCGGGAAGATGGTGCGGCGATCGTCGGCTGCGGCGGATTCTTCGTCCGCGAGCTGGGCGTCGGAGCCGCCCACGTAGGTCTCGCCCGGCAGCTGCCCGCGTAGTTCAGAGAAATGGGCGGAAGACTGGAAGAGCGTCCAGCCGTTGGCGGCGCCGGTCTCACGAGCGTCGGGGAGGGCCTCCTTCACCGCGTCCGCGTCGCGGGTGGCGATAATGGTCGGAGTGGCGGATTGCTCGGGGAATGTCTCTTCGAGCTCGGTGCCGGCGGAGATGGATTCCGGGGTGTCGAGGAACTGGTCGGATTGGGTCAGCCCCGTGGAAATGTGGGCGTAGCCGGAAGCGCACACGGCGAGCAGGAGAAGGGAGACGGCCGTGACGAGCTTGGGGCGTGCGCCCACAAGGCCGCCCACGCGGTCCCAGAGCTTGTGGTTCGGCTCGGTGCCGACTTCGGGGCGGCGGGGCCAGAAGATCCAGCGACCGAAGGTCACGAGCACGCCGGGCAGGACGAACAGGGCGAAGAGCCACGCGATGATGATGCCCGTGGCGGACGCGAGGCCCAGGCCACGAGTGTTGGGGACGGAGGAGAGCAGCAGACAGAGCACGCCGAGGATCACGGTCGTCGCCGAGGCGGTGACAGCCTTGAGCGTGGGCAGCCAGGCGGCGGCCATGGCGGCGAAGCGGTCCTCGTGGCGCGTGAGCTCATCGCGGTAGCGCGAGATAAGCAGTAACGCGTAGTTCGTGCCCGCGCCGAAGACGAGGACGGAGAGGATGCCGGAGGTCGACTCGTTCCAGGCGAGGCCGGTGGCGTCGAGGACGTAGGTATAGATGGTTGCGGCGACTCGGTCAGCGATGCCGATGACGAGCAGCGGCAGGATCCACAGGATGGGGGAGCGATACGTCGCGATGAGCAGGAGCGCCACGATGGCCGCGGTGACGCCAAGGAGCAGGAAGTTGGCGCCTTCGAAGACGCTGGCGAGGTCAGCGCGGATCGCGGCCGGGCCGGTGACCTGGACGGTCACGCCCTCCGGTGCGCCGTCGGTGAGGCGCGCGCGTAGGTCTTCGACCTCGGTGGCGTTCTGCGAGGAGCTCGTGGACTCCACGTTGTAGGGCACGATGGCACCGTCGCCGGCCTCATTCGGAATGACGGGGCCCAAGTCACCGGCGAGTTTCTGCAACTCGTCCATGTGTGTGCGCACGTCACCGCTGAAGAAGACGATGGCCGCCTGAGATCCGCCGGCGCCCGAGGCCTCCTGAACCTCGGCCTGGATGTTGGCGACGCGGGTGGACTCCGCGTCGCTCGGCAGGGAATGAGTACCCGCGTTGGGCTGCTCCACACCTCCCAGCGACATCGCCCCGATACCGAGGATGAGTAAGAGGAGAGCGAGCCAGCGTGCGGACTTCTGGCGTGAAGCGGTCATAACCGCCCACTCTACCCGCTAGACGGTGCGCGCCCAGGCGGCGGTCCCCACGAGCCAGCGCAGCCACGCGGTCGCATCCGTCGCCTCGGTGGTCGCGGCAGCTGTGGCTTCGTCCCGGCCCGCGATTGTCGCCGCCTGCGTCCAGCGTTCCTGCGTGCGTGCGTTTAACTGCGTGACGTAGTCTGCGGAGCTCGCCGTGTCTGTGGGCAGCGGCAGGTCCGTCGCAGTGTAGGCCGCGGCCTGCGCCGGGGCCTCGGCCTTGGCGTCTGCCAGCAGGCCCCGCAGCCATGCGGCGATCTGCTCGTGGTCAGCGATGAGGCTGCCGATGCGCCCCTCCTGATCGCCCGCCGCAAATGCCTTCGCCGTGTCCAGTCCCCAGATGGTCTCGTATTCCCACGCGAGGAGATCCTTTGCCTGGTCGATTTCGGCTGGGGTAAGCATAAGGTCCGGCTCGGCGAGCTGCGGCGCGGCGCTGGCGGCATCGTCAATAGCGTGGGAGACGATGAGCGCGCGGGATTCGACGGGGACGGCGGCGGTGAGCGGATCGATGGGCTCGGCGTGCTTCGTGGAGTACTCCGCCACGGCGGCGTCGCGGTCGACCTGGCAGGAGCCAGGGGAGGTGCCGTCCTCGGCGAACCCGCAGGTGCGGGCGACCTCGGCCCAGAGGGCATCGGCATGCTCTGCGTTGCCCTGGGACTGCGCTTGCGCGGCGAGTTCGATAAGGGTCGGGTCCGGCCGCGGGCCGAAGTAGTCGATGACAGGCGCGCACCCGGCGGTGAGCAGGGCGGCGGGCAAGACGGCGGCAATGAGCATTCGGCGTAACACGCAGTCAACCTTAGCGCGCCTGCGAGACGTGGGAAGCGGCTAGGGTAGAACGCATGGCTTTTCCCACTCCACAGATTTTGACCGAGCGGCTTACCCCGCTGTTGGCCGCGCGCGGGCTTGACCTTGAGCACGTCAAGGCAACTCCGGCTGGCAAGAAGTCCCAGGTGGTTATCCGCGTCGATGGCGACGAACGCCCGAGCTCGGATCTGCTGGGGGAGGTCTCCGATGAGATCTCCACGTTTTTCGACGACCTAGAGGCGCGCGGCGATCTCAATTTCGGCGCAGGCTACACGCTGGAGGTTTCCACGCCGGGCGTGGATCTGCCGCTCACCGCGCCGCGCCATTTCCGTCGCAACCGTGGCCGTGTTATTTCGCTGGAGGGGAAGACCGTGGGCCGACTGGGAGCGCTGTCTCCTGACGAGTCCTCGGTGATCCTCGTCGCGCGCGCGAAGAAAGAGCTGCGCGTGAGCGTCGCACGATTGGAAAATCTGGCCGGTGCGGTGGTAGAAATTGAATTCGCACGCGCACCCGAAGACGAGCTTCGAGTGACTGAGCAATCGTTTGAACAAGCAGCCGAGCAGGCTGACCGAGAGGACTAATAAGTGAATATCGACATCGCGGCATTGCGCACCATCCAGACGCAGCAGGGCATCCCCGTGGGTGATCTGCTGCAGACCATCGCATCCGCTTTGCTCTTCTCCTACCGCGAATACCGCGCGACGGAGCCGGACGAGAACGTCAAGGCCCGCGTGGACATCGACGGAGACACCGGCGCCGTGGCCGTCATCGTCACCGAGACCGACCCGGAGACCGGCGAGGTCGTCACCGAATATGACGACACCCCAGCCAACTTCGGCCGCGTGGGCGCCCACGCCGTGCGCGACGCCATCCTGCGCCGCATGCGTGAGGCTGAGGCCGACCGCACCTTTGATTCCTACACGCCGCTCACCGGTCGCGTGGTCTCCGGCATCGTGCAGCGCGACGCGCGCGCCAACGAGCGCGGTATCGTCGTGGTCCAGCTCGGCACCGAAGCCGACGCCCAGGACGGTATCCTCCTGCCCGCCGAGCAGATCCCGGGCGAGACCTTGAAGCACGGTGACCGCGTCAAGGCGTATGTCGTCGACGTGCATAAGAACGGCGCTGCCGTGCAGGTGAGTCTCTCGCGCACCCACCCGGAGCTCGTCCGCGGCCTCTTCGAGCTGGAGATCCCGGAGGTTGGCGACGGCTCCGTGGAGGTCATCTCCATTGCCCGCGAGGCTGGCCACCGCACGAAGATCGCCGTGCAGGGCAAGGCCAAGGGCCTTAATGCCAAGGGCGCCTGCATTGGCCCCAAGGGGGCGCGCGTCAACAACATCATGCGTGAGCTCCACGGCGAGAAGATCGACATTATTGACTTCAACGAGGACCCGGCCGTCTACGTGGGCAATGCGCTTGCACCGTCTAAGGTCGTGCGCGTCGACGTCCTCGATCCGGAGGCGCAGATCGCCCGCGTCACCGTGCCGGATTACCAGCTTTCGCTCGCCATCGGCAAGGAGGGCCAGAACGCTCGTCTCGCCGCGCGTCTTACCGGCTGGAAGATCGACATCCACTCGGACGCGGAGTCTGCAGAGTAAATTGTGGTGTCGCGCCGCGTAATTTTGGTGTCGCGTCACCACGCTTGCGTGGCGGCGCGTTTACCCTAAGTTCAAATTCTGCGTCATGTCGCGTAGACTAAGGAACGGCCCTCATGCGCCGGTGGACACCGGTGGTAATCCCGCACGCCCTGAATCGGAGCGTGCACGAGCACGAAGGAGTTGACCTCGCTATGACGTCACCCCGTGTGCGTACGTGCATTGCCACTCGCGACCGCCGCCCCGATACCGAGCTGCTCCGCGTGGTCCTCGACCCCGCAGATCCAACTCGCGTCGTGGCCGATCCGCACCGCCGCCTTCCCGGACGGGGAGCGTGGCTCACGCCGGATGTGGACGCATATGAGCTAGCGGAGCGCCGCCGAGCTTTCGGTCGCGCGCTGCGCACGTCTACCCACGTGGACACAGGTCAAGTACGTTCGTACCTGGAGTCGGTCGCGGCGCCCTAACGTGGTGCCGGACCCAGATTGCATAAAGGAAGACCCCACACTGATGAGCGCACAACGATGAAGCATCAGCGATGAAAGTCGTCAACAACAACTCTTGACGGTGGCCGCCACTTTCGCGGCCATCCTCAAGTAACAACCAAGAGGAGACAAGTGGCCGGAAAGCTACGCGTTCACGAGCTCGCGAAAGAGCTCGGAGTAACCAGCAAGGAACTGCTCGCGACCCTGAAGGACCAGGGCGAGTTCGTTAAAACCGCATCGTCCACCATCGAACCGCCGGTGGTGAAGAAGATGCGTGCCTTCTACGAGCCGCAGGGCGCCAAGGATGACGCCCAGCAGCCCGCGAAGGGTGGCGCGCCCAAGTCGGGTGCTGCCAAGCCGGGACAGTCTGCTGCCCCGAAGCCGGGCGCTGGCAACCCCAAGCCGGGCCAGCAGGCCCCGTCTGCGCAGGCGAAGCCGGGCAAGCCCGCGGAGAAGTCGGGACCGAAGCCGGGCGCACCCAAGCCGGGTGCAGAGAAGTCTAACGCCGCTAAGCCGGGCCAGCCCGCGTCGAAACCGGCGCAGGGCGCCCCGAAGCCGGGTCAGTCCGCTGCCCCGAAGCCGGGCGCACCGACCCCGCGTTCTATGCCGAAGCCGGGCGGCACGCGTCGTGTGGCGAATAACCCGTTCTCCACGGGTTCGAGCGACCGTCCGGGCCCGCGTCCGGGTGGCTCCAAGGGCCCGCGCGCAGGTAAGGGCGGCGAAGGTCGTGGCCACGGTGGCCAGGGCGGCCAGAACCGTGGCGGTCAGAACCGCGGCCAGCAGGGCGGCCAGGGTCGTCCGGGTGGCCAGCAGGGCGGCGGTCGTCGTCCGAGCCCGGCCATGATGCCGGCGCACCCGAATCCGGCTACGATGCCGTCCAAGTCCTCCAACGCCGGTGGCGGCGGACGCGGCCGCGGCGGTTCCCGTCCGGGCCAGCACGCTGCTGGTGGCGGCGGATTCCGTGGTGGCGGCGGTCGCGGCGGTCGTCGCGGCGGCACCGCGGGTGCATTCGGACGCCCGGGTGGCGCTCCGCGTCGCGGCAAGAAGTCGAAGCGTCAGAAGCGCCATGAGTACGAAGAGCAGCAGAAGCACGAGGTTGGCGGCGTCCGCCTGCCCGACGGCGGCGGCAAGGTCGTTCGCCTGCGTCGCGGCGCGTCGCTCGCTGACTTCGCTGAGAAGATCGGTGCCGATCCGGCAGCGCTCGTCCAGGCTCTGTTCAACCTCGGCGAGATGGTGACCGCAACGGCGTCCGTCTCCGAGGACACGCTGCAGCTGCTCGGCTCTGAGATCAACTACGAGGTGCAGGTCGTCTCGCCGGAGGACGAGGACCGCGAGCTCCTCGAGTCCTTCGACCTCCAGTTTGGCGAGGACGAAGGCGGCGAGGAAGCCCAGGAGAAGCGTCCCCCAGTCGTCACGGTCATGGGCCACGTCGACCACGGTAAGACCCGCTTGCTCGACACCATCCGTAAGACGCACGAGCGCGAGGGTGAGGCCGGCGGCATCACCCAGGGCATCGGCGCCTACCAGACCACGGTGGAGCTCGAAGATGGCCCGCGCACGATTACGTTCCTGGATACCCCGGGTCACGAGGCGTTTACCGCCATGCGTGCGCGTGGTGCCCAGTCCACGGACTTGGCGATCCTCGTTGTCGCTGCCGATGACGGCGTTATGCCGCAGACGGTGGAGGCCATCAACCATGCGAAGGCTGCGGACATCCCGGTCGTCGTTGCGGTGAACAAGGTCGATAAGCCCGAGGCACAGCCGGACAAGATTCGTGGCCAGCTCACCGAGTACGGCCTCATCCCGGAGGAGTACGGCGGCGACACCATGTTCGTCGACATCTCTGCGAAGGCCGGCACGAACATCGAGGACCTGCTCGAGGCTGTCATCCTTACGGCGGACGCGGCGCTCGAGCTCACGGCGAACCCGAACATGGACGCCCAGGGCGTTGCTATCGAGTCCCACCTCGACCGTGGCCGTGGCCCGGTCGCGACGGTCATCGTTCAGCGCGGTACGCTGCGCGTCGGTGATTCCATCGTCGTGGGTGACGCACATGGCCGTGTGCGCCGCATGCTCGACGAGTTCGGCAACGACGTGGACGAGGCGGGTCCGTCGTGCCCGGTCCAGGTCCAGGGTCTCAACGGCGTGCCGGGTGCGGGCGACAACCTGCTCGTGGTCGAGGACGACCGTGTCGCGCGTCAGATTGCCGCGCAGCGTGATGCCCGCAAGCGTTCCGCTCTGCAGGCGAAGTCCCGCAAGCGCGTCTCTCTCGAAGACCTGGATGCCGTGCTCAAGGAGACCTCCACGCTCAACCTCATTCTCAAGGGCGACAACGCCGGTTCGGTAGAAGCCCTCGAGGACGCGTTGCTCGACCTGGAGATCGACGACGAGGTCCAGCTCAACATCCTCGACCGCGGTGTCGGTGCTGTCACGCAGACCAACGTCTCGCTCGCGGCTGCCTCGGACGCCATCATCATCGCGTTCAACGTGCGTGCTGAGGGTAAGGCAACGGAGGAGGCCAACGCCGAAGGCGTGGACATCCGTTACTACACCATCATCTACCGCGCCATCGAAGAGATTGAGCAGGCTCTCAAGGGCATGCTCAAGCCCATCTACGAAGAGCGCGACACTGGTGCGGCCGAGATCCGCGCGCTGTTCAAGTCCTCTGCGGTGGGTACCATCGCCGGCCTTATGGTCACCGAGGGCAAGATCAAGCGCAACGGCAAGGTGCGCTTGGTCCGCGATGGCAACGTCATTTCCTCCGACGCGAAGATCGAGTCTCTGCGTCACGAGAAGGACGATGTCACCGAGATGAACGCCGGTTACGAGTGCGGTGCTGTCCTGTCTTACCCGGATATCCAGGTGGGCGACATCCTGCAGGCCTACGAAGAGGTCGAGGTTCCGCGCGACTAGTCGCGTGAGTTCTATACCGGAATAATTCGACGCTGAGCCCGCGTTTCCTGAATTGAGGAAACGCGGGCTTTCGCGTGCCCGCCCCGCTAGGTGCGCGAGGGAGGGCTTGTCCTCTAGACTTGGTTGGTTGAACGCCGCGTCTGCGGCAAGCTGTAAGCATGAAGGAGTAGCCATGGTTGATCACGCCCGCGCGGCCCGTATGGCCAAGCGCATTCAGGAGATCGTCGCCAGTGCCATCGAGCGTCAGATTAAAGACCGCCGTCTCGAGTTGGTAACCATCACGGACACCCGCGTCACCGGCGATTTGCACGACGCCACGGTGTACTACACCGTCCGTGGCAAGGACCTGAACTCCGAGCCGGATCTGGACCAGGCGGCCGAGGCGCTCCACCGCGCCAAGGGTCAGTTGCGCAAGATCGTGGGCGATCAGCTCTCCGTGCGCTTTACGCCCACACTGAGTTTCGAGTTCGATGCCGTGCCGGAGGCCTCCGCGCACATGGAGGAGCTGCTTGAGCGCGCTCGTCAGCGCGACGCGGAGCTGGCCAAGCTCAAGGAGAACGCGCGTCCAGCGGGCGACGCGAACCCGTACAAGACGTCGGGCGAGGAGGAGTAGATGGCCGGAACTGAAGCACAATTCCAGGCGGTTGTTGACGCCCTCAAGGCGGCGCAGCGCGTCTGCATCATCACACACCTGCGCCCGGATGCCGATGCCGTCGGTTCGGCCTCGGCACTCGCCCTCGGCCTGGATCAGTTGGGCAAGGAGTCGACCATCGTCATCGGCCAGCGCCGCCCGGTCTCGGAGAACCTGCTCACCATTCCGGGCTCCGAGCGCATTCAGCTCGCCTCCTCGTTGCCGGAAAACTATGACGTCTACGTCACGGTGGATTGCGGCGCCATCGACCGCACGGGTCTGCTCGAAGACGACGTGGCGACGGTCGACAACCTCGTGTGCATCGACCACCACTCCTCGAACAAAGGGTTTGGCTCCATCAACCTCGTGCTCGATGAGTGCGAGTCCACGACGGTCGTATTGACGCGCGTGCTCGACTTGCTCTCCGTCCAGCTCGATACGAAGATCGCGCACGGCCTCTACGCCGGCCTGATGACGGACACCGGCTCCTTCCGCTGGGGCCGTCCGGCCATGCACATGTACGCCCACCGCTACATGCAATACGGGCTCGACACCAAGCAGATCGCCGTGGACCTCATTGACTCCACGAATGCGGATGACCTGCAGATGGTCGGCCGCGTGCTCTCTGGCCTGCGCATCTTGCCGGCGGGCCCGCACCGCCTGGGCATCCTCGTCGCCTCGCTCGAATTCGCTGAAGGTTCGGCCGAGGGCTCCGTGGAGTCGCTCGTCGACTTCGTCCGCGCGCTCGACGGTTCTGATATTGGCGTCGTTTTCAAGGAACAGTCCCGCGGCGTGTGGGCGGTCTCCCTGCGCTCGTCCACGGTCAACTGCGCCGAGATCGCCGGCCGCCTCGGGGGTGGCGGACACGTGCCGGCCGCCGGCTACACCACGTACGGTGACGAGGGGGAGATCATCAACCAGCTCGTCACCCTGCTCGCCGAAGAATGACCGAGGAGACAGTTTCCGCGCGACGGATTTTCGGCCTAGCCCTGCCCGCCTTGGGCGTGCTGGCCGCGATGCCGCTCTACCTGCTCCTCGACACCGCCGTCGTGGGACGCTTGGGTGCCACGGCGCTCGCGGCCCTGGGGGCCGCCGCGACCGTGCAATCGGTCGTCACCACCCAGCTGACTTTCCTGTCCTATGGCACCACGGCGCGCTCCGCCCGCTTCTACGGCCGTGGCGACCGCCAGGCCGCCGTCGCTGAGGGCGTCCAGGCCACCTGGGTGGCCCTGGGCGTGGGAGCGATCCTCATGGCCCTCATGTGGGTCTTCGCCGGGAGCATCGGCAGGTTCATGACGGGCTCCGAGGAAGTCGCGCGCCTAGCCGCCGAGTGGCTGCGCCTCGCGGCGCTCGCCATCCCGCTTACCCTCGTGGAAATGGCCGGCAACGGCTGGATGCGCGGCGTCCAAGATACCCGCAAGCCGCTGTTGTTCACCCTGGCCGGGCTCATCCCGGGTGCCATCGCCGTGCCCATCTTCGTGCACTTCTGGGGCGTTCTCGGCTCCGCGGCGGCGACCGTGCTGGGCATGGGGATCATCGCCGCGTGCTTCCTGCGTGAGCTCCACCGCGAACATGAGGGGGACTGGCGCCCGGACCGAGGGGTCATCGGCAAGCAATTGGTGCTCGGCCGCGACCTCATCGTGCGGTCGCTCGCGTTCCAGGTGGCGATGCTCTCCGCGACGGCCGTGGTGGGACGCTTCGGCACGGCGCCCCTGGCCGCGCATCAGATTATGACGCAGCTGTGGAATTTCCTGACACTCGTCCTCGACTCGCTCGCCATCGCGGCGCAGACGCTTATCGGTGCGGCCCTCGGCGCTGGTCACTCCGCCAAGCGAGTGGGGCAGCGGATTGTGGGCTACTCGGCAGGCTTCGCGGTGGCACTCGCGGTCGTCTTCGCGGTGGGTGCCTCCCTCATTCCGCGGATCTTCACCCAGGACTCCGTGGTGCTCGACGCGCTTGCGCGACCGTGGTGGGTCATGGTTGCCATGGTCATCACGGGTGGTGTGCTCTTCGCACTCGACGGCGTGCTGCTCGGCGCGGGCGATGCCGCCTTCCTGCGCACGCTCACCCTTGCCTCCGTTATCCTGGGGTATCTGCCCGGCGTTTTCCTCGCCTATGCCCTGGACTGGGGGCTTACCGGCGTGTGGGCCGGACTCGCGGCGTTTATCGCCCTCCGCACCGTGGGCGTGATTTATCGTTTTAAGTCAATGAAGTGGGCCAGAAAGGAGCTGTAGATGGCAACCCTATGGGCCGTGTCCGATCTGCATGCGGCGGCCAAGGCAAACCGGCCCCGCATCGAGGCGCTGCAGCCTTCCGATCCAAGTGATTGGCTCATCGTCGCTGGCGATGTTGCGGAGCGCACTGACCTCATTTTGGAGATCCTCGGCGAGCTGGCGTCGCGCTATGCCACCGTCATCTGGGTTCCTGGCAACCACGAGCTTTTTGCCCGCAGCCAGGACCGCTTCCGCGGCCGCGCGAAGTACGCCAAGCTCGTGGCCGGCTGCCGCCGCCTGGGCGTCATTACGCCAGAGGACCCGTACCCCGTCTTCCACGGGGTGACCATCGTCCCGCTCTTTACGCTCTACGATTACAGCTTCCGCACGCCGGGTGTCTCGGCCGAGGACGCCGTCTCCGCGGCGGAAGAGAAGGGCATCATGATGACCGACGAGGTGGCCATCGCCCCCTTCGTTGACATCCGCGCGTGGTGCTGGGACCGCCTCGCGTACTCGATTAAGCGCTTGTCCCGGATCGACGGGCCCACGATTCTCATTAACCACTGGCCGCTCGTCCAAGAGCCCACGCAGCGCATGCGCTATCCCGAGGTCGCCCTGTGGTGCGGCACCCGCCATACCCGCGCGTGGCCGAACCGCTACCACGCGCAGCAGGTCATCTACGGTCACCTCCACATCCCGGTGGTCGAGGAGATCGACGGCGTCACGCACGCCGAGGTTTCCCTGGGCTACCCGCGCGAATGGCAAAGCCGCGACGGACAGGTCTGGCCGTACAAGGTGATGGGCTCATGATCGATAACGTGCTCTTCCCTGACTCCGCGCGCTTTTGCTACGTGCGCACCTCGGAACCCGACCTTTTAAACTATGACGGCCTCGATCCCCTCGAGCGCACCCTGGTTAGCCAAGCCGTGGACGTGCGCAAGGCCGAATTCGGCGACGCCCGCTGGTGCGCCCACCAAGCCCTCTCCGAGCTCGGCGCGACGGGGCCCGTCTTAAGAGGGGAACGCGGCATGCCGCTCTTCCCGGACGGTTTCGTGGGCTCCATTACCCACACCCAGGGCTTTCGCGCAGCCGTTGCGGCACCCTATTCCTCCGTCCGGTCGATTGGCATCGACGCCGAGCCTGCCGATGTCCTCCCCGAAGGCGTCTTCGACGCCATCGCCCGGGCCAGCGAGGTGCCCCAAATGTCCAAGCTCGTCGCCGCCGGCGTGACCTGCCCGGACCGCTTGCTTTTCTGCGCGAAGGAGGCCACGTACAAGGCGTGGTTTCCCATGACGCAGCGCTGGCTCGACTTCGACCAAGCGGAAATCTCGTTGCGCGCGGACGGCACGCTCATCTCCTATATCTTGGCGCGCCCCACGCCCGTGCCTTTCATCGAGGGCCGCTGGGTCATCCGCGACGGCTACGTCATCGTCTCGACCGTGGTGCCGCATACCCTCTGACACTTCGCGTGCGGGTTCAAACGTGAATGAGTCATGGGTTTTCGGCAAGAAAATCCGTGACTCATTCATACTTCGACTTAGAGCGTCGACGGCCGCGCCACGAAGACCGTCGCGAGGCGCTTGCCCTTCTCCTTGATGAGCGCAACGGACCTGCCGGACGGGTCCACGGCCGCGTGCACGCCTTTCAAGCCCCGCGGCTCGAGCCATTTGCCCATGGCCAGCGCCGCCGCTTCTTCTTCCGTGACGTCGAGGACCGGATAGGAGCGCGCCAGCGCCTCGTCGAGAGACAGCGACAAGGTAGGGGATTCTTCCAGTTCCTCCAGCGTGCGTGCGTCGGCCAAGGTAAAAGGCCCGACCTCGGTTCGCCGCAGGGCCGTGAGGTGCCCGCCCACGCCGAGTGCTTCGCCGAGGTCGCGGGCCAGCGAGCGGATATACGTACCCGAGGAGCACTCCACGTGGACGTCGACGTCTACAAACGATCCCCGGCGAATCTCCAGGATGTCGAAGCGAGAAATCGTTACAGGACGCGCGGGAATCTCGACGTCTTCGCCGGCGCGGACGCGTTCGTAGGCACGCTTGCCGTCGATCTTGATAGCGGAGACTGCCGCGGGCTTTTGCATGATGTCTCCGGTGAGCGCGGCGACGCCGTCGGTGATGGCGGCATCGGAAAGCGCGGACGGGTCCGCAGAAGAGACGGTCTCGCCCTCCGCGTCATCCGTGGAGGTCGCTTGGCCCAGGCGGATGGTGGCGTCATAGGCCTTCGTGGAGGCGACCATGTGCGCGAGGAACTTCGTGCCGCGCTCGAGGCCCAGGACGAGCACTCCCGTCGCCATGGGATCCAACGTGCCCGCGTGGCCCACCTTCTTCGTGTGGAAGAACCTGCGCAGACGCCCCACGACATCGTGGGAGGTCATGCCCGCGGGCTTGTCAACGACAACGAGGCCGGAGGTGGCGAGTGCATCAGTCATGTCCGCTAGTCTAAGCGACGGGGCACGCGTGAACTAACATGGTGCGCGTGGATATTTGGTATGGACTCAGCGAGGTCGAGTGCTCGCACGGCAGCATCGTGACCATCGGCGTTTTCGACGGCGTACACCGCGGCCACCGGCTGCTTATCGATGCCGCCGTGGAACGTGCCCACGCCGAGGGCCGCTCGGCCGTCGTCGTCACCTTCGACCCGCATCCCGTGTCGGTCTTCCTGCCGGAGCGCGCGCCGCTGGCCGTGACGACCCTTGAGGAGCGCCTGCGTTTGCTGGAGAGCTACGGCGTCGACGGCGTCCTCGTTATCGACTTCACCAAAGAACTCGCCGGCCTGAGCCCAGAGGCGTACGTGGACCGGCTCCTCGTCGACGCCCTCCACGCCCGCGGTGTGGTCGTGGGCCAGAATTTCTCGTTCGGCGCGAACGCCGCCGGCACGCCGGAACTGCTCACTGCGTTAGGAAAGATACAAGGATTCGACGTCACCGTCATTCCGCTGCTCAGCGACGACGACGTGGATATCTGCTCGACCTACGTGCGCTCTCAGCTTGCCGAAGGCAACGTGGAGCACGCCAACTGGGCGCTCGGCCGCGCGTTTAGTGTTAACGGCCCTGTCGTCCGCGGTGCCGGCCGCGGCGGCAAGGAACTTGGTTTCCCCACCGCCAACCAGTATTTCCCGGATACGCACGCGCTGCCTGCTGACGGCGTCTACGCAGGCTGGTTCTCCATCGACCCGACCGCCGCGCGTGTGGACGGCAACATGGAACCGGGCCGCGCCTACGCCGCCGCGATTTCCGTGGGTACGAACCCCACCTTCGGCGACGAGGAGCGCTCCATCGAGTCCTTCGTACTCGACCGCGAGGCTGATCTCTACGGCCACGAGGCCACCGTCGAATTCGTCGCTCACCTGCGGGACATGGTGAAGTTCAACTCCGTGGACGAGCTGCTGGAGAATATGCACCGAGACGTCGCCGCCGCGCGCGTTGCCTTGGCTGCCGATGCCGCCGCCCGTGGCTGGACCCCCGACCAGTACTTCCTCATGGAGGATTAAATGAAGCTTATACTTGACCTCGACACCGGTATTGATGACGCGCTCGCGTTGGCTTATGCGATTTCCGCCCACGAGCGCGGCGAGGCCGAGCTACTGGCGGTGACGGGTACCTACGGCAATGTCGACGTCGAGCAGGGCGTCGCCAACTCTCGCGCGCTCCTCGAGCTGCTGGGACACCCCGAGATTCCTGTCATCCCGGGCCCGCAGAAGCCCGGCTTCGAGGTCCTCGAGATATCCTCGTTCATTCATGGCTCGAACGGTGTGGGCAACGTCGCCTTGCCCGCCGCCCCGGAGCAGACCATCACCACCGATGCGGTCGACTTCCTCATCGAGGCCTACCGCACCCACGGCGCGGATCTCACCATCATTCCCACGGGACCGTCGACCACCATCGCCGCGGCGATGCGTGAGGCACCCGAGCTTGCCGATGCCCCCGTGGTCTTTATGGGCGGAGCCCTCACCGTCCCCGGCAACGTCACGCCGCTGGCCGAGGCCAATGTCATCCAAGACCCCGCGGCAACGGACTTCCTGCTGCGTACCGGTACGAACGTGTCCATGGTGGGTCTCGATGTCACGACGCGCACCGTGCTCACGAAGAAGCACACCGCGCAGTGGCGTGGAACCCTGGTAGGGGACATCTACGCCGACATGTTCGACTACTACATCGACGCCTACGCGCAGTCTGAGCCGGAGCTGGGCGGCTGTGGCCTGCATGATCCGCTCGCCGTCGCGACCGCCTTAACCCCGAGCCTCATCGACTGGCTGCCCATCAACATGATGTGCACTCACGAAGGCCGCACCACGGGAGACCCGGCCCGCTTCCACACGGAGGTCACCTCGCGCGCGGCAGTCGGTGTGGATATCGACCGCTTCGTCGACGACCTCATGGCACGTATGGCCGAGCTTTTTGGTAAATCCAGCGCTGACCTGTAATATCTTCCGAAGTCTGTGTACTGCGGTTCGCAGCAGTTGCAGGCGCGCCTTTCGCGGCGCGACATTTCATGCGGACTGAAATAAAACGAGGAGTAATACTCATGGCATTGACCACTGAGAAGAAGGCCGAAATCCTCAAGGAGTACGGCCTGCACGAGACCGACACTGGCTCTCCGGAGGCGCAGATTGCTCTGCTCACCTCCCGCATCAACACTCTGACCGAGCACCTGAAGACCCACAAGCACGATCACCACTCCCGTCGTGGTCTGCTGCTGATGGTTGGTCGTCGTCGTGGCCTGCTGAAGTACCTGGCTGCCACCAACATCGACCGCTACCGTGACCTGATCGCCCGCCTGGGCCTGCGTCGCTAAGCCTTCCGGTTGCTTTCACACCCCGTCTTCGGACGGGGTGTGTTGCTTTCTAGGGCCGTCGTGATCACGAAGCAGGTATCGCGGCCCCTGAGACGGTAGCTTGGCACCATGGAACCGTATATCGGCATTGTCGTTTTTGAACTTGAATCGGTAGAGCCCAGCGCGCCGTCGTATTTCCGCGAAGATATTGTCCTCGTCCGTGCCACAGACGACGATGAGGCGCGCGCGAAGGTCATGGCGCTGGCGCGTAGCCAAGAATCGGCAGAGCATCCCACGATCGTCATGCGCCACATCGTGGATGTCGCGCCTGCACTCTACGGCACGGTCGAGGGAGACGTGGACCTCTATGCGCGCCACTTTGCGTCGCTTGAGGACTATGCGCGCTTCGACATGAAGCTGGGAGGGCGCGACCCGTTCGCCTAGTCCCGCGCGTGGGCTACACGAGGAGCATTGCCGTGAGGATGTTGATGGCAGCGTGCACGGCGGCGCCGGGCCATAAAGAAGCGCTTTTCTCGCGCAGCCAACCCTGGGCGAAGCCGGTGGCAATCTGCACAACAAAGAGCGGGATGAGGGCGACATCCATCATGGCCAGCGGTAGGTGGATGAGGCCGAAGAGGAGACCCTGCACTGTAATTCCCGCGCCGGCATTCCAGCGTTGGGTGATAATTCCTTGTAGGAAACCGCGGAAGAAGATTTCTTCGCCCACCGCGCGCAGCGCCATCGCGAGGAATCCCATTGCCGTTGTTGCAGTCGTGGTCTGGGCGACAACCTCCGCCGGCACAGGCAACAACACGAGGTAGCTCAGCACCAGCAACACGAGCAGCAGGATGCCGGCCCACGTCCAGCCGTGCGCCTGCGGCCGCCCGAGTCCGACGGTCACGGGCTGGCGCCGGAGAAGAAGAAACACCAGCGTGGGCAGCGACCACAACACGAACATGACCATGGTTTAAGCCTAAGCCTGTACCGCGAGTCAGGGAGCGTGATGTTCGACATAATCCCAGGAAAGCTGCTAAAATCGCTACTCGTTGTAGAAAACCCAACGATTTTTCAACCGGCGGCACCGATGATCGCCGGGCTACAAGGAGTAGAAAACTTTGAGCGCTAAGAACGCTGTTGAATTTAACGTTGATGAGGAATTTGGCATCACCGAGGCGATTGCCACCATCGACAATGGGGACTTCGGTACCCGCACCATCCGCTTCGAGACCGGCCAGCTGGCCCGTCAGGCGGACGGCTCCGTCACCACTTACCTGGATGACGACACCATGCTGCTGGCCACGACCACCGCGTCGAACCAGCCGCGCGAGGGCTTTGACTTCTTCCCGCTGACGGTCGACGTCGAGGAGCGCATGTACGCCGCGGGCAAGATCCCGGGCTCCTTCTTCCGCCGCGAGGGTCGTCCCTCCACCGAGGCCATCCTGGCCTGCCGCCTTATCGACCGCCCGCTGCGCCCGACCTTCGTCAAGGGCCTGCGCAACGAGGTCCAGGTCGTCATCACCGTCATGTCCATGGACCCGGACGAGTACTACGACGTCGTCGCCATCAACGGCGCGTCTGCTGCGACGCAGCTCTCCGGCCTGCCGGTCTCCGGCGCCGTGGGCGGCGTACGCATGGCGCTCATCGCCGATGATAAGCACCCGAAGGGCCAGTGGGTCGCCTTCCCGAACGCCGAGCAGCACGAGCGAGCTCTCTTCGAGATGGTCGTCGCCGGCCGCATCGTGAAGAAGGGCCGCAAGGACGACGTCGCCATCATGATGGTCGAGGCAGGTGCTGGCGAGAACGTCGCCGAGCGCATCAAGGACGGTGCCCCGGCACCGCAGGAGTCCACCGTGGCCGAGGGCCTCGAGGCCGCTAAGCCGTTCATCCGCACGCTGTGTGAGGCACAGGCTGGCCTGGCCGAGCGCGCCGCAAAGGAAACCCAGGAGTTCCCGCTCTTCCCGCCGTACACCGATGACGTGTTCAAGGCCGTGGAAAAGCAGGCCTCCAAGAAGCTGGGCGAGCTGCTCACCATCCCAGGCAAGCAGGACCGCGACGACGCGACCAACGAGTACATGGAAGACATCGAGGAGGATCTCCTCGACCGCTTCGCGGAGTTGGAGGATGCCTCCAAGCAGATTCGCGCTGCGTATAACGCCGTGATGAAGCAGATCGTCCGTTCCAAGATTCTGGCTGAGGGTTTCCGTATCGACGGCCGCGGTGTCACCGACATCCGCGACCTGGGCGTCGAGGTCGACCTCGTTCCGCGCGCCCACGGTTCCTCGCTCTTCGAGCGCGGTGAGACCCAGATCCTCGGTGTGACCACCCTGGACATGCTCAAGATGGAGCAGCAAATCGACTCGCTCACCCCGGTCGATTCCAAGCGCTACATCCACCACTACAACTTCCCGCCGTACTCCACCGGTGAGACCGGCCGCGTCGGCTCCCCGAAGCGCCGCGAGATCGGCCACGGTGCGCTTGCCGAGCGCGCCCTGCTCCCGGTTATCCCGTCCCGTGAGGACTTCCCGTACGCCATCCGCCAGGTCTCTGAGGCTCTCGGCTCCAACGGTTCGACCTCCATGGGGTCTGTCTGTGCCTCTACGCTGTCCCTGTACAACGCGGGCGTGCCGCTCAAGGCTCCGGTCGCCGGTATTGCCATGGGCCTCGTCTCCGGCGAGGTCGACGGCAAGGAGAAGTTCGTCGCGCTCACCGATATCCTCGGCGCCGAGGATGCATTCGGCGACATGGACTTCAAGGTCGCCGGTACCTCCGAGTTCATTACCGCGCTGCAGCTCGACACCAAGCTGGACGGCATTCCGTCTAAGGTCCTGGCGCAGGCTCTGGAACAGGCACGTGATGCCCGCGCCACCATCCTGGACACCATGGCTGAGGTCATCGAGGGTCCGGACGAGATGTCCGGCCTGGCCCCGAAGATCACGTCCGTGAAGATCCCGATGAACAAGATTGGCGAGCTCATCGGCCCGAAGGGCAAGACCATCAACGCCATCACTGAGGAAACCGGCGCGGACGTCTCCATCGAAGAAGACGGCACCGTGTACGTCTCCGCCACCACGGGCGAGGCTGCCGATGCCGCCATCGAGCGCATCAATTCCATCGCCAACCCGCAGCTTCCCAAGGTCGGCGAGCGCTTCCTCGGCACCGTCGTGAAGACGGTCGCCTTCGGTGCTTTCGTCTCGCTCACGCCGGGCCGCGACGGTCTTATCCACATCTCCAAGCTGGGCGGCGACGAGCGCATCGAGCGCGTCGAGGACGTCGTCAATGTCGGCGACAAGATTCAGGTCGAGATCGCGGACATCGACAACCGCGGCAAGATCTCCCTCGTCCCGGTCGAGGAGGACTAGTCCTCATCGGATGAGCGCTTGACGCTCACACGGCCCGCACGGATTCGTTCCGTGCGGGCCGTTCGCGGTTTTCAGGACAACGGGGCGCAGTTCAATCTGGGGCTTTGTTGTTCTGAAATCCAGGCGCGCGGGGCTAGGAGGTCTGG
This sequence comes from Corynebacterium sp. DNF00584, assembly GCF_001552965.1. Classification (NCBI taxonomy): domain Bacteria; kingdom Bacillati; phylum Actinomycetota; class Actinomycetes; order Mycobacteriales; family Corynebacteriaceae; genus Corynebacterium; species Corynebacterium sp. DNF00584. The sequence goes on along the minus strand of NZ_KQ959732.1, from coordinate 87,753 downwards.
AAGTCGACGACGACGCGCGGCGGGCCCTCGAGGAAGGTCACGGAGTAGGGCAGCTGGCGGTCGAGGCCGATGACGAATTGAGACTGCGCCTCAAAGGCGTTGACGAAGTTGACTCCGGTGACGGCGCCTGCGCCGGGGTAGGTGGTGAACTCGGCGTACTGCTGCTGGAGCTGCGGCGTAGACGGCCACGGGGTGCCTTCGATACCGAGGACGAGGGCGGTGGCCCCGTCGTAGGCGACGGGCTTGCCGGAGGCCTGGGCTGCGGGGGAGTTGGTGTACTGCGTGTACCAGCCAGGCTTTCCGGGGCCGGTGAATTCGATGACGACCCGGTCGTAGCCCTCGTGCGAGCCGACGCGCACGGCGACGGGGACGAGTTCGGCGCCTTCGGCTTGCGTGAGCGGCTGGTCCGCGAGCGACGGGGTGCCGAGGAAACCGGCGGGTGCGGAACCGGCGGTGTCTTCGGGATCGGTGCTCGTGGTGGGCGACTCCGGACTCGATGCCAGGGCGCTGGATTCGGTACTGGACGTTGCTGCACTAGTGGTTCCCGAGCTGGAGGTTGCTGCGGGGGAGGAGGCGGGGGCATCGGAAGGCTCGGTGCTTGAGCAGCCAGCCACGATTAACGGCAGCGCGAGGAGAGCGGAGTAACGGAAGTGGCGTGTGGTACTCATGTCTTCCAGTCTAGGCGGAAAGCGGGTTATAGTAGGGCGGTTTCAATAACGGCGTAGAAGTATGGGTGAGGTGCGAGTGCGGCAATGTGGCGTGGTGCTCGTGGGCGTGTTCGCTCTAGGGCTGGTGTGGCTGGTCGCAGTCGGAGACGTGGCCCGTTACCTTGCGCCACGGTTTAGCTGGCTCCTCATTGCAGCCGGTGTGGTGCTTTTCGGAGCGGCGATAGTTGCGCGGGCGGATCGGCCCGTGCCGCGCATGGCATGGTTGTTGCTCGTTCCTCTGGCGCTGGTGTGGCTCGCGCAGCCGCATCAGTTGGGCTCGACGGTCGCTCAGAATCACGCAGGCGCCCGGCAGCCTGCGGCCTCAGAGTTGCGCGGGAAATCTGCGTTCGCTCCGCTGGGGGAGACCGCGGGAATCCGTGAGTTGAACGTGCGCGCACACTTGGAGCCGGAGAACATTGCTGGCAAAAAGGTAACGGTGCGCGGGTTCGCCGTGCGTGCGGAGGACGGATGGCGCCTGACCCGCTTCACCATTTCTTGCTGTGCGGCCGATGCCATGGCCTATTCGGTGCGGCTGGATACCAACGCCGCGCTGAGCGAGGACGCCTGGTATGAGGTGACCGGCGCAGTGAGTCCGGGCCAAGAACCGGTGCTAGCCGTGGCAGCTTCTCGCGACATCTCCGCTATTGGGGTGCCGGAGGATCCGTATGAGCACTAGAGTCCCGCACCACGTTGATCCGGAGCTTGTTGAAACTAGCGCGCGCCTGCGGCAGATCGGCGTGTGGTCTGTCGTCATTTGTGCCCTAGGCGTGGCTTTGCAGCTTGGGGTTGGGGGACCGTTACGTCTGCACGGCGCGCTCGACGCTTGGGCCACGCTTCTGGTCGCCATTGTCTTCCAAGCCGCACCGTTCCTTGTTGCGGGCGTGGTTGTTTCTGCGGTGCTGGCTGTGCTTGTCCCGGATTCGGTATTCCTGCGCGCCGGGCGCGCTGGGGTGCCGGGGATGGCCGCGGCCGGGGTTATCTTGCCTGGCTGCGAGTGTTCCGCGGTGCCAGTGGCCGCAACGCTCATGCGCCGGGGCGTGCCTGCGAGTGGAGCCTTGGCGTTTATGCTGGCCAGCCCCGCTATCAACCCTGTGGTGCTCGTCGCGACGGCCGTAGCTTTCCCCGATGCGCCTGCGATGGCGTGGGCGCGTCTCGCAGCGGGCCTGGTTGCGGCGAGCATCGTGGGCTGGGCTTGGCAACGCGTGGGCGTTACAGTCGCCGAAAACTCCCGTCATGGCAGCCATGAGCATCACCGTGTCCCAGGCGAGCACCGATGGCGGCACGTTGCGGGACACATCGTGGACGACTTCGCTTCCGCGGGTGGCTGCCTCGTGCTCGGCGCGATGATCGCAGCGACATTGAAGGTGCTCCTACCCGCACAGTGGCTGGAAACGCTGGCAGGCCAACCCCTCCTGGCGATTGCTGCGATGGCGATGCTGGCCATCATCATGAGCGTGTGCTCTGAGGCGGATGCTTTCATTGCAGCCTCGTTCGTGGGAGTCAGTCCGGTTGCGCAACTGGTGTTTCTCACAGTGGGACCGATGGTGGATCTCAAGCTGGTGGCCCTGCAATGGGGCGTGTGGGGTCGCCGGTTCGTGCTCCGGTTTGTCCCTTTAGCTTTTGCTGGGGCGGTCGGTGGCGCCCTCGCGGTGGGACTGGTGGCGTTATAAAAGCGAGCGCGTGCGAGACGAGTAGGATGGCGAAACGAGTAAAAGTAGCCGTAATGCGTTGTATGGAGGTCGCACATGACAATCAAGGTCGGGGTTTTGGGCGCGAAGGGGCGCGTCGGGCAAGCCATCGTAGAGGGTGTGAACGCAGCGGACGACCTGGAGCTCGTGGCGGAGATTGACCGCGACACCCCGCTGCAGGAGCTCGTGGATAACGGCGCGGAGGTTGTCGTGGACTTCACGCAGCCGGGCGTGGTGATGGATAACCTCAAGTTCGTGGTCGAGCATGGCATCCACGCCGTGGTTGGTACGACTGGTTTTGATGCTGAGCGTTTGGCCAAGGTGGAGGAGTGGACTAAGGCCGAGGGGGCGGGTCACGTGCTCATCGCGCCGAACTTCGCCATTTCGGCCGTGCTTACCATGACGCTGGCAAAGCAGGCTGCGAAGTTCTTCGAGACCGCCGAGGTCATCGAGTTCCACCACCCGACGAAGCTCGACGCACCGTCGGGCACGGCCATCCACACCGCGCAGGGCATTGCTGCGGCACGCAAGGAGGCCGGGTTGGGCGCCATGCCGGACGCTACGGAGCAGTCCTTGGAGGGCGCCCGCGGTGCGGACGTCGACGGCGTGCCGGTGCATGCGGTGCGCATGCGTGGCATGGTCGCGCATGAGGAAGTCATCTTCGGTGCCCAGGGCCAGTCGCTCACCATCCGCCAGGATTCCTACGACCGTTCCTCGTTTACCCCGGGCGTGCTCGTGGGCGTGCGCAATATCGCGGAGCACCCGGGTCTCGTGGTGGGCCTCGATAACTACCTGGATCTGTAATGGCGAAAGAAAAGAAGCTCGACGTCCAGCTCATCGCGGCCACGGCATTCCACGCGCCAGCCGATGTGTCCTGGGCGCCGGATGACTCCGCCACGGACGCGGAGGCGTTGGTCGAGTTCGCGGGACGCGCATGTTACGAGTCCTTCGATAAGCCCAATCCGCGCACGGCGACAAACGAGACGTACCTTCACCACATCATGGAGGTCGGCCACGATGCGTTGCTCGAGCACGCCACGGCGACGCTCTACATCCGGGGCATTTCGCGTTCGGCCTCGCACGAGCTGGTGCGCCACCGTCACTTCTCGTTTAGCCAGTTGAGCCAGCGCTTCGTCCACTCGGAGGAAGCGGAGGTTGTGCTGCCGAACTTGGTGGCAGCGGATCCGGAGCTCACGCGGTTGATGCTGCAGGCCGTGGACGAAACGCGCTTCGTCTACGAGGAGCTGCTGCGCGCGCTCGAGGACAAGCTCGAGGACGAGCCCAATGCGTTGCTGCGTAAGAAACAGGCCCGCCAAGCCGCGCGCGCGGTGCTGCCTAACGCGACTGAGTCGCGGATTGTGGTCACCGGCAATTACCGGGCATGGCGCCAGTTTATTGGCGCGCGGGCGACGGAGCATGCTGACTCGGAGCTGCGGGCCGTTGCAGTGGAATGCCTGAAGATTCTGCGCGAGCAGGCGCCGACGCTCTTTGACGACTTCCACATCACGCAGCTGCCGGATGGGACGGAGATGGCGTCGAGCCCGTTCGCGTGAGCGTGGGCTGGCGGATCGGATTTAGACGCCACTCGCGGCCCGATGTCCACATGAGGGCCATGAGCGGGTAACCTTGTACCCCATGAGCACAGGTATGACAGCAAAGAATGGCGTTGAGACGTTCGGACGCGTCGGAGTTGCTATGGTCACCCCGTTTGACGGGGATGGCAACCTCGATCTGCCGGGCGCGCGACGCCTTGCCGCTCATCTCGTCGATAGCGGGATTGACCAGCTGGTCATCTCAGGAACGACGGGCGAATCGCCGACGACGACGCCGGCGGAGAAGGTAGACCTGCTCAAGGCCGTCAAGGCCGAGGTTGGCGACCGCGCGAAGATCTGCGCGGGCGTCGGTACGAATAACACGGCCGTGTCCATCGAGATGGCACGCGCCGCCACTGAGGTAGGCGTTGACAGTCTCCTCGTCGTGGCACCGTACTACTCCAAGCCCTCCCAGGAGGGCGTCTACCGCCACTTTGCTGCTATCGCGGATGCAACGGATACTCCGATCTGCGTCTATGACATCCCTGGCCGCTCTGGCATCGCCATCGAGGCAGATACTCTGCGTCGCTTGGCGGAGCTACCCACCATCCGTGCCGTCAAGGACGCCAAGGGCAACCTTGGACTTGGCGCCGAACTCATGCGAGAGACCAGTTTGGCCTGGTACTCCGGCGATGATCCGCTCAACCTGCCCTGGGTCGCCCTGGGTGCATCGGGCTTTATCTCCGTCGTCGGCCACGCCGCGCCGCAGGCTCTCGCAGAACTTTATACTTCGTTTGAAGCCGGCGATCTGGCGCGTGCGCGCGAGATTAACGCCGAGATCTTGACCCCGCTCATTCACGCACAGGCGCGTCTGGGTGGAGCAACCATGGCAAAAGCGGCCCTGCGACTGCAGGGCATTGATTGCGGAGAGCCGCGTCTTCCGGTCCTCGGAGCGAATGAGGACGAGATTGCTGCTCTGCGCCTAGATATGGAAAAGGCTGGAGTCCTTTAAGAATGACTGAACCCCAAAAACGTGCCCGGAAGGTGACCCGCAAGGCGGGCCCGCCGGCAGAAACCAACGAAGCGGCCTCGAACGAGGCGGCTTCGCCGGTTTTCCAGGCTCCCTCCGAGCAGGCTTCTGCGGCGAATAACAACGCCTCCAACGAGGCTCACTCGTCGTCCTCCAACGACGACGAGGGCAACGGCCGCCGCCGCTCGCGCGGTTCCCGTGGCGGCCGTGGCCGCGGCGGAAACAACCGTGGCAACAACGGCAATAACAACAATAACGGCAATGACAACGGTGGCGACCAAAACCACGGCGGCAACAACCGTGGCCGTGGCCGTGGTCGCGGCGGCAACAATGGCGGCAAGAATAATGGCCGCGGTCGCCGCAACGTGCCGAAGTCGATGCAGGGCGCCGACCTGACCCAGCGCCTGCCGGAACCGCCGAAGCAGCCGAAGGACGCACTGCGTCTCTACGCGCTGGGCGGCATTTCCGAAATCGGCCGCAACATGACGGTCTTCGAGTACGGCGATGACATCCTCATCATCGACTCGGGCGTCCTCTTCCCGTCCTCGGGCGAGCCGGGCGTCGACCTCATCCTGCCGGACTTCGGCCCGATTGAGAAGAAGCTCAAGAAGGTCAAGGCTCTGGTCGTGACCCACGCGCACGAGGACCACATTGGTGCGATCCCGTGGCTGCTCAAGCTGCGCCCAGATCTGCCGATCATCGCTTCGCGCTTTACCATCGCGCTCATCGCCGCGAAGTGCAAGGAGCACCGCCAGAAGCCGAAGTTCGTTGAGGTCAACGAGAAGTCGGATCTCAACTACGGCCCGTTCCGCCTGCGCTTCTGGGCCGTCAACCACTCCATCCCGGACGCGCTGGGCATCATGCTTGGCACCCCGGCTGGCAACATCATCCACACGGGTGACATCAAGATGGACCAGACGCCGCTCGACGGCCGTCCCACCGACCTGCCGGCGCTGTCCCGCTACGGCGACGAGGGCGTGGACCTCATGCTCTGTGACTCGACGAACGCGAACATCCCGGGCGTTTCGGCCTCTGAGGGCGACATCCCGGCGACCTTCCGTCGCCTGGTCTCGGGCGCGAAGCAGCGCGTTATCATCGCGTCCTTCGCTTCGAACGTCTACCGCGTGCAGGCTGCTATCGATGCCGCCGTCTACGCCGGCCGCAAGGTCGCCTTCAACGGTCGCTCGATGATGCGCAACATGGAAATCGCGGAGAAGCTCGGCTTCCTCAAGGTTCCGCGCGGCACCATCATCCCGATTGATGAGGCCGCAAAGATGGCCCCGCACAAGGTCCTGCTCATCACGACAGGTACGCAGGGCGAGCCGATGGCGGCGCTGTCGCGCATGGCCCGCCGTGAACACCGCCAGATCACCGTCCGCGCAGGTGACATGATCATCTTCTCCTCCTCGCTCATCCCGGGCAACGAGGAAGCCGTCTACGGTGTCATGAACATGCTCTCGCAGATCGGCGCTGAGGTCATCACCAACAAGGAAGCCAAGGTCCACGCTTCGGGTCACGGCTACGGTGGCGAGCTGCTCTTCCTGTACAACGCGGCACGCCCGAAGAACGCTATGCCGGTCCACGGCGAGTGGCGCCACCTGCGTGCGAACAAGCAGCTGGCTATCTCCACCGGCGTTCCGGAGGATCGCGTGGTTCTCGCACAGAACGGCGTTGTGGTCGAGCTACGCCACGGCCGCGCGCAGGTCGTCGGCCAGATTCCGGTCGGTAACCTCTACGTGGACGGCGTGTCCATGGGCGAAGTCGACGCTGACACCCTGGCTGACCGCACCAACCTCGGTGCCGGCGGCGTTGTCTCCATCACCTGCGTCATCGACAATCGTACGATGCGCCTCATGGAGCACCCGACCGTCGCGACGACGGGCTTCTCCGACGACGACCGTGCCCTCGTGCCGGAGGTCGCCAAGCTCGTGGAGAACACCATGAACGATCTGGCCGCGGAAGGCGAAAACGACACCTACCGCATGGTCCAGAAGCTGCGTCGCAAGGTCTCCAAGCTCATGGAGTCCAAGTACAAGCGCGAGCCGGTCATCCTGCCGACCATCGTCCCGACCGCGTCGGGCAACGTCGTCGCCGATGATGACGAGGTCCACGCGTCCCTCGAATCGCTCTAAGCGACACCGCGCACAGCGCCCCAGCCGCAGCCCGGCTGGGGCGCTCGGCGTTTTCACAGAACTGTGAAGTTACGCCGAATTCCTGTACAGATTCGGTGAGTGTGCGTGAGGCGCGTTCGCGTGGGTAGTGCGCGACTATGCTGGGGCTCATGTCTTTTTCGTCTGCTGAACGCGCCCGCTTGGTGGCGCTCTTCCATGAACTTGGTCCGGATGCCCCCACGCTGTGCGAAGGATGGACCACGCGCGATCTCGCCGCACACCTGTGGGTGCGCGAGAACCGCCCCGATGCCGCCGCAGGCATGTTCGTGCCGGCACTCGCTGGTCGCCTCGACAACGCCATGGCGCAGGCCAAGGGGCGCGACTTCGATGAGCTTGTGGACGCGTGGGGGAGGGGAGCCTCAAAGTACAATCCTTTGCGTTACGCCGACTCGAAGGTGAATTTCGCGGAGCACTACATTCACTTGGAAGATGTGCGCCGCGCCAATGGGCAGACTACGCCGCGGGATTTCTCGGACGCGGTCAGCGACGAGATGTATTCGACTCTGGGCATGCTCGCCAAGCGTATGCTCTCCAAGTCTGCGCAGCCGGTCGCGCTTTTCGCGGCGGGCTACCCGCGCATCCTCGTCGCGGATAAGCACGGCGTGGCGGCCAACGGCGGCGCCGTCGTTCGTGTGTCTGGCACGGTGGGCGAGCTCATCCTGTGGACCTACGGCCGCGACGCCGCGGAGGTCACCATCGAGGGTGATGCGTCTGCCATCCACCGCGCCAGCCTCTAAGTCAAGCCCAATCGCTTGACAATCACGTGTGCCGCGGAAAAGAGCGCCATATATAGAGAAAACATCCTGTCGCCCGTGTGGCGCGTGTGATTATTGGGGTTGTAGTCGCTAAAGTGGCGACTATGTCTGTCAAAAATGCTGCTTCGCGAGGCGCGCGGGGCAAGAAGGGTGCGTCGAGCACCCATCGTTCCGCGCGCCGTAACCAAACAGCCGGGGCCTCAGCGTCGCGCTCGCGTCCTGCAGGCCGGGCGCGTTCCGGCGCGCCCGAAACGCTGTCCGTCACCTCCTCGCACCGCGCTGCCGTGTCCGCCGACGAGCGGACCGGTAGCGCTTTCCGTGCGGTAGGCCACGGTCTCGGCGCGGCGTTTGGTTTTACGGCCCGCGGTGTGGGTTCACTTACCCGTGGGCTGGGCAGCGGCATAGCCAGCGCCGCGCGGCGTGGTGACAGCTATGACGATTATGACGAGGTCGACGAGTTCGACGACAACTTTGAAGCAGAGGAGTCAGACACCATTTCTGGTCGCACGTCCCGGTCCGGAGCTACATCCAAGGCAGGGAAGAAGCAGGACGACACGCAGGCTGCCGTCGACGCGGAGCTCGACAACCTTGCCAGCCGCCACGCCCCGCGCGGCGTGCACGTGGAGAACCCGGACGCCTGGGGCTTAGTCCTCATCGGTCTGGCTGCGGTCCTCGGCGCGTCCGTGTGGCTTGATATCGCGGGCCCCATCGGCGCAGCTATCGCGACCGCAGCACACCTGGCCATCGGTGCGGGTGCCGTCGTGCTGCCCGTCGCTCTCATCGCGCTAGCCCTCGTGCTCATGCTCGACCTCCATGGACCCGAGGGCGTCATGAGCGCCCGCGTCATTGGCGGAACCGCCATCATCATCGTGTCCATGCTCGGGCTCATCCATCTCTTCGCGGGCAACCCCACCGAGTGGGTGGACCGCGAATTCGCTGGCGGTGCCGTGGGTGCCTGGACCGGCGGTCTGCTCGCTGCCGGTTTCTCCAGCTACGTCGCCATCCCGCTGCTCATCCTGGTCATCATCTACGGTGCGCTCACCGTCACTGGCATCACCATGCGACAGGCGTGGGATTGGGTCGTCTCCGTCGTGAAGTCTTGGCTGCCCGAGCGCGGTACCGAAGACTACGACGAGGGTGAGGACCTTTATGGCCGCGCCGACTCTGATATCGATGCCATCGCCGAGGGGCGTTCCCGCCCGAGCGAGGAGCGTCGTCCCCGCGCCGTGCGCAGCCCGATGGAGAACTACCCGGTGGAGGAGCCTGGCCGTCATCCAATGGATACGGAGGACGTTCCGCGCAGCCCCCGCCGCCGCTCCCAGCAGATCCCCCGCCCGGCCACGAACCAGCGCGTCGGCGACACGGACGAGTTCCCGGCCGTTACCGAGCCGGCCACGATGTCCTTTGCCGCCCAGGAGCCCGAGCCTGAGCCGGAAGCCCCGACGCGCTCCATCAAGCGCTCGGCGTCGGTCGCTGACATTGTCTCGTCGCGCAAGCAGGATTCCGGTTCGCTCAAGCGCACTGCCACGACCGCTGCCAACACCGTCGCTGGTGCTGCGGCGGGTGCTGCTGCAGGCGCCGCCACCGGTGCCGTGCGCGAGGGCGCCAAGACCGCCGCGGCCGTGTCCGGTGCGGCCGCTGCTGCTGCCGATGCCACCGGGCGTATCAGCCAGGCCGCCTCCACGCCGCCGAAGGCAGCCCCGGCTGCCGAAGCCCCGGTTTCTGACACCAAGGCGTCGTCACGCGAAGCCATCCGTGAGGCCATCATCGCCCGCTCCGGCATGGACCCGGCGACCGGTCGCAACGTGGAGGCGGAAGCCGAGGCTGGAAAGGCTGCGGCTGCGGCCCCGGCGGCATCGGCAAGCCCCGCGGCGTCTGGCGCCGCCGGACAGTCGGACACGCACTACGACCTGCCGCAGACCTCGCTGCTTACCGCTGGCGCACCGACGAAGGCCCGTACGGAGGTCAACGACCGCATCATCGAGGCGATCACCGAGGTCTTTGACGAGTTCAAGGTCGACGCACAGGTCACCGGCTTCTCGCGCGGCCCTACGGTCACACGCTACGAGATTGAGCTCGGCCCGGGCGTCAAGGTCTCGAAGATTACGAACCTGCAGTCCAACCTCGCCTACGCCGTGGCGACGGAGAATGTTCGCCTGCTTACGCCGATCCCGGGCAAGTCTGCCGTGGGTATTGAGGTCCCCAACCCGGACCGTGAGATGGTGCGCCTGCGTGAGGTCCTCGACTCGGACAATATGCATGCCTCGGACGACCCGATGCTCATCGGCCTGGGCAAGGACATCGAGGGCGAGTTCATCTCCTCTTCGATTCAGAAGATGCCGCACTTGCTCGTCGCCGGTGCGACCGGTTCCGGTAAGTCCGCGTTCGTGAACTCTATGCTCGTCTCGCTGCTTACCCGCGCGACGCCGGAGCAGGTGCGCCTCATCCTCGTCGACCCGAAGATGGTGGAACTCACGCCATACGAGGGCATCCCGCACCTCATCACGCCGATCATCACGCAGCCGAAGAAGGCCGCGGCGGCCCTGCAGTGGCTCGTCGAAGAGATGGAGCAGCGCTACATGGACATGAAGTCCGCGCGCGTGCGCCACATCAAGGACTTCAACCGCAAGGTCCTCTCCGGCGAGATTCAGGCTCCGGCGGGGTCGCAGCGCGAGATGCACCCGTATCCGTTCATCGTCTGTGTCGTCGACGAGTTGGCCGACCTCATGATGACCGCCCCGAAGGAGATCGAGGAGTCCATCGTCCGCATCACGCAGAAAGCGCGTGCGGCTGGTATCCACCTCGTACTCGCCACCCAGCGTCCGTCCGTGGACGTCGTCACCGGTCTCATCAAGACCAACGTGCCGTCGCGTCTCGCGTTCGCGACGTCGTCGCTCACCGACTCTCGCGTCATTCTCGACCAGGGCGGCGCGGAGAAGCTCATCGGCATGGGCGATGGCCTGTTCATCCCGCAGGGTGGTCGCCCCGTGCGTATGCAGGGTGCCTTCGTCGCCGACGACGAAATCCAGGCTGTCGTTGACGCCGCTAAGGCACAGGGCGAACCGGACTACACGGAGGGCGTCACTGAGGACAAGCAGGCCGAATCTAAGAAGGATATCGACGAGGACATCGGAAAGGACCTCGACGACCTGCTCGAGGCCGTCGAGCTCGTCGTCACCTCGCAGCTCGGCTCGACCTCGATGCTCCAGCGCAAGCTGCGCATCGGCTTCGCCAAGGCCGGCCGCCTCATGGACCTTATGGAATCTCGCGGTATCGTCGGTCCCTCCGAGGGCTCCAAGGCCCGCGAGGTGCTCACCAAGCCTGAGGAACTCGAGACCATGCTGTGGTACTTGAAGGGCGCCGACCCGGCCGAGGCACCCAAGGAAGTCCAGGAGGAGCTTGACCTGGAGGCTGACTCCGCCGAGGAGAGCTCGGACACTGAGGGGACGACGACCGTCGACGCGACGTACAACCCGTCCTCCGGCGCGTTCTAATCCGGCTGTGACCATAAACCCCGTGGCGCTTACGAGTGCCACGGGGTTTCGTGTAAGCTAGCCCAAGTATTGGAGGGGAGTACCCCACTCCGTCGGCGCTGATCGTCAACACGGTCAGTTGTGCGGCGCCTAGCGTCGCACGGCTCCCGGTCGCGCCGGCCCGCATCAGTTTCCGCGCCCGCGGGAGCGGGCGGGCGGGGGAGACCTCCGGTCTTTTTGCAACGTCGACCGGAGGATACGTCTTTATGCACGTCCCGCTATGGATATGGGCGGTTACGCTCATTGTCATTCTTGGCTTCTTTATCTTTGACTTCTACTCCCACGTGCGCACCCCGCACGAGCCGACTCTCAAAGAGTCCGGCATGTGGACCTTGTTCTACGTCTGTCTCGCGCTGCTCTTCGGCGCGATGGTCTGGATTGTCTGGGACCACGAACACGGCATGCAGTACCTCACGGGTTACGTGACGGAAAAGGCGCTGAGTGTCGATAACCTCTTCGTCTTCGCGCTCATCATGGGTGCCTTCAAGATTCCGCGCAAGTACCAGCAAAAGGTGCTGCTCATCGGTATTGTTCTCGCGCTGGCATTCCGCCTCGTCTTTATTTTGCTCGGAGCTGCCGTTATTGCGGCGTGGTCGGACGTGTTCTACCTGTTCGCGATCTTCCTGCTCTACACAGCCGTGAAGCTCATTATCGACGAGATTCGCGATGCCCCGGAGACCGACCCGAACGACATGTTCATCATCAAGATGCTCCGTAAGGTCATCCACGTCACCCCGCGCTACCATGGCGATAAGCTCACCCACCGCGACGAGAAGTCCGGGAAGAAGGGGCTTACCCCGCTCTTCATTGCCCTGGTAGCCATCGGAGCCGTTGACGTCATGTTCGCCTTCGACTCCATCCCGGCTATCTACGGCATCACGAGCGAGGCTTACCTCGTCTTCACCACGAACGCCTTCTCGCTCATGGGCCTGCGCCAGATGTACTTCCTGCTCGACGGCCTCCTTGACCGCCTAGTCTACCTGCCCTACGGTCTCGGACTCATCCTGTTCTTCATCGGGTCCAAGCTCCTGCTCCACGCCCTCCACGAGAACAACCTGCCGTTCATCAACGGCGGCGAGGACGTCCACGGTGCCCCAGAGATTTCCACCGTCGGCTCGCTCATCACGATTGTCAGTATCCTCACCATTACGGTGCTGCTGTCTATCTGGAAGAACAAGCGCGACGAGGCCCAAGGCGGCATCCGCGTCTCCCACAACCACTACGACTGGGATGACGAGGGCAACAAGATTGTCCGCGACAGGAAGGGCGACCTCATCGGCTTTGCCTCCGAGGTTCCCAAGGCACAACTGCCTTAACCCCACAACGCACTAACGCCCCGCGATGACGCGGGGCGTTTCTTTTGTCTTAGTCCTCGAAGCTATTAATCACCGGGTTCCACTCGCGCACGGCACGCGCGGTGACAATGCCTTCCGTGTGGAACGGGTCGCCGTCCATGAGCTCAATAGCCTGGGCGACGGTTGTGTTCTCGTCCTCGTACTGCGTGACGATGAGCGCGCCACCCTTCGAATCAGTAAACGGGCCGGAGCCGAGAATGTGGCCCTGTGCCTTGAGATCGTTGATGAAGTCACGGTGCTTCGGGCGGACATCGGCGAGGCGGGGGTCGTTGGGGTTGTAATCGTAGATAAAGGCGAAGTACTTCATGGCCCCAAGTGTAGGCGGTAGCCCGCGGGCGGGGAGGGGGAACGGGTAGGATAACTGGCGTGAATACCGCAAGCCCCGCTCAGAAGCCGTCGAATTGGAACCTGCCCAATCTGTTGACGAGTCTTCGCATTCTTTTTATTCCTGTCTTCGCGTGGCTCGCGCTCACTGACCACCAGTGGTGGGCGTTTATCGTCTTCGTCCTGCTCATGATCACGGACAAGCTCGACGGCGACATCGCCCGCGCCCGCAATATCGTGACGGACTTCGGCAAAATCGCCGATCCCATCGCAGACAAGGCGCTCATGACCACCGCGCTCATCTGCCTCAACATTGCCTACGGCCTGCCGTGGTGGATCACCATCGTCATTCTCGTGCGCGAGTTGGGCATTACTTTCTGGCGCATGTTCCTCCTGCGCCAGGGCAAGGTCGTGCCGGCCTCCAAGGGCGGCAAGCTCAAGACCGCGCTCCAGTCGCTTGCCGTGGGGCTGTACCTCTGCCCGCTGCCGCACTGGATGGACGTGCCCAACCTCGTGGTCATGCTGCTCGCCGTCGTCGTCACCGTCGTGACCGGCATCCAGTACCTCATCGATGGCCGGCGTGAAAATGCGTAGCGCCGATCTTCTCGCCCTCCTCGTCGCCCGCGGAGAGACCGTCGCGTTCTGCGAGTCCCTTACCGCAGGTCTTGCCGCCGCCACGCTTGCCGATACCCCCGGTTCCTCCGCCGCCCTCCGCGGCGGCCTTGTCACCTACGCGACTGAGGTCAAGAGTCACTTCACGGGTGTGCCCGTCGCAGTACTCGAGGCCCAAGGCGTTGTGTCCGCCGCGACTGCCCGGGTCATGGCCCATGCCGCCGTGCGCGAAACCGGCGCCGACTGGGGCGTCTCGCTCACCGGCGTCGCAGGCCCCGACCTCCAAGAGGGCAAGGCACCCGGCACCGTCTACATCGGTATCTGGAACAACGCTGCGAACGACGGTCAGGAATTCGCCGCTGTGGGCCTGGGCGGGACGCGCGCCGAGATTCGCCGCGGCGCCGTGGACCAAGCCTTTGATTTCCTCGCAGAATGCCTGGCAGCAGCACCCGTGAAAGAAAATTGAGTCGAGCGGGAACAACTTTGCACCGCGGCCCGTTGTACTCAGTGATGAACACAACTACTGCACTACTTGATAAGACCGTTTCCACGTCCGTGGCTCCGGCCGAGCGCCGTCATACACCCGAGCCGCTCCTACGCGAAGCCCTTGGACTTACCCTCCGTGCCTTCCGCGCGGACAAGGGCGTGACGCTGCGCGAACTCGCAGCCATCGCCCACGTCTCGCCCGGCTACCTGTCTGAGCTCGAGCGCGGCCGTAAGGAGGTCTCCTCGGAGATGCTCGCCGCCGTCTGCCACGGCCTAGACACCACGGTGGCGGAGGTCCTCATTGAGGCCGCCGGCAACATGGTTCTGCCCTCCGTCGAGGAGGAGCTGGCCAACACCGCTCCCGCCGCCTCCGAGGCCTAAACCCGGACACAGAGCACCCGCCTCCGCGCGGGTGCTTGTGCGTATCTGGACCTACCTGGCCCTCCGAGGATGGTCATTCACCCTGCTCGCGGATTCACGCCAAGAGGCGCATCCTGCATGAATGGCTATCCTCCGAGGGTCGTCTCGTGCGCGTCGAGCCAGAACCTGTGTGTTTCCCGGCAATGAGGTGGCGAATCGATGACAAATGCCTACCCCGTAGGGGAGAATGGCGGCGCCCGGCCGAACGCTTGACTAGGATGGTGGCCGGATTAGAAACGAAATTCTTTAGGAGAAAGGGCCACACAGAAGCTATGGCTAACCCGTTTGTGAAGGCATGGAAGTACCTCATGGCACTCTTTGATTCCAAGATCGAGGAGAACGCGGATCCCAAGGTACAGATTGAGCAGGCCATCTCCGAGGCCCAGCGCCAGCACCAGGAGCTCTCCCAGCAGGCTGCTGCCGTCATCGGTAACCAGCGCCAGCTGGAGATGCAGCTCAACCGCCGCCTGGGCGACATTGAGAAGCTGCAGGCGAACACCCGCCAGGCCATTCAACTCGCCGACAAGGAGCGCGCGAACGGCAACGAGGCCAAGGCCATCGAGTACGAGAACGCTGCCGAGGCTTTTGCCGCGCAGCTCGTCACCGCCGAGCAGTCCGTGGAGGACACGAAAAAGCTCCACGACCAGGCTCTGCAACAGGCTGCCGCGGCTCGCCAGGCTGTCGAGCGCAACGCCACCACGCTGCGCGAGAAGGTCCAGGAGCGCTCCAAGCTGCTCTCCCAGCTCGAGCAGGCCAAGATGCAGGAGAAGGTCTCCGAGTCCCTGCAGTCCATGAACGAGCTCACCAATACCAACACGCCGTCGCTCGACGCTGTGCGTGACAAGATCGAGCGTCGTTACGCCAACGCGCTGGGCCAGGCTGAACTCGCGGAGAACACCGTCGACGCCCGCATGCGCGAGGTCCAGCAGTCGGGCATCCAGATGGCGGGCCACTCCCGTCTCGAGCAGATCCGCGCTGAGATGAACGCCCCGAAGTCCGTCGAGGGCACCAAGGCAGACGCCATCGAGGCACCGTCTACCGCCTCCTCGGCTGCCGATGCCGCCGCACAGCCCAACACGGCCTCCGACGACGCCGTCCAGGCTCGCCTCCGCGAGCTCCGCGGCGAGCAGTAACCTAAGATAGCTCGAGCCCCGGCATCAGTAGGATGCCGGGGCTTCGTTGCGCCTAGCGACGGCAGTTTAGAACAACGAAGGGTCCGGAACCGCGCGGTTCCGGACCCCTCATTGTCCTAAAATCTGTCCCTAAATCCTGGCGTGCGCCGTCGCCACCGATGGCGGTCCATTAGGACGACCGAGCGTGGGACGCCATCCATTCCTTCATGGATGAGAATGGTCCGCGGTAATAGGCCTGGTTCGAGAAGTCGTAGGAACCGAATTCAATTGTGCCGTCGGGAAGGCGGTGATGCACCGCGTAGGAAAACCCGTCATAGTGTTCCACCGGGAACCAGTACTGTAAGTCGAGGCCAAAGCCCTGGCACAAGTCACCGAAGGCTCCGTAGCCAGTATCGATGTAGTACATCTCCCGCGGATCGTAGTGAGGCGAAACTAGTACGAAACCCGGTGCCCTGAAGTCGCCGTATTGGGTGAAAAATTCTCGATATTCGTTGGGTACCGACTCCGGTAGCGACGTTGTGGCCGCTGTGATATACCTTTCGCGCTCGGCGTAGGAGATGAGTCGGTGGTCGCGATCGTTCTTAAAAGTATCGGGGTCAATCATGCCGTTCGTCGCTTCCTATATAGTGGCTACGACATCCCACCCCGACATCGACGAAGAATCCACAAATCTGATCACCAGAATCCTCAAAGCCTAAGCCAAAACTCGCGGACTAGGAAAAATTTGTTATGTCCATGAGGTTTTGGACTAGGACAAATTGTGCAAGTCTGGTTGAAGTAGGGATCGAGGATGAGCTCGGGGTACTGGTTCGAGTTCCCGGCTGAATGGGGTGTAGTCGGCCTTGATCTAGTTGAAGCCCTAGGGGCAGGTGATGAGTTTCGCGGAGTGAGGGGCTGGGCTGAAGTGGTGGAACTTTTAGTTGTCGTTTCCAACACGATGTCAAGTGCGAGCAATTACAATAATCTGAAAATAGTAACTACATCACATAAAGCTGAGAAGGCGAAATGGTGACACAAGGCTCGCACAAGGGCCTGGTTGGTCGAAGTAGGTGGAAAACGAGCATTTTCGGTACTGTAATTCTGTTGGCGTTGCAAGCATTACCTGCGCTAGCTGCGGACAGCTCGAATTTCGATTTTCCAGTTAGACCGGCTATGGAATCGCAGCCAATTTCTGAGGAGACTTCAGGGCTTCGTGTTGTTGCACCTGAAGACCGGGAGGATTACGAGAAGGAGTTTTATTTTCCTGAGGATGAGCCTGTTACTGTCGATGGCCAGAAGGGTCAGACACAGCAGGATCTTGAGCAAACTCGCGAGTTACTCGAAAGGGTAGTTGAAGATAGCCAACCGCAGAGTGAATTGGTTCAAGGTAGCATGTGGTCGGATCGTTATGGGGTGCCGCTTGATGTTGATCGGCAACGTGCGGATTATGCTGAGGTGACCGTTGCAGAGGAAAGTTCTCAGGTCGATAGCTTGGCGCGGGCGGCATATCGATGTGAGTCCTTTTGGCCAACGGGTATTGAAGTGTGCGGTGCAACTCTCGATCAATATGAGCGTCTAGGAGGTCTGACGAGTTGGCTTCTTTACCCAACGGAGGTGAAGAAACAAAACCCTGACGGGCGAGGTTTCCGTCAGCAGTTTGTTAATGGGTGGATTTACTGGTCGCCGGAGCATGGTGCGCATGCGGTGTCTCGAATGACTGCCGCAGTGTGGGCGCGCAATGGCTGGGAAGCGGGATGGCTTGGTTATCCGACCAGTGGCGAAAACCCAGTCAACGGTGCGACCGCTCTCGACGGTGAGGTTTCAGGTTGGATGCAGCAATTTGAAGGCGGCAGGATTTATCGAAGTCCGGCACTTCAAGGCTTCCAAGTGGCGAGCATCAATGGCTTAATTTTAGACAAGTGGTTGGCTGAAGGTGGAACAAACTCGACGCTCGGCTTTCCTGTGGCAGATGAGGCGATGACGCCAGATCGGGTTGGGCGATTTTCGCGATTTCAAGGCGGATCCATTTATTGGCATCCACGGTTTGGTGCGCACTCCGTGGAGGGGGAAATACTTAAGAAATGGGGTGCAGCTGGATTTGAAGTGGGTGAGTATGGTTACCCCATTGCTGATGCCGTGGTTGAAGAGGGAACTCTGCAAGCAACGCAGCAGTTTGAGAATGGAATTATTCGAGGCAAGGTCTTTGATGGCTCTGACGGATATGTGACTCCTTACATCTATTTTCCATCTCCTGCTGACGCGGAAGAGTATTTCCGGAGCATCGAAAACAGCATTTTGCAGAACGGATACGGGAGTGTTCCGGCGGTTGCCGAGCGAGCCGCAATTACCAAAGAATATGGCCCGTGCGTGCTTGAACCGCAGTATATTCATCGACGCACAAAAAGCGGTGCCACGGGTGAAGACAAGATAGTCGGATTTAAGGCTTATACTAAGTGTTCCAAACGGGTAACGAGAATCGACCATTCGCTAAGTCTGCATGCCCATCAATGGTTTCCGTTGCCAATGGGATCATTTGTCAAATTAGCGGAGTTTGAAAATCATAGCTTAAGTGAGGCGAGCTTAAAGTCTGAGGCCCTTGCATATAAATGCGACGGGGACAAGAAGACAATCTTCGGTGGTTCGGTTGCTGGAACTATCGATGTAAGTGGAAAGAAGTACTATGCACGTGCCTATCCACCAAATACACGATTGGAGTGTGGAATAAAATGAGTCCAATGTACCCACCTAACGTTTTGCCCGATTGCCAACGTTACTATAGGTGGTGGTGGCGTCAATCCGAGGAACTGTGGACAGTCCATGCAATGGACGACTATCCCGAAATGGAAGAGCTAACTAGTGGGTTGGACTACAAGTTTCTCTCGTGTGAATGTGTCACAATCGACTATAGGAAAAGTCTCCACGGCACATACGGGATCACCCGTCCACTTGAGACCGGTGAAGAGTTTTTGATCGCTGTGAGTTTTCACGGAGAGCCGCATGAATCAGAATTCAATGCAATTGGTGAGCACGCAGTGTCTCACCGTGCTCATTGTGAACGGTGGACGGCTGGTCTGAACGAAGAATATCCCGACGATGATTATCGGATCGTTCAGCTACAAATGGGATGGATTCGTGAGGATGTATTAGCGATGCTGCCGCGGATGCCTAGCTGGTATCCGCTACCGGAGCCGAGTTGGGGCCCGGATCCAAGCCAACGCCCTGCCCCCTACCGCCCAGAGTCACCGCGAAAAAGGAGCTAGTTCAAACAGTTGCCGACGTGAGACCTTCTGACCTCGAAAGTACGGCCTATCATTGATGAAGTCCGTTTGCACAACCAAGGCTTCATTGAGCTGGTCATAACTGTAGAACTCCTGGTCATCCAAGTATTCCGCGCACCAGGTCTGCGCAATGTCGACAGCTCTTTCCACGTTTGCCTTTTACCGCGGGCTGTAGCTTTTAGCCGCAGTAATACCCATCTGATAGAAGTCCGCCAGCTTGCGTACCCTGCGACAGGAATACGCCCACGCAACCCCACGCCGCCGGGCGTAGTGCGATCAGCCGATAGCAGTGTGGAACAACGAAGGACCCAGATGCGCGCGGTTCTGGGTCCTTCCTTGTTCTGAAATCCAGGCTGGCGTCCTAGTCGCCGACTCCGCGGGCCTGGAGCGCTTCGCCCATCGCGCGGGCGCGGCGGATGGACCGGATAATGACCGGCGTGCCGAAAGCCAGCGGACTAAAGCCGGCGCCGCGGGCCTTGCGGGCATCGAGGACCTCGTAGACTGTCTCGAACATGAGCGGGATGAGCCGGATGGTGAGCGACATGGCGAGGCTGATGGTTTCCACCGGTAACCCGAAGCGGGCGAGTGGGCGCAGGGAGTCCTCGAGGGACTCCATGATGGCGTCCACCGTGGAGGTGAGCGTGAGGAGGAATGCGGCCATCATCGCGGCGAAGATGGTGAGGAACATGACCACGGCGTACTCGAAGTCGCGAGCCCACCACTGGAAGGCGGCGAGTGGAACGAGGATAAACAGCGGCGGCCACATCTGGCTCCACGCAATCTTCGGCGGAACCTTTGCGATGACAAAGGCGAGCGCCGGGAGTAAGACGGAGGCCGCGGCGAGCGGTATCGTGCGGCAGAAGATGCTCGTCACCAGGATGAAGACGATCAGAATGAGGATCTTCCAGCTCGGCTTCATCCGGTGAATGAACGTGTCGCCTGGAACGTAGACGGACAGCGGGATATTCGTGCGGCGTTTCATGTTTTAGAGGGGACGGGTGGCCATGAGGTCACGGTAGAAAGAGATGACCTCATCGGGCGTGCCGTCGGCGGCCACGTGGTGGTCGTCGATGCATATGACGCGGTCGAAGTCCGAAAGGAACTCGAGATCGTGGGTAACGACGATGAGCTGTTGCTCAAGCTTGGCAAACTCGCGCTTGATGCGGTCACGGTTGCGCAAATCGAGTAGCGTCGTGGGCTCGTCCGCGATGATGAGGACTGGGTCGATGACGAGTACGGCGGCCAGCGCTAGCAACTGCTTTTGTCCACCGGAGAGGGTGTGCGGCGATTGTTCGGCGCGGTCGGCGAGACCAAAGCGGTCAAGGGCGGCATCGGCACGCTGGTTGCGCTCGGCCTTGGGGAGCTTGAAGCGGCGCAGGGAGAAGGCGACGTCGTCGCGCACCTGCGGCATGACGATTTGGTTCTCGGCGTCAGAGAAGACGAAGCCGACCTTCTGGCGGATCTCTTTGCCGTGCTCGGCGACGTCGAGGCCGTCGACGGTGACGGTGCCAGTGGTGGGCTCTCCCAGGCCGTTGATAAGACGCGTGAGCGTAGACTTGCCGCCGCCGTTCTCACCGATGATGCCGATGCGCTGTTCGGTAAGCGTGAGGTTGATGTCGTCGAGGATGAGCGTCTCGTCATAGGACACGCCCACCCCGCGGAATTCGACCTTAGGCAACGGCGGCCTTCTTCGAAGCGGTCTTCTTGTGGCCCATAAGATCCGGGAACGCGGCGTGGACAGCGAGCGCGATGAGGATGGCGACGACGAGTTTGCCGGAGTCCGGCGCGATGAAGGGCAGTTGGGCCGCGAAGGCTGCCGATGCCTCCATGCCCGAGCGCACCATGAGGCCCAGAGCGCCGCAGGTGTACTGCACCGCAAGGCCGACGAATGCTGCGATGGCGAGCATGACGGTCATGCCGCCCTTGTTGCGCGGGGAACGGTAGGCGATGAGGCCAGCGATGGCGGGGGAGATGACGTAGCCGATGATGTAGCCGGCCGTGGGGCCCGCGAGTGCGCGCAGGGTGGTGCCGCCGCCTGCGAGGACAGGAAGAGCGAGACCGAGGAAGAGGAAGAGGAGACCGACGTACATGCCGCGACGGCCGCCAAGCACCAAGCCGGCGAGGATGAGCGCGGCGTTCTGGAGGACGATCGGAACGCCAGCCGTGCCGATAGGGATGGAGACGAAAGCGAGGACAATGACAAGTGCGGTAAAGACGGCCACGTAGGCAAGATCTGTGGCGAGAGAGTTCTTCTTCATAGCGAGAAACTGTAGCACCGCGGATGGAAAACCCAGTAAAAGAGGGATTTTGAACAGCGTTCATGCAGGGCATTGGGGGACGGCGTCCACGACGGGCCAAGGGGGCGCGGTACACTGGCCGCCATGCGTTTGACCGAATACCACCAATTGATCGTCGACGAATTTGGTGAATCCGAGGGAAAGTGGATTTCGCACTCCCACGTGCTGGCGAAGCTCGGCGGCACGGCGGACGAACTCATCGAACGTGGCGTCGATCCGCGCGACGTCTGGCGCGAGTTGTGTGAGGATTTTGAAGTCCCTGAAGAACGACGCCTGGGCGTGGACTACAACAGTAAGTAGGAGAGTTCCCGAACACGCGCCGAAAATTCGAAAATCGAACATTCGTGCGTGTAGTATGAGGGGCATGTTCCGGCGGGACGTAGAGTTCTGTGCATACCGCGGGACGCAGGATGAAAGAAAATACTTGCACCGCGCGTGGAACCCACATGGGTGGGCGCGCAGTCTAACTCGGTAAGCGGGGTTAGCGCCCCGTAAGATACATAGACGCTCAATAGACTTATTAAAGGACGACACACTATGGCTGCAAAGACCAAGAAGAGCACCACGGTCAGCGCCGCGGAGGATCGCCAGAAGGCGCTCGACTCCGCCATGGCGATGATCGAGAAGGACTTCGGCAAGGGCGCCGTCATGCGCCTGGGCGACGATAATCGCCCGCCTATTCGGGCTATTTCCTCCGGCAATACCGCCATCGACGTGGCGCTGGGCATCGGCGGCTTCCCGCGCGGCCGCATCGTCGAGATTTACGGCCCTGAGTCTTCCGGTAAGACCACCGTGGCCCTCCACGCGATTGCCTCGGCGCAGAAGGACGGCGGCATCGCCGCGTTCATCGACGCCGAGCAC
Source organism: Corynebacterium sp. DNF00584 (assembly GCF_001552965.1). NCBI lineage: Bacteria > Bacillati > Actinomycetota > Actinomycetes > Mycobacteriales > Corynebacteriaceae > Corynebacterium > Corynebacterium sp. DNF00584. Next base: position 65,592 of record NZ_KQ959732.1, on the reverse strand, counting down.
GCGCTGGATCCGGAATATGCACGCCTCGTGGGCGTGGATACGGATAACCTGCTCGTGTCCCAGCCGGATACCGGTGAACAGGCCCTGGAGATTGCGGACATGCTCGTGCGCTCCGGCGCCATTGACATCATCGTCATCGACTCCGTCGCCGCACTGACGCCGAAGGCGGAAATTGAAGGCGAGATGGGCGATAGCCACGTCGGCTTGCAAGCCCGCCTCATGTCGCAGGCACTGCGCAAGATGACCGGTGCGCTCTACAACTCGGGTACGACCGCCATCTTCATTAACCAGTTGCGTGAGAAGATCGGCGTCATGTTCGGCTCGCCGGAGACCACCACCGGTGGTAAGGCGCTCAAGTTCTACGCGTCCGTGCGTTGCGATATTCGCCGCATTCAGACGCTCAAGGACGGTCAGGACGCCATCGGTAACCGCACCAAGATCAAGATCGTGAAGAACAAGGTCTCGCCGCCGTTCAAGATTGCGGAGTTCGACATCATCTATGGCGAGGGCATCTCCCGTGAGTCCTCGATCATCGACATGGGTGTCGAGCATGGCTTCATTAAGAAGTCGGGCTCCTGGTTTACCTACGAGGGCGACCAGCTGGGCCAGGGCAAGGAAAAGGCACGCCATTTCCTCAAGGACAACCCGGACCTGGCGGATGAGATCGAGAAGAAGATCTTCACCAAGCTGGGTATCGGTACCGCTGCCGCCACGGATGAAGAGGTCCACATGGACGTCCCGGGTGCGGATGACGGTCTCTCGGACGAGGCTGTGGACTTGGTGCCAACCGTCGACTTCGACGACGAGTAAGCCGTGTCAGAACCCGCTCCCGAGAAGCTCGAAAAGCTACGCCAAGCACTAGAAGCCTATGAATCTGGTGCCGCCGGGGGCGGGCTTTTTGATGTCCAGGAAGAAGAAGCTAAAGCCAAGGTGCGCTCGCGCGCGCTCCTGTTGCTCGATCAGCGTGCGCGTTCGCGGTCGGAGCTGCATGACCGTCTGGTGCGGGCCGAGTTTGACCCGGAGGTCATCGAGTCGGTCCTCGACGATCTTGCGAACGTGGGCCTGCTCGATGACGCGGCATTCGCGCGCGAATGGGTGCGCCAACGCCATGCGCGCCGCGGCAAGTCGGCGTGGGTGCTCGACCGCGAGCTGCAGCGTAAGGGGGTAGTGCAAGTAGACCGCGCGGAGGCGCTCGAGCAGGTGACGCAAGAGTCCGAACAGTCAATCATGGAAGATCTTGCTGCTAAAAAGGCTCGTTCGGTCAAGACCATCCCGGAAGACCGTGCGGAGCGCGACAAGGTACTGCGGCGCATCGTGGGCGTGCTTGCCCGCCGCGGCTTTAACGAGGGCGCGTCGTTGCGCGTGGCGAAGGCGGCTCTCGAGGCGCGTTGCGCGGAGCTGGAAAACGAGTAAACCCCCAGCTGGTTGCTGGGGGTTCGGCGTGCCCATGTGAGGTGGTTATTCCGCGGGGTTGCGGATTTCCTTGTAGCCGGGTGCGTGCCAATCGGCGTTGACCTCGTCCTTGGTGTCGAGGCCCTGCGAGTGATGGTGCGGCACGTTGGCCACGATGTTCTTGCGGGCGCGGCCGGCGCGCAGCTGACGCTCGATGCGTTGGGCCAGCACTGTGAGTCCCCAGTTGATGAGGATCATGATGATGGCGACGACGATCAGTGAAGCCAGGTAGTTCTTGTTGAAGGACGCGGATTGGATACCGGAGCGGACAACTTCGACATAGCCGATCTGGTAGCCGAGCGCGGAGTCCTTGAGGGCGATGACCATCTGCGAGATGAGCGCAGGCAGCATCGCCGCGACGGCCTGGGGGAGCAACACCTTGAACATGGTTTGCTGGTGGCTCAGTCCCAGCGCCTTAGCTGCCTCGGTTTGGCCCTTGGGCAGCGAGCGGATGCCGGAGCGCAGAATCTCGGCGACGACGGAGCCGTTGTAGAGCGTGAGCGCGAAGACAACGGCGCCGAAGGCGAGGTGCTTGGACGGCACGAGGTCGTAAACCGCGAAGAGCTGGTAGGCGAAAATCATGAGCAGCAGCACGGGGATGGCGCGGAAGAACTCCACGACAATGCCGCACACCCAGCGGACGGGGCGGTGCTCGCTCAGGCGTCCTAGACCGAAGACCACGCCAAAGACGATGGCCAACAGAATGGAGGCGACGGCGGAGAAGATCGTGCCCTTGAGACCCGGGAGCAGATACGTCGTCCATGTCTGCGAATTGAGGAACGGCGTCCACAGCTCAGGGCTGAGCTGGTTGCGCTCGTTCAGCTTCATGAACACCCACGCGAGGACCGCGGTGGCGACGATGACGGTGATGACTGTATAGATGACGTTGTTGCGCTGGCCCTTGGGGCCGGGGGCATCGTAAAGCACTGTGGCGCGTACGGACATTATTTCTTCACCGCCAATTTCTCAGAGAGCTTGCCCAGGCCAAGGCCCATGGGCAGCGTAAGGATGATGAAGCCTGCTGCGAAGATGAGGAAGATGACAAAGAGCTGGCTGGCGTGGAACTCAATGGTCGACTTCATGAGCAGCGAGGCCTCGGCGACGCCGATGACGGACGCGATGGTCGTGTTCTTCGTCAACGCGATGAGCGTATTGCCCAGCGGCACGATGGCCGCGCGAACGGCCTGCGGGAAGACGATGGTGCTAAACGTCTGGCTAAAGGACAGGCCGAGCGAGCGGGCGGCCTCCGCCTGGCCGAAGTCTACGGTGTTGATACCGGAGCGCAACGACTCAGCGACGAATGCGGAGGTGTAGAGGATAAAGCCCACGATGGCCAGGCGCACGTTGTTGTCGATGAGGAATGTCGCCGACTCGCGGCTGGCGAGCGTGACACCGAGGGTCTGGTACAGACCGAAGGAACAGAACAGCACGACCAGAGTGAGCGGCGTATTGCGCACGATCGTGATGTACGTCGTAGCCAGGAAGCGCAGAATGCCGACGGGGGAGACGCGCATCGCGGTCAGGATGGTGCCAAGGATCATGGAACCCAACGCCGACCACAGCGTGAGTTTGATAGTGAGCCAAAACGCGGGCCAGAGTTCTGGACCCAGCTGGCTCCACATGGAGCTCATGTTTTCTCCTCGTTCATTGGGGATGGGAGGGGCCGGGCTTGTCAAGCCCGGCCTAAGGGGGCGTTATTCCACGAAGGACAGGTCGCCCGGGGTACCCGGCTCGATGGCGTCGCCCTCGCCAAGGTTGGCGGAGACGAGCTTGTCGAACTCGCCGGAGGAGTGCATTTCCTCAAGCGCCGCATTGATGGCGTCCGTGGCCTCCTGGTCGTCCTTGGCGAGGCCGATGCCGTAGTACTCGTCGGTGAACGGCTTGCCGTCCTTCTCGAGCTCGACAACCTTGAACTTGCCCTCGTTCTGGGCGGCGTAGCCGTTGAGGATGGTCGCGTCCGTGGTCATTGCGTCGATGGTGCCCTGGGAGAGTGCCTCAACACAGGAGGAGTAGGTGTCGAACTCTTGGAGCTGCACGGACGGCAGAGCCTCCTTGACCTTCTGAGCCGGGGTGGAGCCGGTGACGGAGCAGAGGATCTTGCCGTCGAGGCCATCGAGGCCCTTGATCTCCGCGTTGTCCTCGGAGACGAGGAGCGCCTGGTGGGTGACGAGGTACGGGCCACCGAAGTTGACCTTCTCTGCGCGGGAGGCGTTGATGGAGTAGGTCGCGGCGATCATGTCGACCTGGCCGTTCTCGATGAGGGTCTCGCGCTGCGCGGAAGGGGTTTCCTTCCACTCGATTTTTGGCTCAGCCCAGCCCTTGTCCTTCGCGATCTGGTTGACGACGTAGGTCGCGACGTCGACGTCCAGGCCGGACATGGACCCGTCGCCCTCGCGCAGGCCGAGACCCGGCTGGTCGAACTTGGTGCCGAGGGTGACGTTGCCAGACTCGATGTGGGCGAGTAGGCCCTCGCCTTCGCCGGAGGCGGAGTCGGAGGAGCCGCCGCAGGCAGCGAGCAGGGCGCCAGAGGCAAGGACGGCGGAGGTGGCGGCGATAACGCGGGTGATGTGGGAACGAGACATGGTGTTTCTCCTTGAGATGAGGATGGGATTAGTGGTGGAGGATCTTGCCCAGGAAGTCCCGGGCGCGACCCGATTGCGGGTTGGTGAAGAAAGAGTCGGGGTCGGTATCTTCGACGATCTCGCCGTCGGCCATGAACAAGATGCGGTCCGCGGCCTTGCGGGCGAATCCCATCTCGTGCGTGACGACGACCATGGTCATGCCCTCCTTGGCGAGGTCCGTCATGACGTCCAAAACCTCGTTGACCATCTCCGGGTCCAGCGCGGAGGTTGGTTCGTCGAAGAGCATGACCTTCGGCTTCATCGCGAGCGCGCGGGCGATGGCGACGCGCTGTTGCTGTCCACCGGAGAGCTGCGCCGGGTATTTGTCTGCCTGGTTGGCAATCCCCACGCGGTCGAGGAGCTGGAGCGCCAGGTCGTTCGCGGCGGACTTGGACATCTTGCGCACCTTGATGGGGCCCAGCGTCACGTTGTCCTTGATGGTCAAGTGCGGGAAGAGGTTGAACTGCTGGAAGACCATGCCCACGTCGGCGCGCAACGTGGCCAGGGCCTTGCCTTCCTCCGGCAGTGGGGTGCCGTCGATGGCGATGGAGCCGGACTCGATGGTCTCGAGGCGGTTGATGGTGCGGCACAGCGTGGACTTACCGGATCCCGAGGGGCCGAGCACGACAACAACTTCGCCGCGCTGGATCTCGAGATTAATGTCGCGCAATGCGTGATAATCGTCGAAGTACTTTTGTACGTCGCTGATGCGAATCATTGGGGAGTTGCTCACATCACTACTTCCTTCCGTATGTTGAACGGGTCATGTTGGGATAATAGGGTGCGCGGTGCCACAAGGGTGAACAATAGGGTCACATTTTGATAACGCTTCACTCGCCTGCAAAAAGGAGTATATCTGTCAATATATAGAAAAGCCTGGTAGATGGCAGGAAACATTCATGCGGCGAAGTTGGTGAACCGGGAAAGAGCGCGGTTATGAGTTACCCCCGAGCGTCGTTAGAATGAACCGACGTGAGCGCCCCCATGAACACTAGAAACCCCAAAAACGCCGTCACCGGAGTCGATCCGGAGGCCGCCCTCGGCCAGATCGCGCAGAGCGCTGGCACCAACCCGGATGGTTCCGCGCGTACCTATGAAGTGCGTACTTTCGGCTGCCAGATGAACGTTCACGACTCTGAGCGCATCTCGGGTCTGCTAGAAGAGGCTGGCTATGTCGCCGCCGCGGAGGAGCAGGAGCCTGACCTCGTCGTGTTCAATACGTGCGCCGTGCGTGAGAACGCCGATAAGCGCCTCTACGGCACGCTGGGCAACCTGAAGAAGACGAAGGACAATCACCCCGGCATGCAGATCGCCGTGGGCGGTTGCCTTGCGCAGAAGGATAAGGACACCGTGCTGGGCAACGCGCCGTGGGTCGACGCCGTCTTCGGCACCCACAACATGGCGGCGCTGCCCACGCTGCTCGAGCGCGCCCGCCACAACCACGAGGCGCAGATTGAGATTGTTGACTCCCTCGAGGAGTTCCCCTCCGTCCTGCCTGCCAAGCGCGAGTCCGCGTACGCCGGCTGGGTGTCCGTGTCCGTGGGCTGCAATAACACGTGCACGTTCTGCATCGTGCCGTCGCTGCGTGGCAAAGAAGAGGACCGTCGCCCGGGCGACATCCTGGCCGAAGTCCAGGCGCTCGTTGACCAGGGCGTGTCCGAAGTTACGCTGCTCGGCCAGAACGTCAACGCCTACGGCGTGAACTTCGCGGACCCCAACCTGCCGCGCGATAAATTCGCGTTCTCCAAGCTGCTGCGCGAAGTCGCGAAGATCGAAGGCTTGGAGCGCCTGCGCTTCACCTCGCCGCACCCGGCCGAGTTCACCTCGGACGTTATCGACGTCATGGCCGAGAACCCCGTCATCTGTCCGCAGCTGCACATGCCGCTACAGTCCGGCTCGGACCGCGTCCTCAAGGAGATGCGTCGCAGCTACCGATCCAAGAAGTTCCTGGGCATCCTCGACGAGGTGCGCGAGAAGATTCCGCATGCGGCGATTACCACGGATATCATCGTGGGCTTCCCGGGCGAGACCGAGGAAGACTTCCAAGCCACCATGGACGTCGTCGAGCGCGCCCGCTTCGCCTCCGCGTTCACGTTCCAGTACTCGCCGCGCCCCGGCACCCCGGCTGGCGCCCGCGAGGATCAGATCCCTAAGGAGGTCGTCCAGGACCGCTTCGAGCGCCTCGTCGCGCTCCAGGACCGCATCGCCGCGGAGGAGAACGCCAAGCTCGTGGGCACCGACGTCGAGCTGCTCGTCCAGGCTACCGGCGGCCGGAAAAACGAGGAGACCCACCGTCTTACCGGCCGCGCCCGCGACGGCCGCCTCGTGCACTTCACGCCTTCCGATGCCGCCGGCAATGAGATTGCCGGAGATATACGACCCGGCGACGTCGTTCACACGACGGTCACGGACGCAGGATCCTTCTTCCTCATTGCTGACGCCGGCGTCACTGAGCACCGTCGCACCAAGGCGGGCGACATGTCGGCCGCGGGCGAGACCCCGACCACCGCGCCGATTGGCGTGGGTCTAGGCCTGCCGTCCATCGGCAAGCCGGCATCCGCGCCGGTCGCTGGCGAGCCTGGCGAAAAATCGTGTGGTTGCTAAGCCAGAGTAAGGTTGAGCTCCATGAGTGATACGAAAGAATTGCAGGACGCGCTCGCCGCGGAGAAGCGCGCGGCGAAAACACTGGAGCTCGGCGGCGCGACTATCCCGCTGGGCGTTGCGGTGCTGCTCTACGTTGTGAGCCTGCTCTTCGACAACACGAATGGCTTCAGCGGCGCGGAAACGCTCCTGGGGCTGGGCGACGTCTCCATCATGGAGCAGGTCTTCGCCCTCGCCTCGGCCATCGGAATGATTCTCACGCTTATTACGCTCGTGGCACGCCGTACGATGCTTGCCCAAATTGCGTGGATGCTCGTGGGCCTCGGCCTTTTCGTCGCGCTGTGGGCTTTCTGGGCCGCGAATTCGACGGGCCCGGGTTTCTACCTGTTGCTCCTCGGCGATATCATTGCGGTCGTCGCCTTCGCGCGGATTATCATGCACAAGTCCCCGGAGCAGCGCGCTGCCGAGGAGCGCGTGCGCGAGCTCGCCGCCCGCCCGAACGCCGTCGTCGCCGTTCAGACGCACACGCCGAAGGATGCCGCAGACGATAATCCGGTCCTCATCGACGACCGCCGTGCGCAGGCCGCCGAGCGTCACCGCCGCCAGCGCGAAAACTAGCGAGAACTAGAGCTTGAGCTCCCAGGCCTCGGCCGCAGAGATCCTCTGCGCGCCGAGGCTTTGTGCTAGCTGGGCGGAGGGGGCATCGGCAGGCGCGAAGGAGCCGTACGCACGGGTGACCTCGGGCCACACGCGGCGCACCTCGCGCAGCGCGACGAGCTGCGCCAAGCGCGAGAGCCCCTCGCCGCGGCGGTCACGCGCGGTGACGGTAAGCGTCCACTCGGCGACCTCGGGATCCCCGTGCTCCTGGTGTGCGAGCTCGCTGAGAACCACCACGCGACCCTCGATTTCTAGCCCCACGAGCAGGGTGTGCGCCTTGCGGTCGCGCAGCCGGGCCGCGGCGTCGCGGAGGCGCTCGGCGGTCCACACGACGGGTTCGACGGTGAGCGCCCCGTTGCACGTGTCGGCGCCGGCGACGGTGAGCAGCTCCAGGACGTCTGGCAGCTCCGCGTCCGGGATGTCGTAGTCCTCCCACACGCGCACGGCGAGCCCGTGGGGAAGCAGCGGCACCGCTGGGTCTGCGGGGACAGAGCAGACGATTTGTTCCTCACGGTGCTTGCACTCGAAGCCCAGCTCCCGGAATGCGGGGAGGAACGGGTCTTCGGGCTCGACTGTGAGTCCCACCTGCGCGACATCGCGACCGAGCTTTCCCATGAGCGTGAGGGACTGCGCGGCGAGCCAGCGTGCGACTTCTTCGCCCTCGAGATCGAGCGGCTCGCCCGGCAGAGGCAATAGATCGACGTCGAGGACGAGCTCGATGTCGGCGTGGCCCTTTTCCTCAAGCAGGGGGAGCGTGAGCAAGATAAAGCCACGGTAATCAAAGAGCGGGGAGTCGGCGCCGGGGTCGACGGCGGCGGGCGTGGTGGGCAGGCCGAGTTCGCCCACCTCGCCGACGGCGGGGCCCTCGACAGCGGCAAAGAGGAGAGTCGTGGACTCGGTCGAGCCTTTGAGACGATTGAGGACGCGCTCCGGCGCGACGGACGCGGCGGGGTCGCCCGTCGCCTCCTGCGCCGCGAGGTTCGAGGCGAAGACGAAGCTGCGCACGACGTCTGAGGGATCGAAGGCGCCCGCCGCCACGAGCGTGGCAGCGGGCGGGGAGACCTGAATGAGGCGCATTTACTGGTCGTTCGCGGCGGCAGCGGCCGTGTCAGCCCACTCCTGCCACTGCGCGGCCTGGGCGCGCAGCTCCTCGGCCTTCTTCGTCTTGCCCTTGGCCTCAGCGGCCTCGGCTTGCGCAGTGAAGTTGTCGACCTTGGCCTGGAACTGGGCGACACGGGCCTGGACCTCGGGGTCTGTGCGGCGCCACTCGGCGGACTCGGCGTCAGCGACGCGCTTTTCGAGCGCCTCGATCTTGTCCTCGTACTCGCGGATGCGAGCCCGCGGGACGAAGCCGATGTCCTCCCACTTCTCCTGGAGCTCGCGCAGCTTGTTCTTCGCCGTCTCGATGGACTTCTCCGGGTCGATCTGGGAGTCGTACTCGGCAAGCAGCGCGTCCTTGGCCTCGGCGTTCGCCGCGAATTCCTTGTCGCGCTCGTCGTTGAGGGCGTTGCGGGCGTCGAAGAACTTGTCCTGCGCGGCACGGAACGCGGCCCACAGCTTGTCATCGATGTCGCGCGGGGCGCGGCCGGCAGCCTTCCACTCGCTCATGAGGTCGCGGAACTTGCGGGCGGTCTCGCCCCATTCCGTGGAATCCATGAGCGCCTCGGCGCGGGCGACGAGCTCTTCCTTCTTCGCCTTCGCGGCGGCGCGGCTACGGTCGAGCTCCGCGAAGTGGGAACCGCGGCGGCGGTTGAAGGAGTCGCGGGCGCGGGAGTAGCGCTTCCACAGCTGGTCGTCCGTCTTGCGGTCGATGCCGCGGATCTGCTTCCACTCCTCGAGGATGGCGCGGATGCGATCGCCCGCCGCTTTCCACTCGGTGGAGTTCGCAGCGAGGTCCTCGGCTTCTGCGGCAAGCTTCTCTTTGGCAGCGATGGCCTCCTCGCGGCGGCGGGCCTTGTCGGCCTGCGCCTGCTGGCCGGCCTTGTCCGAGTGCTCGAGGACTGCGGTCAGGCGCTTGTCCAGCGCCTCGATATCGCCAATGACGGCGGCGGTGGGCAGCGACTCGCGCAGCTCGGACGCCGTCTTCTTGATGGACTCGGCCTCGCCCGGGTTCGCCTTGAGACGGGCCTCGAGCAGCTCGACCTCGGTGGCAAGATCGTCGAAGCGCTTACCGTAGTGGGCCAAGCCCTCAGCCGGGGTTCCGGCCTGCCACTGGCCAATCTCTCGCTCGCCATCAGCGGTCTTCAGATACACGGTGCCATCGTCGTCCACGCGGCCGAATTTGGACGGGTCAGAGGCGACCGGCGTGGCCACCGGCACAGGCTGTACGGCAGGGCGGTGCGCACCGGGTTTGGCTCCCGGGCGCGGGCCGGGCTTGGGCATATTGCCTGGGGTAGGGATGGGAGTCATGTGCGCACACCGTGCTTTCTTCTGCTTGCGTGCCCCGCGCGGGGGCTGCCAATAAAACGTCTTTTCTCACTTTAATAGTTTCTGGCCCATTTTGTCTTAGGTTGTAGGGGCGAATTTCCCTAAGATGGGTCGAGTCATGCCTGAAAATAATCTGCGCCCCATCGCCGTCGTCGGTCCCACCGCCTCCGGCAAGTCTGCCCTCGGCCTCGTCCTTGCCCACGAGCTCGACGGCGAGGTCGTCAACGTCGACTCCATGCAGCTCTACCGCGGGATGGATATCGGCACTGCGAAGCTCACGCTTGAGGAACGCGAGGGAATCCCGCACCACCAGCTCGACGTCTGGGACGTCACCGAGCCCGCCTCCGTGGCGCGCTACCAGCGCGACGCCGTCGCCGACGTTGAGGACATCCTAGCCCGCGGCAAGACGCCCATCCTCGTGGGCGGTTCCATGCTCTACGTGCAGGCGCTGGTGGATGACTGGCAATTCCCACCCACGGACCCTTCTGTCCGGGCGAAGTATGAGGCGCGCCGTCTGGACATTGGCATCGATGCGCTGCACCGCGAACTTGCAGAAATCGACCCCGCCGCCGCCTCGATTATCGAGGACAAGGACCCGCGCCGCACCGTCCGGGCGTTGGAGGTCATCGAACTCACCGGCAAGCCGTTTAAGGCGTCGCAGCCGCCCAAGGACGCGCCGCCGCGCTGGGGCACGCGCATGCTCGGCCTGCGCACCACTCCCGAGTGGCTCAACCCGCGCATCGATCTGCGCACGCGCCAGATGTTCGAGCGCGGCCTCGTCGCGGAAGTGGAGGCGCTTCAAAAACAGGGCCTCGTCTCTGATTCAACGGCCGGCCGTGCCATCGGCTACGCCCAGGTCTTCCAGGCCCAGCGTGGTGAACTCACCTGGGACGAGGCCGTCGAGCGCACGATCACCGGCACCCGCCGTTACGTGCGCCGCCAGCGCTCGTGGTTTAACCGCGACCCGCGCATTACGTGGCTCGACGCGGCAGGGGACACCGCGGCCCAAGCGCGCGCCGCGCTGGCGTAGTATCGCCGTATGACCACGACTCATTTCACCAAGGGCCACGGCACCGAAAACGACTTCGTCATCATTGAAGATCTAGATGCGGCAACTCCCATCGCACCCGAGCGCGTTGCGCTGCTCTGCAATCGCCGCGCCGGCATTGGCGGCGACGGCCTTCTGCGTGTCGCCCGCGCGGGCGCGCTCCTCGACGCCGGCGAGGTCGAGTCGATCGACTGCGACCGCGAGGACTGGTTCATGGACTACCGCAACGCGGACGGCTCCGTGGCCGAGATGTGCGGCAACGGCAGCCGCGTCTTCGCGCATTACCTGCGCGCCCGCGGCCTCGTCGACGCAGATGAGTTCACCATCGGCACCCGCGCGGGCGCTAAGCAGGTGAAGGTCCATTCCTTCGATGACTTCGACGCGGAGGTTTCCATCGAGATGGGCGACGCTGTTGTCACCGGCGTGTCCACCGCGTCGATGGCGGGCACGAGCTTCGCCGGCCTGGGCGTCGACATGGGTAACCCGCACCTCGCCGCCGTCATCCCGTCGCTCACGTCCGAGGAACTCGCCGCCATGGACTTCGAGCAGCCCGTCTTCGACCACGAGTTCTTCCCCGCAGGCGTCAACGTCGAGGTCGTCACCCCGCTCGTCGACGGCGCCGTCCACATGCGCGTCTTCGAGCGCGGCGTCGGCGAGACCCGCTCCTGCGGTACCGGCACCGTCGCCGCGGCCCGCGCCGCGCTTGCCGATGTCGCCCAACCCACCGGCACCGTCGCCGTCAACGTCCCAGGCGGGCAGGTCGTGGTGGACATCTTCGACGGCGGCTCGCGTCTTACTGGCCCGTCGCGCCTCGTTGCGGAAGGCACGACGGTTCTCTAAAACCGCCAGACATTCGCCTTTCAGACGAAGGCAATGTTGTAACAGCAATAACCCCAGGTCGCGGCGAGAGTGCCGATTTTATTGACCTGGGGTTATTGCCTTTGAGATAGTGCCTTCGCCATGAAGTGGGCATGAGGGCGGAGTGACCGCGGGGGGCTAGGCGGAGTCGCGCCAGTCCTCATCCTCGTCAGAAGCGGCACTGGAAGGCTGCTGTTTGTAGTCCGGGCCCAAGCGGAACGCAGCCTGGCGGGCGGCGAGCCAGGATTCCTGGAGGCTCGCGGCGCGCTGGTCAGTGACGCTCAAGATCTGCTCGAGCTGATTCGTGTCGAGCATGGGGGAGGCCAGACGAGCCGGGAGGCGCTTGAGGAAGCGCGATGCAGAAGCGTACTGGTAGTGGAAGGCCTCGATGTCCGGATCGTTGGTATCGAGATCGAGCAGAGCCGGGCGGTGAAGCGTGCGGTCCGCGATGATGTCCGTGTCCTGGGAAACCTCGAAGTCCTCGAATTGCGCCATGACGTCCCGGATATCCTCGCTGGAGAGCTGGATGGACGTGCGCAGCGCGTCGTGCTCCGTGGACTCGGGACGGGCGCTCATCATGAGCAAGGCAGCGCCGACGAGCAGGAAGGAAATCATGAGCCCCGGCACCTTGAGCAGGGCGATGAGGACGATGCACGCGCCGAGCGTGAGCGCCATGGCCAGCGTGGAGCGACGTGAATAGGAATTCGAAAATAAGACCATGTCACTGCCCTCCGCGCGTAAATAAATAAATTCTTCAGGGAATTTTACCGCACCGCGGCGGCGATGCCCAATGAAAAGTGCCGCGTCAACTTTGTGTGGGTGCGGGATCAGGAAAGCGCGGCACGGAGCATCCCGCGCCGCGCTAGGGGTCGTCCTAGTGGCCGCCGCAACCGCAGCCGCCACCGCCGCAACCGCAGCCGCCGGTGGGCAGGTTGACGGAGGCGACGATCATCGCGCGGCCAGCGAGGACGGTGTCCTTGGCCGGGAGCTCGCCGTCACCGAAGGTAGCCGGCAGGCAGAGATCGAAGGGGAAGAGACCGTCCATGACGAGGTGCATGAATTTCTCGCCCGTGAGCTGGTTGTGGCGCCACTCGGACTCCATGACACGCGCTGCAAAGGTCGCGGCAGCGGTAGGTGTTGCGGCGGAACCGGCATTGACGATCTCGGCGCCCTCGGACTCGAAGGCGGACGGGAAGATGCCGGTGGCGGCCTCGTAGGCCTCGGCGGAGTCAAAGGACTCGACGGCGACGCCCATGGCGGTGAGGCTCACCTGCTGCCATTCCTGCGTATCTTCCTCGGCGAGTAGCGGGCCCTGTGCCAAGTTCGCGGTGACCTGAGCCAGCGAGTTGCCGAACGGGTCGATGACGTCCATGTAGGACAGAACGTCGTTGACCATGTCGACGTGGGCGAAGGTCTGCGTGGTCGCCTCAAAGCCGATGAAGGTCGCGAAAGGCTCAACGGCCAGGATGTTGAGCTGTGCGCCCGACGGATCAGCGAACTGAATAAGCTGGCCGCCGCGGACCTCGCCGGTGACGGTGAGCTGGTTCGTGGCGATGGCGGCTTCAACCGCGTCCTGCCAACGGGAGTAGTTGAGGCCGATGGCCTGCATCTCCGGATTAGCGGTGGATTCAACAGGTGTGGTCATGGGGATCATCCTAGCGTGGGGGCCAATATTTCCAGTAACGTTCAACCGTTGCGCGGGCGTGTTCATTCCCACAGGGTTCTCCGTATTTAATCAATGTGGGGGTGCTGTGCGCTGTGGGCGAATTATTCACCGTTTTCCCGCGCGACGTGGAAAGATGGGAAAGCATATGACAGAGAAAGAAAAGCAATCCCACGAGGATCTCCTCGCCGCGGCCTTTCGCGACCTTGCGGCGCCGGTGCACGGTGTGCGCCCAGTCGACCACGGAGACCACGGTGACCCAACCACCGGCGAGCTCGACCTCGCCGAGCGTAACTCCTTCCGCCGCGTCACGAAGGCAACGACCATTCGTGCCGAAGACACCACTGACGGCTACGAGGTTGAGTACCGTAAGCTGCGCCTTGAGCAGGTCGTGCTCGTCGGCGTGTGGACCGAAGGCACCGTCGCCGAGGTTGAGGCCACCATGTCCGAGCTTGCCGCGCTCACAGAGACCGCCGGCGCTGAAGTTGTCGAGGCCCTCTACCAAAAGCGCGATAAGCCAGACCCGGGCACGTACGTTGGCTCGGGCAAAGTCAAGGAGCTCAAAGACATCGTCATGGCCACCGGTGCCGATACCGTGGTCTGCGATGGTGAGCTCACCCCCGGTCAGCTCTCCGCGCTGGAGCGCGAGCTCGACACCAAGGTCATCGACCGCACCATGCTCATCCTCGATATCTTTGCGCAGCACGCGAAGTCCAAAGAGGGAAAGGCGCAGGTCTCCCTAGCCCAGCTCGAATACCTCTACACCCACACCCGTGGTTGGGGTGGCAACCTCTCGCGTCAGGCGGGTGGCCGCGCCGGCTCCAACGGCGGCGTGGGCCTGCGTGGTCCCGGTGAGACGAAGATCGAGACGGACCGTCGCCGCATTCGCACCCAGATGGCGCTGCTACGTCGCGAGCTCAAGGCTATGAAGACCGCGCGCGAGGTCAAGCGTGCCCGCCGCGGCGCGTCGGCCATTCCGCAAATCGCCATCGCTGGCTACACGAACGCCGGCAAGTCGAGCCTGATCAACGCCATGACCGGCGCGGGCGTTCTCGTCGAGAACGCCCTCTTCGCTACCCTGGATCCCACCACGCGCCGTGCAGAGCTTGCCGATGGCCGCCAAGTCGTCTTTACAGACACCGTCGGGTTCGTTCGTCACCTGCCCACGCAGCTCGTGGAGGCTTTCAAGTCCACGCTCGAGGAGGTCCTCGCCGCAGACATCATGCTCCACGTCGTCGACGGCTCGGACCCGTTCCCGCTCAAGCAGATCGAGGCCGTGAACAAGGTCATCTACGACATCGTGCGCGAGACCGGCGAGGACGCCCCGCCAGAGATCATCGTCATCAACAAGATCGACGAGGCCGACCCGCTCGTGCTCGCAGAGCTGCGCCACGTCCTTGACCGCGACAACGTCGTGTACGTCTCGGCGAAGACGGGGGAGGGCATCGACGAGCTCACCGCCCGCGTCGAGCTCTTCCTCAACGCCCGCGACGCTCACGTACAGCTGCTCGTGCCGTTTACCCGCGGCGACGTCGTGGCCCGTGCCCACGCCGTGGGCACCGTGCGCTCCGAGTCCTACACCGAGGACGGCACGCTGCTCGACGTGCGCCTGCCCGTCGCCGTCGCGGACGAGCTCAAGGAGTTCCACGTCTCCGACGCCGCGTAGACGGAGCCGCTGAGGCGTTCACGTTTCCGTATTCGTCGCAGGTCGACCATAATGAGGGTTCGTGACTTACTCTCTAGGTTGGACCGTCCACGGTGACGGTCAGAAAATTGCTCCGGGCGCGGTTGTCGCGCCGGAAGAACGCTTGAGCTGGGGCCGGACGATCGGCATTGGCATGCAGCACGTCGTCGCCATGTTCGGCGCGACGCTACTCGTGCCGATGCTCACCGGCTTCCCTGTGAACACCACGCTGTTGTTCTCAGGTATCTCGACCATCCTCTTCCTTCTCATCACGCGCAACCGCCTGCCCTCGTACCTGGGCTCGTCCTTTGCGTTCATCGCACCGCTGTCGGCCTCGCAGTCTGAGGGCATCAGCGTCCAGGCGGGCTCCGTCCTCGTCACAGGCCTTGTCCTCGTGCTTGTCGGCTTTATCGTGAAGGCTGCTGGCCGTCGCGTCCTCGACGCCGTCATGCCGCCGGCCGTGACTGGCGCCATCGTCGCGCTCATCGGCCTGAACCTGGCACCGAGCGCCACCGCCAACTTCCAGACGCAGCCGCTCGTTGCTTTCGTCACCCTCGTCGCCATCATCGTCGCGACCGTGGGTGGCCGCGGAATGGTTGCCCGCCTGGGCATCCTCATTGGCGTCGTCATCGGATGGGTCTTTGCCGCCGTGACGGGCAACCTCGCGCCGGACACCGCGCAGACCATCGCCGATGCTGACTGGATCGGTGTGCCGCAGTTCCACACGCCCTCCTTCCACCTCTCGGCCATCCTCGTGGCGCTGCCGGTCCTCGTCGTCCTCATCGCGGAGAACGTCGGCCACGTCAAGGCTGTGTCCGAGATGACCAAGCGCGACCTCGACGATCTCGCTGGCGACGCCCTCATTGCGGACGGCCTCGGCACCGCCATCGCGGGCGGCTTCGGCGGTTCCGGCACCACGACCTACGCGGAGAACATCGGCGTTATGGCCGCGACCCGCGTGTACTCGACGGCCGCGTACTGGGTTGCGGCACTCTTCGCCATCGCGCTCGCCTTCATCCCGAAGTTCGGCGCACTCATCTTCACCATCCCTACCGGCGTTCTCGGTGGCGCCACGCTCGTGCTCTACGGTCTCATCGGCATGCTCGGCATCCGCATCTGGATGGACAATAAGGTGAATTTCAACAACCCGGTCAACCTCACCTGCGCGGCCGTGGCACTGGTCGCCGGCATCGGCAACCTCACGCTCAATGTCGGCTCCGTCTCACTCGAGGGCATCGCTTGGGGCTCCGTGGGCGTTATCGTCGTCTACCCGTTGGCCAGGTGGCTCTATGAGCGCATGGGTGAGGGGCATGGAGCGAAATACTAATGGAGCCGCGTCCCCTCCCGCGCCACACGGTGCTTGCCCTGCGCCGCGAGGTCACTGACCTCCGGACCTTCTTCGACGCCGCCTATCCGGTTCTCGCGCGCGTCCTCGAGGCCGCTGGCGTCGTTCCCGCCGCCTGCCGGGCCTACTATTTCTCGGCACCCGACGAAAGCTTCGACGTCGCCGCTGCCTTTGTGCTTTCCGATGCCCATCGTGCCGCCGTCGCCACCGTCCTCGACGCCGCGGAGTACCCAGCGCAGCTCCTTGATTTCCCCGAGGGTTCCGCCGTGGTCGCGCGCTTTGAACAGGACTACGCCATGCTCCCCGAAGCATGGAACCAGTTTGAGACCGCCCTGCGCGAGTCCGGTCACGACCCTAGCGAGGTCGCCTTCGAGGATTACGTCCTCATGCCCGGACAGGACGGCGGCCCCGTCACGGACCTGTACTGGTACGTCTAACCCCGCCGCTGTTCTGCCTGCCCGCTGCCTCACCGCAGCGGGCTTTCACATGTCCCTGGCCGCCCACCGCACAGTCTTTGCGCGGATTTCACGACAACGAAGCCCTTTAGGTCCGCGTTCCGGGGCGCCTTCGTTGTCCTGAAAACCGAACCCGCGGACTTCGCGGAAGGGGAGACGGGATTTCACGACAACGAAGCGCCCGAATGTCCTCGGTTTTGAGGCCTTGGTTGTCGTGAAATCCGGGTACGCCAGGGGACAAGCCTTTTGAAAACACGAAAAGCGGGCCCGAGGGCCCGCTTGTCAGGATGAAGACTTAGGCGTCCAGGTCCTTCTCGATGAGAGCGGCGATCTTCTCGACAGCGTCCTCGTTGTCAGAGGTAACGGTGACCTCGTCGCCCTGCTCGGCACCGAGGGCCATGATCATCAGGGACGAGGCAGCGTCGGTCTCGTCGTCATCGTCGCCACCCACGAGGGTGAGGAAGATGTCCTCGTCGTACTCGCCAGCAGCATCAGCGATGATGGAAGCCGGACGGGCGTGCAGGCCGACGGAGGAACCAACCTTAACGGTCTTAGAAGCCATGGTATGTAAGTCCTTTCATACGGGGTAAATCGTTGTAAACCAGTGTACTCGTCCCCAGCCGGATGCGCCGGGGACCATACGTGAGAAGAATTACGCGGCGGTTGCTTCAGCCTTGGCGGCCTCGGCCTCGACCGTCTTGTTGGGCCAGAACTGCTTCATGGCGATGACCGCGAGGGTGGAGACGGCGATGCCGGCGAGCAGCGCGATGATCCAGCCCCAAATCGGGTCGATGGCGAAGAAGACGAAGATGCCGCCGTGCGGAGCACGGGAACCGACGTGGAAGGCCATGGACAGGGCACCGGTGACGGCGCCACCGGCCATCATGGACGGGATGACGCGCAGCGGGTCAGCCGCGGCGAACGGGATGGCACCCTCGGAGACGAAGGACAGGCCCAGCAGCCAGGAAGACTTGCCGTTTTCTTGCTCGGCAGGGGTGAATAGGTTCTTGCGCAAGAACGTGGCGATGGACAGGGCAATCGGCGGGACCATACCGGCGGCCATGACGGCAGCCATAATCTGCATGGAGGCTTCGTCGCCCGTGGACAGGCCAGCGGTCGCGAAGAGGTAGGCCGCCTTGTTGACCGGGCCACCGAGGTCAAAGCACATCATGAGGCCGAGGATGATGCCGAGCAGCACGGCAGAGGAGCCGGACATGGACGACAACCAGTTCTGCAGGCCGTTCATGATCGCCTCGAGCGGTGCGCCGAGGACGAGGTACATGAGCAGGCCGGTAACGAGGGAAGCAAGCAGCGGGATGATGACGACCGGCATGAGGGAGCCCAGCCAGCGCGGGACCTTCCAGTTGCCGATCCACATGGCGACGAGACCAGCGATAAGACCGGTGACCAGACCGCCGATGAAGCCGGCGCCCAGGGTCACGGCGATGGCGCCGCCGACGAAGCCCGGTGCGATGCCCGGACGGCCAGCGAGCGCGAACGCGATATAACCGGACAGGGCCGCAACGATGAAGCCCATCGCCGCTTGGCCGGTCGCGAAGAGCACCGCGCCGATGTAGAGCAGGAAGCCGGAGCGCTCGAAGGTCATCATCGTGCCATCGACGTCGACCTCGTGGCCCGGCAGGTTGTTAAGCGAGTACTGCGTAGAGATGGCGCCCCAACCGTTGGCCATGTCATAGCCGCCGAAGAGGAAGCCGAGGGCGAGCAACAGACCGCCGGCGGCAACGAACGGCACCATGTAGGACACGCCCGTCATAATCGCCTGCTGGATGCGCTTGCCCCAGCCCAGGCCTGCGCCTTCTTCCTGTGCAGAGCTTGCCGATGCCGCCCCAGCGGTGCCGGCTACCTTGCGGGCGTTGGGATTCTTTGAGGCAGCGATGGCCTCGTCGATCATCTTGCCCGGCTCGTTGATGCCGCGCTTGACGCCAGACTCGATGACGGGCTTGCCCGCGAAGCGCTCGCGGTCGCGGACTCCCACATCGGTGGCGAAGATGACGGCGTCAGCCGCGTCGATGGTCGCCTGGGACAGGGCCGTGTTGTTGGAGGAACCCTGGGTCTCGACCTGCAGGTCGACGTCGGAACGCTCGGCGGCGGTCTGCGTGAGGGCATCGGCAGCCATATAGGTGTGGGCGATGCCAGTGGGGCAGGCCGTGACGGCGACGATACGCGTGACGTTGGCAGCCGGTGCGGCGGCTGCGGTAGCGGGGGCATCGGCAGGCTGGGCCTTAGGCTTCTTCTCGGCGTTGACGACGTCGAGGACGAGCGTGACGATTTCTTCCTTCGTACTTGCGGATCGAAGAGCCGCAAGGAAGTCCTTCTTCACGAGCGCGCGTGCGAGCTTGGAGAGGATCTTGAGGTGCGCCTTGCCGCCGCCGGCGGGGGCTGCGATGAGGAAGACGAGGTGAGCGTCGCCGTCCGGGCCCGAAAAATCCACGCCCTGAGACAGGCGCGCGAATGCGAGGGTCGGCTCGGTGACAACCTCGGAACGGCAGTGGGGGATAGCCACGCCGCCGGGCACGCCGGTACCGGCCTGTGCCTCGCGGTTGATGGCGGGCTGCGCGAGTCCCTCGATGTCAGTCGCGCGGCCAGTGCCGTGGACTAGCGTGGCGAGGTTCGTAATGACCGATTCGACACTGTCACCAAAGTCGGCGTCAAGCGCGACCAGGTCGGTCGTAATCAGATCGGATGCCATGTCAGGCTCCTTACTTCATTTATCTGGGGTGGATTACAGGGCAGAGACTGTGGTCTCTTCAATATTCAATTGTTCCGGGCGCGGAATCGTTGTGCCGGGCAGTCCGGCTGCCGCGGTGCCATAGGCAACCGACTGGGCGAGTGAGTCCGCGAAGTTCTTGCCCTGGCTGCGTGCCAGGATGTAGCCAGCGAGAGAGGAGTCGCCTGCGCCGACGGTCGACTTGACCTCGACGGGCGGCGGGGTCGCAATCCAGGCGCCCTCCGGGGTAACGAGGACGGCGCCTGCGCCGCCCAAGGTGACGAGCACCTGGGGGATGCCTCGCGCGTTGACCTCGCGCGCCGCCTCGACGACGCCGCTGAAGTCCCCGTCTTCCGCCTGGCGCTCGAGCGCCAGACCGTCGCGACCGGTGAGCTGTCCCAGCTCCAAGCCATTGGGCTTGATGAGGTCCGGCGCGGAGTCGTCCAGGCGGGCGCCGAGGGCCTCCATGGGGCCATCCGAGGTGTCGACGGCGATCTGCGAGTTGGGGTTGGCCGCGCGCACGGCGCGCACCAGG
This sequence comes from Corynebacterium sp. DNF00584, assembly GCF_001552965.1. Classification (NCBI taxonomy): domain Bacteria; kingdom Bacillati; phylum Actinomycetota; class Actinomycetes; order Mycobacteriales; family Corynebacteriaceae; genus Corynebacterium; species Corynebacterium sp. DNF00584. Next base: position 45,518 of record NZ_KQ959732.1, on the reverse strand, counting down.
GTGGCGTACCAGTCCTTGTCCACGCCGCGTGGCAGAGAACCGGCGAGGACGACCCAGTCGGCCGTGGCCGCTGCGGCGCTCAAGCGGGCGACGAGCTCGGCCTGCGTGTCTTCAGACAGCGTCGGGCCCAAGCCGTTGATCTTCGTGGTGCGGCCGTCCGGCTCCGTGATGGTGGAGTTCGTACGCACGAGATCCGTCATAAGGATATTCTCGAACGGGACTTCGGAATCCTCGACGAGACTGAGGAAGCCGTCGCGGTTCGCAGCCGGGAACAGCGCGAGCGTCGGTGCGCCTGCGAGATGCACGGCGTGGGAGACGTTAAGTCCCTTGCCACCGGCGGCGTGGCTATAAGCCACGGTGCGCTGGACGGCGCCGGGCTCCAGCGGTCCACCCAGCTCCTGGGTGGCGTCGACGCTGGGGTTCGGTGTCAGTGTGACGATCATCTAATAAACATCCCTCTCCGGATATTTCCGTATGCTGGTGTTTGTTGGTGTTTCTCCCGGATGGTGGACACTCTGGGAAAACGCTTGTGAATTACATTTGTGGTCACTGTTGATTTTTGTCCGAATCTGTCCGTTTGTCAATGGTTTCCTGTGTTTTCTATTGATTTTGCGTCCGATTTGTGATGATCTGAACAAAAGACACCATTCGATATGAATGCAAGGGAGTTTCCACGCATGGAAAACGCATCTCAGTCCACTATCAAGGGCACCGGCGTCGTTTCGGGCGTCGCTTTTGCTGAGGCCGTCTGGGTACGACCCCGCCCCGATCTGCCGACCTCGGGCACGCCGATCGCCGAAGATGAGGCAGCGGCAGAATTCGATCGCTTTAACGAGGCCGTGCTCACCGTTTCCAGTCGTCTGGAGACCCGCGCCGCGGGCGCGGAAGGCAACGCGGCTGAGGTGCTCAACGCGACCGCCGGCATGGTCAAGGACCGCGGCTGGCACAAGGCCGTGCGTAAGAACATCAACGCCGGCAATAACGCGGAATACGCCGTCGTCGGCGCGACCGACAAATTCATCGCCATGTTCGAGGCTGCGGGCGGCGTCATGGCTGAGCGCACGACCGACCTAAAGGACGTGCGTGACCGCGTTATTGCACAGCTGCGCGGCGAGCCGGAGCCCGGCCTGCCCGCCGTTGAGGGCGAAGCCGTTCTCTTCGCCGATGACCTCGCGCCGGCGGATACCGCGACCCTCGACGGCACCCACATCAAGGCGCTCGTCACCGAGCTCGGCGGCCCGACCTCGCACACCGCGATCATCGCGCGTCAGCTCGACATCCCGTGCATCGTCGCCGTAGGCGCCAAGCTGCGCGACATCGAGCCGGGCACCAAGGTCTTCGTCGACGGTTCGTTGGGTACCGTGACCCTCGGTGCTGACCCGGCTACCTCTGAGGCCGCCGTCGCGGAGTACCGCGAGCGCGCCGCCAAGGTGGCGCAGTGGACCGGTCCGGCCCAGACCAAGGACGGCCACCGCTTCCAGCTGCTCGCCAATGTGGCAGACGGCAATGCCGCTCGCGTCGCCGCTGACACGCAGGCAGAGGGCATTGGCCTCTACCGCACGGAGATGTCCTTCCTGTCCGCGACGGAAGAGCCAACTGTTGATGAGCAGGCACGCATCTATGGCAAGGTCTTCGCTGCCTTCCCGCAGTCCAAGGTCGTTGTCCGTACACTCGACGCAGGCTCGGATAAGCCGATTTCCTACGCCACCATGGAGACCGAGGAAAACCCGGCTCTCGGTGTGCGCGGTCTGCGTATTGCCCGTGACAACGAGTCGCTTCTTACGCGCCAGCTCGACGCCATTGCGAAGGCCGCCGCTGAGCGTGACGAGAACGCTCCCACCTGGGTCATGGCTCCGATGGTTGCTACATCCTCTGAAGCCAAGTGGTTCGCAGATCTGTGCCGTGAGCGCAACCTCACCGCGGGTGCGATGATTGAGGTCCCCGCCGCTGCGCTCATGGCCGACACCATCATGCCGTACCTCGACTTCGTGTCCATCGGTACCAATGACCTCACGCAGTACACCATGGCTGCGGACCGTCTGTCCCCGCAGCTGGCCTACCTCACCGACCCGTGGCAACCGGCCGTGCTGCGTCTTATCCAACACACCTGTGTCGTCGGCCGCGACAACAACGTGGCCGTGGGCGTCTGTGGCGAGGCCGCCGCTGATCCGATGCTCGCCGGCGTGCTCGTCGGATTGGGCGTGAACTCCCTGTCCTGCGCCGCCACCGCCGTCGCCGGCGTGGGCGCTCAGCTCTCGGAGCTCACCCTGGAGCAGTGCCAGAAGATCGCCGACATCGCCGTCAACTCCGTTGGCGCTTCTGAGGCCCGCGAGGCTGTCCGCGAGTACATCGCGAACATCTAAGCGACTTCTGCAGCCGCTGCCGCCCGTGCCCCGTGCATGGGCGGCTTTGTCGTCTTGGCCAACTCGTGTGTCTCGCCACGTGTCGGTCGACCGGAACATGGTTGGAGATACCGAAACGCCCCATTGGCTCATTGTGTGAACCGATGGGGCGTTGTGCAGTGGAGCGTTGGAAAGTCTGGTTTACTTGTCCTCTACGACAATGACCTCAACCTCGCGGTCGCGCAGTTGGTCGATGAAGGACTGCGGTGCGCCGGAATCCGTGATGACCACATCAAGGTCAGCGATTGACGCGAAGCTCACGAGGTAGTCATTGCCCAGTTTCGTGGAGTCGCAGAGCACGACAACCTTCTGTGCGTGGGTAACGAAAGCGGACTTCATTGCAGCCTCTTGGGAGTCTGCCGTGGACAGTCCGTGGTCGAGGGTAAGCGCGTTCGTACCGATGAAGGCGACGTCAGCGCGCATGAGTGCCATGGTGCGCAGCGCCGTATCGCCGACCACCGCCTGCGTGATGGCGCGGACCGTGCCGCCCAGCAGCTGGACCTCGGAGAGACCATTGCTGGCCAGAGAGAGCGCAATGGGAAGGCTATTGGAAACGATGGACCAGCTGTGCGCGTTAGGCTGAACCGAGATGAGGTCAGCGAGAGCGTTGATAGTGGTACCAGCGTCGAGAAAGATGGAGCCGCCCGGCTGTGGGAGGTAGTCCACCGCGGCGCGTGCGATGGCCGACTTGGCGGTTGACGCGGAGCGTGAGCGTGCGTCGAGGGTAAACTCCGCGGTCTGGAAAGACTGGGAAGCAACAGCGCCGCCGTGGACGCGGTGGACGACGCCATCGCGGTCGAGCACCGCTAAGTCGCGTCGAATGGTCTCCGCGGTGACATCGAATCTCTCGGAAAGTTCGGTGACGTTGACGCGCCCTTCGACGGCGGTCAACGAAGCAATCTGGCGGCGGCGCTCCTCAGCGTACATGGCGGCATCACTTCTTTTACTCGGGGACAATTCCGGTCAACGCGTGGTGCGGCGAACAGGACCAGTGCTGCGCGGGCCTCGGTAAGGGAGCCGGGAGCTGGTGCGTCGCGGCGCACTGCATTGCTGCGGTCGCGTTGCCGTATGAAGATATAAGACCATTGTCCCAAAACACGCGTAAAACAAAGGCGTTCGGATCTAATCTCACATTGAGGTGTGCGCCACATCGCCCCTAAAAATTGTTCTACATGGGATTTCGGCTGTGTGCGGACTTCAATCTGTGATGAGTGTCCATGCAGGTATCGCCCCAATTAAGGGGTAAAAAATACCAGAAAAGGGTGGGTAATCCCACCCTTGACTCGTAAAAGGTTATCCGATTAAATCTTGCGGAAAACGGACACGACCTTGCCCATAATGGTGGCATGAGTGCCGTCGATGGGGTCGAAGTCATCATTGTGCGGCAATAGCCACACGCCGGTGGAGTCACGGTGAAATTCCTTGACCGTTGCTTCATCGCCACCCAACAATGCTGCGACAAAGTCGCCTTCCTCGGCGGTGGACTGCGAGTGAACGATGACCCAGTCGCCGTCGAGGATGCCCGCATCCTTCATGGACTCGCCGACGACCTGGAGCATGTACAGATCCCCGGAGCCGACAATCTCGTCCGGCATGGGGAAGTAAGTGTCCACGTTTTCCTCTGCTGTGATGGGGGCGCCTGCGGCAATGCGGCCGACGACCGGCACGTAGCTCACTCCCGAGGCCTCCGGCGGAACCGGCTGTGCGTCCGCAGACTTCGGTGCAGGGCCCGGCTTCTTCTTCTGATCGTGGAGGTGGCGAACGTCCACCGCGCGCGGCTTGTTAGGGTCACGGCGCAAGAACCCCTTTTCCTCCAGCTGCTTGAGCTGGTAGGCCACGGACGAGGTGGACTGCAGTCCGGTAGCGTCACCAATCTCGCGAATGCTTGGCGGATAACCGCGCAGCAGGACTGCGTCGCTGATGACTTCGAGAATGCGACGCTGGCGCTCGCTCAGCGCGGAAACGTCAGGCTTGCCGGTATTTTTTGCTGACTTGCGGGGCATGGGGTCAAGGCTCCTTTGGGTGGGGCGAAAAGTCGTGTGGTCGGTGGACGGGACGAACGTGCGGATACGGACTGGGCGTATTTGCACGAACCGGGAGATGGCTGGGCGAGGAATATGATCCGCCGTGATGCTACCTCCGAGTCGTGCCAGAGACGTGCGACTGCCATGAAATGGCTTCCCCTCTATTTGTAGCACGCTAAGCACGGATGTTCGAGAAATTCGTACGATTTGTGGACAAATTTTCGAAACCTTGCTATAAATCGAACATAGCAACTAATTCGAACATAACAGCGACCAACTTTCGAACATGTTCTTACCGCTTCGTATGATGGCCGCACACGACGAAAGGACTCTCTCATGGCTATCGCATTGAACACTAGTCGCTTCGCAGCTCGTACCTCGTCTTTGGTTGAGAATCACTCCGCCGCAGTCGTGCCGCCGGCGGCCGTGTGGGATGTCCCGGCGGGGCATCGCACTCCACGTCGAACCGGCGCCTACGGTGGGAGCGTTCGAACGCTAGATATCGAACGCCGGAGCGGTCATGGACCAGCATCCGTGCGTCCTCGCAATGCTCGTGTTGATGTTTCGAACACGGAGGAGAGGGAATCGTTGCGCGGCGGCGCAGTGCTCGGTGCCGTGTTTGGAGCAGCGCTCTTCTTCACCATCGTCTTCGGCGGCGGCGCCGCGGAAGAGACCATGACTGGTGCGGATATGGCGCCGCAGGCAGAAGTGGCCGCTGTCAACGGTGCCCGCTAGGTCGCTTGGTCACGCGGGCGGTAGGGAAAGCTTCGCTTGGGGACGTCACGGCGCGGCATGCCGGGGACGTTCGCAAGCGAGACATAAGTAAATAGGGCCCGCGAGGGCAGGGCGCTACACTGGGACATCGAATCCGTACCGCACCCATGGCCGCACAAGTGGCCGTGGTCGCTGCGGCACCGTGGAGAGGAGTCCCAGTGTATTGCCCGTTTTGCCACAATGAACAGTCGCGCGTCATCGACTCACGCGTCGTGGACGCGGGCACAGCCATTCGCCGGCGCCGCGAATGCACGAACTGCACGGGTCGCTTCACGACCGTGGAGAAGGCCGTGCTGCTCGTGGTCAAGCGCAACGGCATTACGGAGCCGTTTAGCCGCGACAAACTTATCCGCGGGGTGCGCCGCGCATGCCAGGGACGCCACGTGCCGGATGACGCGTTGAAGCGCCTTGCCCAAGAAGTCGAGGAAACCGTGCGCAGCCACGGCAGCTCCCAGGTCAACGCCAACGACATCGGTTTGGCGATTCTCGAGCCGTTGCGACATCTCGATGAGGTGGCCTATCTGCGTTTCGCGTCGGTGTATAAGTCCTTCGAAAGTGCAGACGACTTCGAGTCCGAGATTCGCCTCATGAAGCGTCGCGACCGCGCAGACAGCTAGAAGAGCCGGGCCGCGCGCACTGTGCCCGGATACATAGAGCACAAAGGGCCGGGGCGACCTTATTCATGAGATCGCCCCGACCCGACGCGTTGCCGTGGGGCGCTGTTTAGCGCAGCTTGTCCACGGCTTTTTGCACGCGACGTAGCGAGATGGGGCGGGCGGTGCCGAGGCGCTGAGCGAAGAGGGAGACGCGCAGTTCCTCGATCATCCAGTGGATCTCCTTGACCTCGCGGGTCTTCTTGCGGCCAGCGGGGAGGTTGCGCAGTCGGTTCTTCAGGTAGGCGTGGGCCTCGTCGATCTCTGCCTGGCGGTCGGCATCTTTGTCAGGGTCCATGCTCATTTCCTCCAAGCGAATACGCATGGCGGCAACGTAGCGCGGCAGGTGCTGCAGATGAACAAGCCCGTGGACCGTGACGGCGTTACGCGGCAGCAGGAACTCGAGCTGGCGGCGCATATCGTCGATGGCGGGGCCTTCCCACTTGGCGAGCTCTGTGACGACGTTAGCGTATTCCACGAGACCGGGCGCGAGTGCTACGACGGTACGGCGCACGGCACCGGGGACATCGGGCTTGACCTTGGCGCGCAGCTTCTCAAATTCCTCGGGTGAGCGCACGGGACCGCCGGCGGACATCATGAGGTCGCGAATTGCGGCGACGCGGGCGTCGTCGACGAGCCCCTGGGCGCCGCCGTGCGGATACGAGTCCACGGCAACCCGCTGTTGCAAGGGCAGACCCTTGACCATGGGCCCAGCCTGCACGTGGATATCGCGCATCAGCAGGGTGAGCGTGGTGGTGAGCATGGCGGCATCGGCAGCAGCCTTGGTCGGGTGCACCTTGAGCTCCACGCCATCCTTGGTGGCGACGAGCGCTGGATAGGCTTGGACCTCGTGGCCGTCGACGACGGTGGAGACGGTCTCCTCCACGGTGCCGAGGGTCTCGGCAGTCCATTCCTTCACGGCCTTGGACTCGGACTTGCGGCCTACGCGGGAGACGGAGGACTTGATGGAACCGGCTTGGCGCTCGACGAGAGCGGCCAAGTCACGGTCCGAATCCACAATTTTGCCGCGCTTGTCGATGGCCGCGTAGTTCATCTTGAGGTGAGCGGGCAGGGCGGACGGGCGGAAGTCCTCGGTCTGAATGCCGGAGCCGCCGAGCTCGCGGAGGACATCGGCAAGCTGCTGCGTGACGGTGCCTTCGTAAGGGATGACGCGGTCGAGCGCGCGCTCGGCGAACTCGGGCGCAGGAACGACGGTACGGCGCAGGGCCTTGGGCAGAGTGCGGATGAGCTCGGTGAGTAGCTCCAAGCGCAGACCCGGGACCAGCCAATCGAAGCCCTCGGTGTCAAGACCCGCGAGCAGCGGGATGGGCACCATGAGGGTGACGCCATCGAGAGGATCGCCCGGTTCAAACTTGTACGTGAGGTCGTAGTCGATAGACCCCTTGAGCCAGCGGTCAGGGAATGCTTCCTCCGTGACGCCGGCGTCGTCTTCCACAAGCTTCGCTGGATCGAAGTCGAGGAGGTCGGGGTGCTTCTGGCGCTCCTTCTTCCACCAGGAGTCGAAATGGCGGCCGGTCGTAATCTTTGCGGGCAGGCGCGAGTCGTAGAAGTCGAAGAGCCGGTCCTCGTCGACCACAAGTCCGCGGCGGCGTGCCTTCTCCTCGTATTCGGCGGCGTCTTCCAAGGCCTGCGCGTTCTTCTTAAAGAAGGTGTGGTGCGTGTTCCAGTCGCCAGCGATGAGGGCCTCGCGGATGAACATGTCGCGCGCGGCCACCGGATCGACGCGGTGGTAGGGCACGAGGCGGTCGTTGAAGATGGGAACGCCGTAGAGCGTCGCTTTCTCATGCGCCATCGCGGCAGCGCGTTTGCGCGACCACGTGGGCTCCGAATAATGGCGCTTGAGCAGATCTGCGCCGAGTTTTTCCACCCAGGCGGGATCGATGGCTGCGACGTCGCGGGCCCAGAGGCGGGAGGTCTCCACGAGTTCGGAGGCCATGAGGAACTCTGGCGGCTTCTTCGCGAGTGCGGAGCCGGGGAAGACGAGGAAGCGTGTGTTGCGCGCACCCTGGAATTCCTTGGAGCTGCCGTCGCGCGCGCCGATGTTAGACAGCAGGCCGGACAGCAGGGACATGTGGATACGGTCATCATCCCTGGAGGAGGACTCATTAAACTGCCAGCCCAGCTGCTTCGCTACGTCACGCAGCTGGCGCACCAAGTCGAACCACTCGCGGATGCGCATGTAGTGGAGGTATTCCTTCTTCATGCGCTTGCGGAAGGCGTTGCCGGACTGTTCGTCGCGGGTTTCCACGATGTAGTCCCACAGCTTGAGCATCGCCAGGAAATCGGACTTTGTGTCCTTGAAGCGGGCGTGGGCTTGGTCGGCCTGGGCCTTGAATTCGGTGGGGCGCTCGCGCACGTCCTGGATGGTCATGGCGGCGACGATGACGATGACGTCCTCGAGGCAGCCGGTGGTGCGGGCTTCGACGAGCATGCGGGCCATGCGCGGATCGACAGGGATGCGCGCAAGGTCGCGGCCGACTGGGGTGAGGACGGGCAGGCCGTCTTTCTCCTCGTCCTTGAGAGCGGAGAGCTCGTGAAGGAGGAGTAGGCCGTCGCGGATGGCCTTCTGGTCCGGCGGCTGGACGAAGGGAAACTCGGAGATATCGCCCAGTCGCAGCGAGATCATCTGCAGGATGACGCTGGCCAGGTTGGTACGCAGGATTTCCGGATCGGTGAACTCGGGGCGCGAGTTGAAATCGTCCTCGGAGTAGAGGCGGATGGCGATGCCGTCGGCGACACGGCCACAGCGACCGGAGCGCTGGTTGGCGCTGGCCTGCGAGATGGGCTCGATGGGCAAGCGCTGGACCTTGGTGCGCGTGGAGTAGCGAGAGATGCGCGCGGTGCCGGTGTCCACGACGTAGCGGATGCCGGGGACGGTCAGGGAGGTCTCCGCGATATTGGTGGACAGCACAATCCGCCGTCCGCGGTGCGAGGAGAACACGCGGTGCTGTTCCTCGTTGGACAGGCGTCCGAACAGGGGCGTGACCTCCACTCCGCGCCATGTGCGGCCTTCGAGGGCCTCCATCGCGTCACGGATGTCGCGCTCGCCGGGGAAGAAGCAAAGGATATCGCCCTCGCCCTCGGCCATGAGTTCCTCGATGGCTTCGCACAGTCCGTCAAGAGGATCTTGGTCCACAATCTTGCCGCCGGCCTCAAACTCGAGGGGACGGTAGCGAATCTCGACGGGGAAGGTGCGCCCAGAGACCTCAATAATGGGCGCCGGCGTCCCATCCTGGGACGCGAAATGGGACGCAAAGCGCTCCGGGTCAATCGTCGCCGACGTAATGATGACCTTGAGGTCCGGACGCTTGGGCAACAGACGCTTCAAGTAGCCCAGCAGGAAATCGATATTGAGCGATCGTTCGTGCGCCTCGTCAATAATGATCGTGTCATAGGCGTTGAGGAAGCGGTCGCGCTGCATCTCCGCGAGCAAAATACCGTCCGTCATGAGCTTGACCGCGGTCGTTGCCGACACGCGGTCGTCGAAGCGGATGGCGTAGCCAACGGTCTCGCCGATCTTCTGATCCAGTTCCTGCGCGATGCGCTCGGCGACGGTGCGTGCGGCCAGACGACGGGGCTGCGTGTGGCCGATGAGTCCGCGGCGTCCGCGGCCGAGTTCCAAGCAGATCTTGGGGATCTGCGTGGTCTTACCGGAACCGGTTTCGCCAGCGATAATGACGACTTGGTTGTCGCGGATGGCCTCCGCGATGTCATCCTTGCGCGCCGAGACGGGCAGCGCGTCGGGGTAGGTTATCTCCGGAACGGAGGCATCGATAAGCGCGACGCGCTCCTGGGCCGCCTCGATATCGCGGCCGATGGCGGTGCGGGCACCCTCGGAGCGTGCCTTGTGGAGCCGGCGCTTGAAACTGCGTGCCTCGGCGAGGGATACCTTTTCAAGCGCGGCGAAGAGTTCCTCGCGCGAAGGGGCTGTGGTGTTTTCAGACATAGTTGCGCACCAGTCTACCCGCCGCTGCGCGTAGCTTTCCGATGCCGCCGTGCCCGGCGCCCCGCAGCCTCCCGCGCTGTGGATTGTGAGCACATCAGTGGCGGTTCTTCGCTACTCTAGAACCGTTCAGCAGCGCGGGGAGAGTCCCCGTAGCAACAACGTGTGAGGAGCAGTGACGTGACGAACCCACAGGATCCACGCAATCCGTTCGGCGGCGGTGACTACAACTCTGACGGCACTGGTGAGAACGGTGGTGTCTACGGAAACGGCGGAAACTATGGCTACGGTGAGTATGGCCCCACGAATCACCCGGAGGACGCGCCGGGCTTTGGTCAGCAGCCCGCGGGTGGAATTCCGAACTACCCGGGCTACCCGGGGCAGGGCAGCGGAGCAATTCCGGGCGGCCAGCCGGGACCGGGCTACCAGGGCTACAGCGCGAACGAGGCGCTCTTCGGTTACGGCGGCGCGGCGACCGTGAAGGCCGGGCCCGAGACGTCCGTCACGGATGCCATCGGGTGGGGCTTCAAGGCGACGTTCGGCAACGCCAAGCTGTGGATCGTCGGCGGCCTCGTCTACTTCCTGGCTGCCGCGGCATTCGGTGCGCTGGGCGCTGCGCTCGGCGGCGATGAGGGCTCGAATACATTTGTCGATGTCGTTTCCGGCATTCTGTCGCTTATCGTCATGCCGTTCATCCTCCGGTTGGCGCTGTGGCAGATCGATGACCCCACGACGGAGTGGGGCTTCGTTGGCCGCGACGTGAAGTTCTGGCCGACACTGGGTGCGGGGCTTGTCGCCTCCATCATCCCGGGCATCGTGACCTTCGCGCTTATCGCGTCGCCGTTGTTCGGCATGATCGACCTGATGGACAAGCCGAATGTGAGCAATGACGAGCTCTTTGCGGCGTTGGGCTCGTTGTTGCTCATGCTGCTCGTCGTTCTCGTGGTCACCGTGATCATGACCCCGCTGTTACTGCTGATGCAGTGGCACGCGGCGGACGGCGCCAGCGTCAAGGACGCCATCGTGCAGGGCTTCCGTGCCGGCCTGCGTCACTTCTTCCCGCTGCTGGGCTTCACCCTGCTCATGGGTCTCATCATGATGTTTGGCCTCATCGTGACCTTGGGCCTAGGCGCGTGCGTGCTGCTACCGGCGTATACGCTGGGTACTGCACACTACTACCGCCAGGTCGTGGGCGGCGAGATTCCCGCAGCAGGCCGCAAGGCATAGCCACCTTCACGTATACAGCGAAGCGCGCCGCCCGGTCTGTGGGCGGCGCGCTTTGCTATGGAACGCGGGGGCAGTTCGGCGCTTTAGGCAGGGGAGAGCGGTGCCGAACGCTCGACGGCGTTGTGGAATGCGGCGGTGACGAGCGCGCCCAGCTCCTCGAATTCCTGGGAGCGCGCGGCCGAGGAACGGAAGACGAGGCCGATGGTGCGCTCGGCGACGACGTCGGGGGCGAAACGGCCCACGGCGAGCTCCGGGTTGCCGCATTCGGTGGCGAGCGCGGACTCGGGGACGAGCGTGCTGCCCAGGTTGCCCATGACGAGCTGCATGATGGTCGTGAGCGAGGAGGCGCGGGTCACGGCGTTCGTCGCTTCTGCCGGATTAATGTGCGCGGTGCGGCAGAGGTCGAGAATCTGATCGCGCAGGCAGTGCCCGTCATCGAGGAGGAGCAGATCGAGGTCATCGAGCTGCTTGAGCTCAAGGTCGGTGCGGCCGGCGAGTGGGTGCGAGACATTGGTGACGACCCGGAAATTCTCGTGGTAGAGCGGCACCTCGACAAGACCATGCGACTCCGCAGGCAGCGCCATGATGGCGACATCGAGCTGGCCGTCGCGCAGGCGCTGGACGAGGTTATCCGTCTGCTCTTCGACGAAGCGCGGTTCGAGCTCCGGGAACCGCTCGGCGATGGAAGTGAGGAGGTCCGGCAGGATATACGGCGCGATCGTAGGAATAATGCCAATGGTAAGTGGGCCTGTGAGGGTCCCGTTGGCGCCGCGGGCGTGGGCTAAGAAGGCATCGGCAGCTTCGAGCGTGGCCTTGGCATAAGGGAGGAGAGACTCCCCCGCTGTAGTAACAATCACTTTGCGGGTGGAGCGCTCGATAAGTTGGACGCCAAGGCCTTGCTCGAGCGCGACGAGCGCCTGGGAGAGGGAAGGCTGGGAAATCTGCAGCTTGGTAGCGGCGGTGCCGAAGTGCTTATTCTCGGCGATCGTCACGAAAGTGCGCAGCTGAGCAAGCGTGGGACGATACTCTTTATTGTGCATGCCTATAACTCTAACACTTCTTAATAAGTTTAGCTATTGACAGCCTGCGATTTGTTAGGCATAATGGAGCATGTTGGCCACACAGTCCCGGTCATTGTGAGCGGGGCCTGCGGAAACGGCCAGTAGTGAAACCATTCAAGTTGTTTGCACCCTAAGGAGTAACACACACTATGCCTATCTTGACCGTTGGCGAGAAGTTCCCGGAGTTCGACCTCACCGCTCTGAAGGGCGGCGACCTGCACGACGTGAACGCGCAGCAGCCGGAGGATTACTTCGAGCAGGTTTCGCTCGACAAGTACCAGGGCAAGTGGAAGGTTGTCTTCTTCTACCCGAAGGACTTCACCTTCGTCTGCCCGACTGAGATCGCTGCATTTGGCAAGCTGAACGAGGAGTTTGAGGATCGCGACACCCAGGTTCTGGGCGGTTCCACCGACAACGAGTTCGCTCACTTCAATTGGCGTGCAACCCACCCGGAGCTTAAGTCCATCCCGTTCCCGATGTTCGCTGACGTCCGCCACGACCTCATCCGCGCCCTCGGTGTCGAAAACGCTGACGGCGTTGCAGACCGCGCTACCTTCATCATCGATCCGGATGGCATCATCCAGTTCGTCTCCGTGACCCCGGACGCTGTCGGCCGTAACACTGACGAGGTTCTCCGTGTCCTCGACGCTCTGCAGTCTGAGGAAGTGTGCGCCTGCAACTGGGAAGCTAACGACCCGACCAAGAACATCAACAAGCTCGACGTCGTCCAGTCCTCGCTCTAGGGCTGCGCCCATCTCAGGCATTAGGCCATGAGCTTTCAAGCCTCGCACACGCTGCGGGGCTTGCTTTTGACCATCGATTGAAAAACACCTATAAAACGCTGTAAGGAGCAAAGAATATGTCTATCGACAACCTGAAGTCTTCCCTGCCGGAGTACGCCAAGGACCAGAAGCTGAACCTGGGCACCCTCACTCGTTCCACCGAGCTCGACGAGGAGCAGCTGTGGGGCTCCATCCTCGCCGCGGCCGCTGCCACCCGCAACGACACCGTCCTCTCCGAGATCATGGAAGAGGCCAAGGAGCACCTGTCCGCTGAGGCTATTGAGGCTGCCCTCGGCGCCGCTACCGTCATGGCAATGAATAACGTTGCGTACCGCGCTAAGGGCTGGCTGGGCGATGACTTCGCTCAGGTCAAGTTCGGCCTGCGCATGAACATCATTTCCAAGCCGGGCGTTGAGAAGGCCAACTTCGAGCTGTGGAACACTGTTGTCTCCGCCATCAACGGCTGTGAGCACTGCCTCGTTGCTCACACCAAGACCCTCCAGGAGGAGGGCCTGACCAAGGAGCAGGTCTGGGAGGGCATCCGCGTGGCTGCCACCGTTCAGGCTGTTGCACAGGCTGTTCAGATTGAGGCTGCTCGCTAAGAGCATGCACTCCTAGAACCGGTGGAGCTTCCAGTTCTCTTGCACTGGGCCTTGCGTTCACACGAGCGCAGGGCCTTTTTGTGATCCTTGGGGACAATCCACAGGTGAGATCATTTCCGATTGAGCTAGAACGGGCGTGCGTTGTGCGCTAAATTAAGAGCAGTTGTGAGAACTGCATTGACTAGGTCTTCGCATCCTGCCCACTTTTAGTTAAGGAAGGTCTATGAGCACGTCGTCGCGCCTCGCATTTAGCGGTTTGGTCGCTGCCGCGGCCTTGGGGATCGCCGCCTTTTCTTCTGACGGCTCCGCCGTTGCCAGCCCGCACGACGCCACGGCTGAGGAAACCGAGAGCCCCGCGACATTTTAGGGGTACGGCTTTGCCGTGCTTTCCGCGGCGAGGAACTCCAGGAGCGTCGCGCGTTGTGCCCGCTTTTCCGCGAATGTGGTGAGCGTTGGGAGGCCTATCGAGATGCCCTGGCCTATGGGGAGTGGCTGCGTGCCGAAGCCGCCGCCGACGCGCACCGTCTGAGGTAACGGCGTTCCTCGCAGCGGCGTGGTGCCGGAGCTCTACTCGAAGTCCAGCTTGTAGTGCTCCGGCTTCACCCTGCCAAGGAGCGTGCTGTAGACGAAAGTAAAGAGGAAGCCGAGAGCGATGGGGGCGGCGACAAAGACGAGGGCGACGATGATGACGTTGCCAGCGCTCCAGCCCCAACCTTCGTAATTGAGGGCGGCGAGCGGGCCGATGAGGCCGGAAATACCGAAGCCGGCCGAGATAGGCGTGCCGGAAACGCCCACGGCGCCGTCGATGCCGCCGAGGATGGCCGCAGAGCTTAAAATCGGCAGCAGGGTAATGGGGCGCGAAAAGACATTCGCCATCTGGACCTTGGGGGAGCCGAGGACGTGGAGGATGGATGTCGCAAAGCCATTGGCCTTCCAACCGATGATGAGCAGCGTGAAGCCGGTGGCGACGGCACCGAGGTCCGCCGTACCGGAGGCCACGCCCTCCATGAAGATGGCGGTGGCGATGCCGACGGTGGAAATCGGCGAGACGATAAGGAATGCGAAGAGCGTGGAGAGCACGATGCCCATGAGTACGGGCTCGAGCGTCGTCGCAGCGCTAAGCGGTGGGCCAGGCGCCGGGACGGTAGCGCGGGGCGCCGAAGAGTAATATAAGCCCCAGCGGTAACACTCACACCAGCATGATGAAAGGACTCTTTATGTCGTCTCGTTTCCAGTCCAGCTCCCGCCTCACGATCCGCGCGGCGGTGGCTGCCGTCCTCGCTGCAGGAATGGCTGCGGTCAGCCCCACTGTGGCGAGCGCGGATGAGCAGTTGGACCGCGAGTTCCAGCAGGAGCTCGACGCAGTGACGAGCGGTGAGGTCGTCCTGCCGTACCGGTCGCCGACCAACTCTCAGCGCTCGTGGGACACCGAGAAGTTTCTTACGCCGAGCGACCCGGCGTTCTGGAACCAGAACGTGGGCGGCAACCGGATTGTCTCGCCGCAGGGCAACGATGGCCTCGTGTGCGTCCACACGCGGTGGGTCATTGGCCCGTGTTATCAGCACGGCAAGAAGCTCGAGTTCGTTGGCCAGGGTTGGGAAGGAATGTACATCAGCCCGGATCTCCCGGTGAATGCCATTCGCGACGCCACGAACTTCGCTCTGTCCGCGAATGGCGGTGGCCTGGTTCCGGTCACTACGTCCTCGGTCAACGCCATCATCTTGTCGTCTATCTTGACGCAGTACCCGGAGCAGTTCCCGGAGGTTCTCTCCTCGCTCGCGCAGCGTTAGAACAGCGTTAGGCAAGCCGGAGCCGAGGGGCGTCTGGGACTCGACGTCTAGTACTCGACGCGCAAGGAGGACAGGCGCACCTCACCGGCGGCATCGGAAGCATCGAGGTCGACGGTGCCCACGAACTGGAAGGCGTGCTCGCCCTTGGGATCGCAAATGATTTGGCGGACGGTCCAGGCGCGGGTCTCTTGGTCGTTCACGCGGAAGAACTCGGGGCCGCGGGCGGAGGGGCCGGTCTCAATGTCGTCGTACTCGTCGAAGTAATCGTCGAGCACAGCGCCGAAGTCGGGGACCTCGTCAAGATAGTCGAGGAGCTCGGCCAGGCGGTCTTCCTTCTCCAGGGCGAAGAGCTGGACGAGGCGGAAGAAGTAGTTGCGCACCATGATGGTAAACGCGCGGCGGTTGGCGGTAAGGGCCGTGGGGTCCTCGACGCCGAAGGCGAGCTCGCGGTCCAAGTCCTCCTGGGAGATGGGGTTGTCCTCGCCGGCCATCTGAGCCCATTCGTCCACGAGAGAAGAGTCGACCTGGCGGATGAGCTCGCCGAGCCATTCGACGACATCGGCAAGCTCGTCCGTGTAGTACTCGTCGGGGACGGATTGGCGGAGGGTACGCCAGGCGTCGGTGAGGTAACGCAGGATGACGCCCTCGCTGCGGGCGAGGCCGTAGGTGGCCACCAGGTCGGAGAAGGTCATGGCGTTCTCCAGCATGTCGCGCACGACGGATTTGGGCGCGATCTGGAATTCCTTGACCCAGGCATTGGTCTCAGCAAACGTGTCATAGGCCTGCTCGAGGAGTTCCTCCAGGGGCTTGGGCCACGTGATGTCTTCGACGATGGTCATGCGCTCGGTGTAGTCCACGCCATCGGCCTTGAGCTGGGCGATCTCCTCGCCGCGGCGCTGCTTCTGCTGGGCGATGAGAACCTGGCGGGGGTCGTCGAGGATGGCTTCGAAGACGGAGATAATGTCGAGCGTGTAGGTGTCCGACTCTGGGTCGAGCAGGCTCAGTGCGGCGAGCGCGAAAGGCGACAGAGGCTGGTTGAGCGCAAAATCGCGGGGGAGTTCGCGCACCACGTGGTAGGGGCGACCGTAGATGTCGAGGCCCTTGGTGGACTTCTGGACGACGCCGGTGCGCACGAGCCCGCGGAAGAGATCCAGCGCCGTGAGGATATCCTGGTTCTGCTTGGAGCGGGTGTCGTGGTTGGTACGCAGGAGGTGGCGCATGTGCTCGTAGCCGTCGCCGTGGCGGGCAAGGACATTGAGCAGCATGGAGTTGGAGACCTTGAACTGGCTGGTGAGCTGCTCAGGCTCGGCATCGATGAGTCGCAGGTAGGTTTTCTCTGACCAGGTGACCTCGCCGTCGCGGGCGGACTTCTTCTTGAGCTTCTTCAGGCGCGCCGGGTCGTCCCCGGCCTTGCGGCGGGCCTTGGCGTTTTCGATTTCGTGCTCGGGGGCCTCGACAACGACGGTGCCTTCGGTGTCGTAGCCGGCTCGTCCGGCGCGGCCGGCGATCTGGTGGAACTCGCGGGACTTCAAGATGCGCTGGCGGGTGCCGTCGTACTTGGCCAGGCCCGTCATAAGCACGGTGCGGATGGGCACGTTAATACCCACGCCCAGGGTGTCCGTGCCACAGATGATCTTGAGCAAGCCGCGCTGGGCGAGGCGCTCGACCAGGCGGCGGTACTTGGGCAGCATGCCGGCGTGGTGGACGCCAATGCCCTTGCGTAGCAGCTTGGACAGGTCCCGGCCGAAGGTCGTGGTAAAGCGGAAACCACCGATTTCCTTCGCGACTGCGTCCTTTTCCTCGGGCGTGAGGATTGTGCCGATGGAGGTGAGCGCTTGGGCGCGCTCGGAGGCCTCGCGCTGGGAGAAGTGCACGACGTAGATGGGTGCCTTGCCCGTGGAGAGGAGTTCTTCGATGGTGTCCTGCACGCCCGTAAAGACATAAGAGAAGTCGAGCGGCACGGGACGGGTGGTCCCGGCAACGAGCGTGGTGTCGCGGCCGGTGCGCTGGGTGAGGTCCTCCTCGAGCCACGACGTGTCGCCGAGTGTGGCGGACATGAGGAGGAACTGCGCCTTGGGCAGTTCCAGGAGCGGTACTTGCCAGGCCCAGCCGCGGTCGGGCTCAGAGTAGTAGTGGAACTCATCCATGACGACTTGGTCGATAGAGGCCTCCGCGCCGTCGCGCAGCGCGATATTGGCGACGATCTCCGCGGTGGCCGCGATAATCGGCGCGTTGCCGTTGACGGTGGCGTCGCCCGTCATCATGCCCACGTTATCGGGGCCGAAGATCTCGCACAGCGCGAAGAACTTCTCGGAGACCAGCGCCTTAATGGGTGCGGTGTAGAAGCTGCGCTGGCCGCGGGCGAGCGCAATAAAGTGCGCGGCGTTGGCGACCATGGACTTGCCGGAGCCGGTGGGTGTCGCAAGGATGACATTGTCGCCGGCGAGGATGCCCAACGAGGCTTCCTCCTGGGCGGGGTAGAGGCTAATCCCGCGGTCTTTCGTCCACGCGATGAAGGTGTCCCACACCGCCTCGTCGAAGAGGGAGGAGGGGACATCCTCAAGGTCGGCCAGCTTGTCAGACAACGTCGCGGTATTCACGACTCACCAGTCTACAAGGCAGGCCGACGCGAGTTACTTGGCTTCGCCCGAATCGTCGGAGTCATCGGAAGCATCCGAGTCTCCGGCAGAAGGACCACCCAGCTCTTGCGGGCCCGAAGAGTCCCGACCGAAGTTATCCTCGCGGTCGTTGATGTCTGCGGTGAGGATCTGGTCGCGCCAGGAATTCTCGTGGCCCAGGGCGTCGAGGAAGCGCTCGAATTCCTCCGAGAGCTCTTCGCCGGTAGGCGCGCCCTGCTCGCCCGGCATGATGGCCTGCGGGTGCTCCTCGCGGTAGCGCTCCATATAGGCGTCGTACTGGTTCTCCAGCTGGCCCACGACCTGTGCGATCTCCTCGGAGTCGTTGACCTGCTCCTCAATCTGGTGGTTGAGTCGCGCGGCGTCGGCCTCCAGGGCGCGCAGTGGCAGCTTGAGGCCCGTCACGGAGGCGACGGACTCGAGAAGCTCGAGCGTCGCCTGCGGGTACGGGGAGTTGGCCAGGTAGTGCGGCACGTGCGCCGTGTAGCCCGCCACGTTCCGGCCGGCCTTCGCCAGGGCGCGTTCGATGTACATCTGCGCCGCACCCGGGACCATCATCGTGGAGTCGAGGCGGAACATGCGGTTCACGAGCTCCGGTGAGTTGCCGTGGGCCGTAATCACCATGGGGCGCGTATGCGGCACCGGCATGGGCGCGCCATACAGCGCGACCGTCTGCTTGACGTCGAACTTATCAACCAGGTCAGTGACGGCCTTGGTAAAAGCCTGCCAGCGCAGGTCCGGCTCGGGGCCAGACAGCAGCAGGAAAGCCTTGTCCGCGTTATCGCGCAGCACGCGCATATCGAGATCGAGATTCTCAATCTCTATCGGTGCGTCATTATCGAGCGTCACCGCAGGGCGGCGCGAGCGGTAATCGATGAGCTCGTCCGCGTTAAAGGATGCGATAAGTCTGTTATCGAGCGCCGCCTTGAGGTGGTCGGCACTGTGCTCGACCGCCTGGCCCGCGTCCGCGTAGCCGTGCAGGGCGACGATAAGGGTGGGGCCGTCCGTCTCGCCGGCCGCGGTGTCGTTCACCGCCGGTGCTGGGTACTCCAGCTCATACATGCGATCTTCGTTCGCCATGGTGTCCTCCTAGCGTCTATACCCTCCACAACAGCGAACCTCACCGTTGTTATTCCCTTGCACGCAATCAAATTTCAGGGGTGCGGCAATGGGGTAGGTGGCCAACTATTTTAGCGCGAAAAACCTGCCAAGCGTGCCGGTTGTGCCCCATCTATTCCTGTGGAGTCAATACCAATGTGTGCATCTGTGGATAATCCCCGGGGGACTGCACACTCTATTGGGCAATGCACCCACGTTTTCCACAGGCACGAACGCGCCGGTCTCGACACCATGTAAAGTAACCCGCCACAGTGAAAGCATGACTACTTCACATGATGCTGTTACACCTGGTTACCTGCTCGCTTCTATCCCTGGGGCGCTCGGATTTTATCCCAGCGACTCCATCATCCTCATGGGCTTTAGCTCAGAGGACAATCGCCTCGTCTTAGGGCCCGTCGCCCGTTTCGACATCGCGCTGGCCTCGCGCCAACTGCCTGAGGCCTTCGCCGTCGTCGCCGCGGGGGCGGACGTCGTCTTCGCCTTCATCGTTTCCCACCGCCCCGACCCCGCCATTCATGACCTCACCGATCTCCTCTTCGACTTCTCTGCTGACCTCGACGACACTGACCGCACCGTCGACGCCTGCTGGTTTACCCCAGAGATTTCCGTCGGCCAGCCCTATGAGATGTGCTTTGCCCCGGCGGAGATTCCGCTCACGCACACCGCGGAATGGCAACAGGGCACCATTGACTCCATCGCCGCGTCGCCCACCATGGAGCGCTGGCGCGAGGCTGGCCGCCTGCCAGAGATTTCCCGTGACGAGGCCTTCGCCTGCTTCGACGAGGCCAATCCTCACTTCGGCCCGCGCGATATCGCAGCCATGGTGAGAGCCGCTGCTTCCGATGCCCCCTTGCTCGCCCAAGGCCGTCCCGCCCGGCCTGTGCCCATGGCAGCCGGCGGGGCGGCCAGCACCCTGGCCGAGGACGTCCGCCTGCGCTTCGAGGACCGCGACATCGTGCCGCTGGCGACGCGGGTCTTTAGCGAGCTGTCGAATATGACGGGTGAGCCGCCGGAGGACGACCCCGTGCGTGCCGATGCCGTCCTGCTCACCCGCATGGCGACCATCCTGTACGACACCGCGTTGCGCGATCTCATCGTGAGCGCTCTGTGCGACCAACCCAAGGGCGCGGCGCGAGTGCTGCTCGCCGTGGCGCAGACGGTGCACGGACCCGCGCGCACCAACGCGTTGGCGCTCTATGCCATGGCGCAGGTCGCGCTCGGCTTGCCGATGGTCGCCGGCACCGTGTTGTCCGTCGCCCTCGAGGAAGACCCGGAGCACACCCTCGCGGGCCTGCTTATGCGTGGGTATCGCGCCGGGCTGCAGGACAAGATGGTGGCGAACTTCCGGCGCGGATCCGCCAAGGCGCGTGCGAGCCTCGGCCTCGACGAGGACGGCGAGCGCGCCTTGTGTGCCTAGCGGACGTGTGTCCATGCCCGAAACGACGAAATCTCGGCACCGTAATCGGCGCCGGGACTCGTGTGTGGAAGACGCTTAGCGGACGCGCTTGGCGGAGTGCGCGCGCTCGCCCAGGTTCTTCGTGAAGTTCCAAGCGTCGGTCACGATGGTGGTGAGCTCTGTACGCGTCGGGTTCCAGCCCAGCTCTTCCTTGATCTTGGCGGAAGACGCGATGAGCGTCGCCGGGTCGCCAGCGCGGCGCGGGGCAAGCTCGGCCGGGATGGGGTGGCCTGTCACGGCGCGGCAGGCCTCGATGACCTGCTTGACGGAGTAGCCGTCGCCCGAGCCCAGGTTGTAGATGCGGTGCGTGCCCGGCGTATTCGTCTCGAGCGCGAGGACGTGTGCGTCCGCGAGGTCGCGGATGTGGATGTAGTCGCGCACGGCCGTGCCATCCGGGGTGGGGTAGTCATCGCCGAAGATAAAGATCTTGTCGCGGTGGCCCAGCGCCACCTGGAGCACGAGCGGGATGAGATGGGTCTCGATTTCGCGGTTCTCGCCAATCTCGCCGTAAGCGCCCGCAACGTTGAAGTAGCGCAGCGAGGTCGCGCCCAGGCCGTAGGCGTTCGCGTAGGACGTGATGGCGTAGTCGATGGAGAGCTTCGTCGCGCCGTACGTGTTCGTGGGTTTGGTAGGCAAGTCCTCGGTGATCGGCACGACCTCGGGCTCGCCGTAGGTCGCCGCGGTGGACGAGAAGACGAGGTTCTTCACGTCGTTGGCGCGCATCGCGTCGAGCAGCGCCAGCGTGGTGACGAGGTTGTGCTGCCAGTACTCGTCCGGCACCTCCATGGACTCGCCGACAAGCGAGCGTGCCGCGAAGTGGACGACGCCCTCGAAGCCGCCTTCGCCGAGGACCTCGGCGGCCTTATCACGCACGTCGCCCTCGACGAGGCGGGCGGCGGCCGGGACGGCCTCGCGGTTGCCCGTGGTGAAGTTGTCAATGATGGTGACGTCGTGGCCGGCCTCGACGAGGACGGCGGCGCACACGCTTCCCACGTAACCGGCACCGCCGGTGACAAGCAGCTTCATGAATAGGACCTTTCCATTAGGCGGTTGGGGCAATGCCCGCGGTACATGCTGCGGGCAGGCGAGTCGAGTCAGGAGTGTTGGTCTGTATACAACAATCTCCCACTGTAGACGCGAACGCGGCCGCGGTCCCGGTGCGAAACTCGTGTGGCCCAGTGAGGGGCGAAACGAGCGGCACAGGGAGCGCGGCCGCGGAGAAGACGCCGGTGCGAAAGGCGAGCACCGGCTCGGCACGCTACGTGCGAATGCGAATGGCGTGAGCGAGGTCGTCGACGAGCTCAACGGTGGCACCGTTGTCCGTCGTCATCGTCACGGTGCCGTTGTCATTGACCACGGTGACCGCGGCGCCGACCACGATGCCAGCCTCGTAGAGCTCACGGAACTGGGAGGCATCGACCTGCAGGATCTCGTTGATCTGCTCGATGGTGCCCTTCGTCTCCTCGTTGTCCGGAAGATCGATGACGCGCACGCCCGCCTCGAGCGACGGCGGGGTCACGCCCAGCTCGTCGAGGGCCGGGATGGGATTGCCGAACGGGGAGCGGAATGGTTCGTCCAGGATGTTGACGAGGCGACGCTCGACGTCCTCGCTCATGACGTGCTCCCAGCGGCAGGCCTCGTCGTGGACCTGGTGGATGTCGAGGCCCAGGACGTCGGTGAGCAGGAGCTCAGCGAGACGGTGCTTGCGCATAACGGCCGTGGCCAGTGAGCGGCCCTGCGCCGTGAGGTCGAGGCTGCGGTCGTTGCGCACGTGCAGTAGGCCATCGCGCTCCATGCGGGCGACCGTCTGGGAGACCGTCGGGCCGGACTGCTCGAGGCGCTCAGCAATGCGGGCGCGCAAGGGAGTAATACCCTCTTCTTCCAGCTCATAGATGGTACGAAGATACATCTCCGTGGTATCGACTAGATCGCGCATGCTGTATGGCCTTTCTGTCTGGAGCCGACGTGCGCGACGGCCCCAGCTGCTGTAATAAAGAAATACTCGCCCACGCCAACGCGCCAGCACGCCGTTTTATTTCCACGACCTGCCGCCGCGCGGTGTGATTTACTCCCATACTTTAGCGTAAAAGCACGGTCCCGCGCGCAGGAAAACACTCTTAACTGCCGATTTTTGATAGTCGCGGACTATGGGATGTGGGCGACTAAGCGCCGAAACCTGTAGGTGACATACGACACCGCCCCCGGCCGGCTGGCCGAGAGCGGTGGAAAGGGGCGCGGTGGTGCCCGGAATGAGTGTGGGCTTGTTTACTGGGCGTACTCGCGCAGGCGGGCGGCGCGGTTGCCGTCGCGCAGCTTAGCCATCACCTCGCGCTCGATCTGGCGGACGCGCTCGCGGGAGAGACCGAACTTGCGGCCAATCTGGTCGAGGGTGCGCGGCACACCGTCGTCCAGGCCGTAGCGCAGACGGATGACATCCTGCTCGCGCTGCTCCAAAGAGCCGATGACGGAGCGGATATCAGAGTGGCGCATCGCGGCGACGACGGCGGACTCGGCGTCGGTCGCCTCAGCGTCCTCAATGAAGTCGCCCAGCGGTGCTTCCTCGTCCGCGCCGACCGGCATGTCAAGCGAGACCGGGTCGCGGGACTGGCGCAGGAGCATCTCAATCTTCGACTCGTCAATGCCGGATTCCTCCGACAGCTCCTCGTTCGTGGCCTCGCGGCCCAGGGACTGGTACATCTCGCGCTTGATGCGGGAGAGCTTATTGACCTGTTCGACGAGGTGGACTGGGAGGCGAATGGTGCGCGACTGGTCAGCCATGCCGCGCGTAATGGCCTGGCGAATCCACCACGTGGCGTACGTGGAGAACTTAAAGCCCTTGGAGTAGTCGAACTTTTCCATGGCGCGAATAAGGCCGAGGTTGCCCTCCTGGATGAGATCGAGGAGCGGCATGCCGCGGCCGGTGTAACGCTTCGCGAGCGAGACGACGAGACGGAGGTTGGCTTCCAGCAGGTGGGAGCGGGCCTTCTTGCCGTCGCGGGCGAGGATCTTCAAATCACGCTTCTCAGCGCGGGTGAGCTTCTCGGCGTTGGCGAGCTTGTGCTCCGCGTAGAGACCAACCTCAATACGCTGGGCGAGTTCCACCTCGTCTTCGGCCGAGAGCAGCGCCGTCTTACCGATACCGTTGAGATAAACACGAACCAAGTCTGCGGAGGGATTATCGTTCGTCTGATTGCGGCGGGAGCCGCGGTCCGCGTCGTCGGGCGCGAAGCCGTCGTTTTCTGCGGTGGTGTGGGCTGCGGAAGAGCTGCTCATTGTTTGTGGCCTCCTATAAGGTTTCGCCGGTAACACATTGTTCAACGGCCGAGAGGTGAAATGAGTTCCCGCCGCCGATTATTGCTGCGATAAGTGTCGCACAAATGGGGGTAATTCACCGGGGGTAACCTGCGGTTTCCTGAGATCCATTTAAAACAAAAAATTAGTGGAAATTCAGACTCGGGCCGCGAGGCTAGCACTCGACGAGGACCGTGAAGGGGCCCTGATTGACGGAGGTGACCTCCATCATGGCACCGAAGCGGCCTGTCTCCACGTGCACTCCGTGGCCCTCGAGCGCGGTGCGCAGCGCCTCGATGACGGGCTCGGCGTCTTCGCCAGGCGCGGCGTCCGACCATGACGGGCGGCGGCCCTTGGCGGTGCGGCCGTAGAGCGTGAACTGGGAGACGAGGAGAACCGGCGCGCCCGCGTCGCGGACGGCAACCTCGCCGTCGAGGATACGCAGGCCCGAGATCTTGTCTGCCATCTTGTCAATTTTCGACGCCAGCGTGCTGGCGTCGTCGCAGTCCTCGCGGGCCACGCCCACGAGTGCGAGCAGCCCGCCGGTCTCGGGGCAGTCGATAGCGCCGACCACCTCGCCTTCGACGGTGACGGACGCGGACGAGACGCGAGTGAGAACGGCGCGCATGAAAGAAAGACTCCTTAGTCGTTGAGCAGGTCGGTGGGTATGAGCAAGCCGTGGCGGACGAGATCCACGACGGCAGGCAGGGCAGAGGCGAGGAGCTCGTCCTCGTCGAAGTCGTTGAGTGCGGCGTAGACGCCGACGGTATCGGCGAGTGTGAGGCCCTCCGGGTTGAGACCCGCGACGATGGCGGCGAGGTGCTGGTCCACGTCGTGCTGCCAGCGTGGGCCCTCGGTACGGGTGAGTCGCAGTGCGGCGCGGTGAAAACCTTGGCCGGCTTCGTCCGGCAGGGCGACGTCCTCGCGGGCGAGGCCCGGGCGCACCGCGAAGTGAGAGCGCTCCAGCTTGCCGGGGACGAGGCCGCGCAGCCACGCGACGCGCGCGAAGTACTCCTCGACCTCGGGGCCGAGCGGATCGTTAAACGGCTGCGGCATGTACTCCGCCAGAATGTCCGAGGGTTCGTCGTCGCCGATGCGCTGCAGAGCAACGAAGCCGAAGCCGATGCCCGTGACGTCGTGGGCATGGAAGTGCTGAAGCCAGCGCTGCGCCTGCTCCTTGCCGGTGTCCGAGCGCAGGTCCACGGATTCGTCCTTGAGCCACGTCGAGACGTAGAGCGACGGGTCCGCGACGTCGCGCTGGATGATCCACGCGGCCACGCCTGTGGCGGGCAACCAGGACGCGACGCGCTGCTGCCAGGGGACGTCGCCTTGGTGGACCCAGGCCGCGAGCAGGTGGGCGGTGCCGCCGGGGTTGAGGTGCTCTGGGGCCTGGGAGATGACGAGCTCGGAGGCGCCGTCCAGGTTGAGGCCGGAGTCGCGATAGACGTGGCCCACGGTGGGCAAGCCCACGACGAAGGGCGGGTTGGCCACGATCCGGTCGAAGCGTTCGCCGTCGACAGGCTCGAACCAGGAGCCCTGGCGGAGATCGACGCGCTCGGTGGCACCGGCCGCGGCGACAGTGGCACGGGCGAGCTCGAGGGCGCGCGCATGGACGTCTGTGGCGACAACCCGCGTAGCGTTGCCCAGCTGGCCGAGCAGCTGCACTCCCGAGCCTGTGCCGAGGTCGAGGACGGACTCGACCGGCGAGTGCGGAGTCGACTGGAGGAGGGAGAGCGAGGCCGAACCGACGCCCAACACGTGATCGGGGCCGGGGACGTGGTCGACGAAGGTGGCGTCCACGTCGGAAAAGACCCAGTGGTTGGCGCCCGCGATGACGTGCGGGCGTACGTCGAGGGCGATACGGAGCGTCCCGGCGGTAGCAGCAGGGACGGTGACCCCGGCGTCGATGAGGCGGGTGGCCAGCGGTGCAGAGAGGGCATCGGCAAGCTCGGCGGGGGTTAGCGGCTCGTGGAGGATAAACGCGCGAATGAGCGCGTCGAGCTGCGTGCCGCCGGAGGTGGCGAGCAGAACGGGGCCGGACTCGCCGCGATAGAGGGCCTCGGTGACCTCAGGGCCCAGGTGGCCGGAGAGACCGGCGTCGGTAAAGCCGGCGGATTCGAAGGCGGCGGCGAGGTCCGCGGCGGCATCGGCAAGCGGGAACTTGGGGTTGAGCGGCGCGAAGAAGTCGGTCATAGCGGGCCTTTACTGAGTGTCGTCGTGGTCGATGGTGCGGGAGGCGGGCAGCTCGGCGGTGCGTTCACGCTCAAGCTGGGCGTAGTGCTGTTGCTGCTGGCGGGCGAGGGCGGGGCGGTAGACCATGCGCTCGCGCTCGTCGCGCTTCTGGCCGCGGCCGTTGCCGAGCACGACCGCAATCCACGGCAGCGGCACGGAGACGGCCAGCGCGATGGTCGCGGCGAGGTACCAGTGCATGACGAGGAAGAACGCGCCGAGCAGGAGGGAGGGCACGCGGAGGAACTGGAGAAAAGCGTATTGCTTCTCGCGGCGGAGGCGATCCTGGCCGGGGCCGACCTTCGCGTCTGTAATGAGGGCACTGCGGCGGGCAAAACGGCGGCGGGGAGCTTCCTCTGCGACGCCCTCAATAATGGAGGGATCGCTAGACGACGATCCGGTCATAGGATCGTCTGGGGTGTCGTCGCCATTGTCCCGAGTGCTCATGACAACCCAGCCTAGCCCCTAGAGTCGCATTTTTTAACCCTCGTGGGGCATGATAGGTCGAGTGAGTACTACGACGACGAAGACGATTGAACGCCCCGACGTTCGTGAAGAGACGTCGACGGGTGATGGCACCCCGAAGTTCTTCCACTACGTGCGCAAGGACAAGATCCTGAATTCCGCTGTGAGCGGCGAATACGTCGTTGCACTGTGCGGCGAGACCTTCCCGGTGACCAAACAGGCGAAGCCGGGTTCTCCGGTGTGCCCGGACTGCGAGAAAATCTATAAGGGGCTGCGTCGTAAGTGAGCGCCCGCCGCGGTCCTTTGCGCGCCTGGCAACAGGCGGCATTGGACAAATTCTTGGCAACCAAACCGCGTGACTTCATGGCCGTGGCAACGCCGGGTGCCGGTAAGACGACGTTCGCGTTGCGCATTGCCACGGAGCTTATCGATGACCGCACGGTCGACCGCGTCATTGTTGTGGTCCCCACGGAGCACCTCAAGGTGCAGTGGTCCCACGCCGCCGCGCGCGTGAACCTGTCGCTGGACCCGAACTTTAAGAACTCGTCTGCGGTCAACCCGGCGTACGACGGCATTGTGGTCACCTATGCCCAGGTAGGCATGCACCCGTTCAAGCACCGCGCCGTGGCCTCGTCCAAGCGCACGTTGGTGATCCTTGACGAGATCCACCACGCCGGCGACGCAAAAAGCTGGGGCGACGGCGTGCGCGAGGCCTACGACGACGTGGAGCACCGCCTGGCGCTTACAGGTACGCCGTTCCGTTCCGATGACTCGCAGATCCCCTTCGTGCGCTACGAGCAGGACGGTGAGGGCCACCTCGTTAGCCAGTCCGACCACACCTATGGGTACGGTGACGCGCTTGCCGATGGCGTCGTGCGCCCCGTGGTCTTCCTTTCTTACTCTGGCGAGTCGCGCTGGCGCGATTCCGCCGGCGAGGAGCATGCCGCCCGCCTGGGCGACATCCTCAACCCGGAGCAGACCGCCCGCGCGTGGAAGACGGCGCTGGACCCCAAGGGCGAGTGGATTCCTACCGTTTTGAATGCGGCACACACGCGGCTTATGCAGATGCGCCGCAACATGCCGGACGCCGGCGGCCTCGTGCTCGCCACGGACACGCAGACCGCCCGCGCGTACGCGAAGATCTTGAAGAAGCTGTCGAATACGCCGGTCTCCGTCATCCTCTCCGACGATCCGACGTCCTCGGACCGCATTGAGGAATTCTCCCAGTCCACCGACGAGTGGATGGTCGCTGTGCGCATGGTTTCTGAGGGCGTCGACGTCCCGCGCCTGGCCGTGGGCGTCTACGCCACCTCCGCGTCCACGCCGCTCTTCTTCGCGCAGGCCATCGGCCGTTTTGTGCGTTCGCGCATGCCGGGCGAAACCGCGAGTGTCTTCCTGCCCTCCGTCCCCGTGCTCCTGGGCCTGGCGGAGAACATGGAAAAGTCCCGTGACCACGTCCTTGGTGCGGAGAAGTCCCCGGATAAGGAGGGCTGGGACGACGATCTGTTGGCCGAAGCCAACAAGAAGAAGACCGAGCAGGACATGCTCGAGCCGACCTACGAGTCCTTGGGTGCGGAGGCTGAGTTCTCCGGCCTGCTCTTCAACGGCTCCCAGTTCACCACCGGCGATATCACGCAGGAAGACCAGGACTTCATCGGCATCCCCGGCCTCCTCGACGCCGATCAGGTCAAGGACCTGCTGCGCAAGAAGCAGTCCGATGAACTCGACCGCCGCGAGCAGGAAGAGAAGGCCAAGCGCGCCGCCGAGGCCGCCGAGGCCCACCGCCGCGAAATCTTCGGCCTGCCCAGCGCGCCGCAGAACCGGAAGCCCGCTGCTTCCGATGCCGCTGGCGAAGCCAGCGGTGTTGTCGATGAGATCGCCGAGCTGCGCAAGGAGCTCAACACCTTGGTCTCCATCAAGGCGCAGAGCTCCGGCCGCCCGCACGGCGCTATCCACACGGAGGTCAGAAAGGCCTGCGGCGGCCCGCCCACCGCACTGTGCAACGCGGAGCAGCTGCAGGCGCGGATTGATTTTCTGCGGGCTTGGTAGAGCGCAGGTGCTCTCGCTTGTCGAAACGTGAATGAGTCGCCGAAAATCGGGTGAATTTTCGGCGACTCATTCATACTTGTGCTGCACGCTCGGGCGCCTTCGGTTAGGCTGATGCTCACAACACACGGGGGAGATCAGCATGGGGATTGTTGACAGAAAATTTCCGGGGGCTTTCAAAGTAGGCCAGGGCCTTTACTTGCCTGAAGAGCCGACGCCGGAACAGCTCGCGGCGCTCGCTTGCGAGAGGGGTGCGTATCTAACCGGCGAGAGCGCCGCACAGGTGCTGCTGGGTGAACAGCTCACCTTTCCGCTGCGCTTGGTGAGTCGCACATCGCTACCGTCTTCGCAGCTATGGACCGCGTCGCGACGGAACCGGTTGGTGTACCTCACGCGTGGCGACCTTAAGATCCTGTATCACCCCCTCGCCGTGGCCGATATCGCCAATGACGACCGGGCCATTCGGCTGCTCGCGAGCCGCTACGGCGGAAAGAGGGGACAGAGGTTGCTCGACGAGGATCTCTCGCACGTGCGCGAGCTTCCCAAGCGGACGCGGGAACTTATCAACCGCGCCGCGGTCGGGGCTGAGTCCCTGCTCGAGCGCACTGTCGCCCGTGCACTGCGGGAACATGGCGTCGAGGTAAAAGTCAATCACCTGATCGGGCTTTACCGCTGGGATCTGGTGATCCCGAAAACGAAGGTCGCAATCGAACTTGACGGATTCAAGTTCCACATCCAGCGTGACGTGTTCATCCATGACCGCTGGAAGAATAATGATGCTGTCCTGCGCGGCTGGACGACGCTTCGATATTCCGGTTCTTGCGTGAAACATCATCTCGAGGACGTGGTGGGGCAAATCCTCTCAGCGAAGGCCCCGCGACTGAGCGAGCGGTGGCACAGGCTCTTCGTACGGCAGTGGCATTGGGGTATGCACGACGAGATGGTTGTTCTGGAATGACGGAACGTGAATGAGTAGCGAAAAACAGAGTGAGTTTTCGGCGACTCATTCATACTTCGCAGTCCCACCTGCCGAAGGGGACGCATGCCGCTGCACTCGGCCGGTGCATGCGGCCAGCGTTCCCGTGAATTCGCGAGTGCAGTTCTCAGAATTGCCCGAGACGAGAGCGGCCTGCACGACGGTCAGGCCGCCGCGGTAGCGACTTTCAAGAGGCAGGCAGCGACGCGGGAACACCCTGCACAAAGTGCAATTGATGGCCGCGTACCGCGGCGCCGAAACAAGGAGGGGATCCACCCCTGGGTGTGACAAAGTAGTCAAGCCAAGGATCGCCTTCCTAAGGCAAGCCTTCGCGATTTAAACTACCGATGAGATTAATTATCAGCCTCACTCATTGACGAGGAAGTCCTCATGGTTATGTTGTCGCTTTTTGCCACCGGCCACCGCGCCGCGACTTCTGCACCGCTGCCTGGCGCGGTCGAGCGCGAATGCACTGCCCGCGCCCACCTCCTGCCCGTCGGCGCCGAAGCCGTGCTCACCAGCGTCGCCCGCGTCACGAATCCGGCGCTGGCCCTTCGCCTGCGCGAGCTCGGCTTGCGCGAGGGCGCGACACTCACCATTGGCAATAAGACGGCCGGCGGCGGCCGCGTCGTGACCGTGGACGGCTGCCGCTACGCCCTCGACGTGGCGACCCTCGCGAGCCTGGACGTCCAACGATGAGCACCACACACAAAGCCGCCAGCTGTCACAGCAATGCCGGCGGGGCAGTAGCTCCCGCGGGTGCGCCTATCGTCGCGCTCGTCGGCGCACCGAACTCCGGCAAGTCCACGCTCTTTAACGCGCTCACCGGTGCGAAGGCCCAGACCGGCAACTGGCCAGGCACCACCGTCGAGGTCGCCCGCGGCGCCTGGCGGCTCAGCACAGCGCACGACTGCGCGTGTGCCGGGACCAGCGAGTGCCACTGCCCTCACCAGGCGCAGGCGATCGACCTCATCGACTTTCCTGGCGCGTATTCGCTCGACCCTATGAGCCCGGATGAGGAGCTCACCCGGGACATGCTCATCAGGCATCCGGTGGACGAGCGTCCCGATGCCGTCGTAGTCCTCGTCGACGCCACCGCCGTGGCGCGCGGTCTCAACATGGCGCTGCAGGTTGCGGAGTACCCGCACCGCGTCGTCATCGCGCTGAGTAAGACGGACACGGCCGCCGCCCGCGGCATCACCGTGGATGTCAGGAAGCTGGAAAAGCAGCTCGGGATGCCCGTCGTCACTGTCAACGGACGCACGCGCTCCGGCATCGCAGAACTAGAGCGCGCCGTCCGCGCAGCACTGGCCACGACTAAGACCACCCTCCGCACCTCCCATGATCCCGACGATCGATTCCGAGATGTCGATGCTGCTGTGAAGGCCGCCGTCACCCGCGGTCCCGCCGCGACCACCGCCACGGAGAAGATTGACCGCTTCGCCCTCCACCCGGTCCTGGGGCCCATTCTCTTCCTTGGCGTCATGTGGCTCGTCTTCCAGATCACCACCACTGTCGCGGCACCGCTGCAGGATGGCCTCGAGGCGTTCATCCTGGGGCCAGTCTCTGATGCGGCGCGCGCCGGGCTCGAAAAAGTCGGCCTGGGCGGGGGACTGGTGGAAGGCCTCCTTGTCGACGGTTTCATCGGCGGCGTGGGCACCGTGCTCACCTTCGCCCCGCTCATGGCGCTCATGTTCATCTGCCTGGCCGTGCTGGAGGACTCCGGCTATATGGCGCGGGCGGCGGTGGTCACCGACCGCGTCATGCGCGCCATCGGGCTGCCGGGCAAGGCGTTTATCCCCATCATCGTGGGTTTTGGCTGCAATGTCCCGGCGATTGCCGCCACGCGCGTGCTCGCCGCGCCCAGACAGCGCATCCTCACCGCACTGCTCATTCCATTCACGTCGTGCTCCGCGCGCCTCGTCGTCTTCCTCATGCTCGCGCAGACCTTCTTCCCGGCGCATGCAGGCAGCGCCGTCTTCACGATGTACGTCGTCTCCATCGCACTCGTCGTGCTCACCGGCCTGCTCCTGCGCCACACGCTGTGGCGCGCCATGCCCGCCGAGGCACTTGTCATTGATTTGCCCTCCTACCAGCTGCCCACCGCGCGCCTGGCCTTGTCCGTCATGTGGATTCGTCTCAGAGGATTCCTGCGCACCGCCGGCGGCATTATCGTCTCCACCGTCATCGTCATCTGGCTGCTCATGGCCATCCCCGTCGGCACGGACGCCCGGATTGGTGAGGTCGCCCCACAGGATTCCGCGTACGGCACCGTCGCGCGCACCATCGCCCCGGCCTTCGCGCCTGCTGGCTTTGACTCGTGGTCGCTCACTGGCCCGCTCGTCACCGGCTTCGTGGCGAAGGAAGCGCTTATCTCCACGTGGGCGCAGACCTATGCCGTCGCGGACGTCACGGATGCTGATCCCACCGAGCAAGCCGCCAGCCCCCTCGCCAGCAGTATCCGCGCTGACTTTGAGGCGGCATCGGAAGGCCATGCTTTGGCCGCGGTGTGGGCCTACATGCTCTTCCTGCTCTCGTACACCCCGTGCGTGGCGACCATCGCCGCACAGCGCCGCGAAATCGGCTGGCGGTGGACCCTCTTCGGCTTCGGCGTGCAGCTCGCCTTTGCGTGGACGCTCTCCGTCATCGCCTTCCAGCTCCTCAAGCTGGTGCTGTAATGTTCCGCCGCAGCCTTCCGATGCCCCCATCCCTCCCACCGTCCCGCGCCGTCACCGCCGCGTTGGCCCAGGGAATAAGCGGAACCCCGGCGCTGGCCGCCGCGACCGGGCTCGACGCCGAGACCGTCGACCTTGTCCTGGCGCACCTCGAGGCCACCGGCGAGCTCACGCGCGCAGCGCTCGGCGAGTGCGAAGCCACCAGCTGCGACGGCTGTTCCTGGGCCGGCAACTGCGCAGCCCACGTTCCAGGCCGCACGGTTCCCATCGAGCTGCACCTTCACCGCCCGGCTTAGATGGGGAGACAAGGACAACCTCTGGTTCCACGGCGGTAACCTCCACCAGTCGCGCCACTATTCGCGCTACCTCGCGCTCCAGTTGAAGGCCCGCTACGAGGGACTTGACACCCCGGTCTACAAGCTGGCCGAAGTCCATCACCTCCGTTAACAGTCACCACATACAGCGCCGCCATCCTTCCTTGATGGCGGCGCTTCGCGCGCGCCGGGCCATAGGTCACCCCACCGCACCGAGCTATTAACCACCATCGCCGAGGCCCCACAACACCCACTCAATCGAGACGTCATTTCGCCCCACACAACCACCAACACGGTAGTAATATGTCTCACAATTAACACCCCACTGTGCGCGCCCCACAAGGGCTCTACGCACAACACACCCACTCGACACCCTGAGAGGAAGCATTCCATGGCAGCACCCCAGTCCACCCCACATTCGATCGTCGTCGGCGCAGGCATGGTCGGCTTGTCCACGGCCTGGTTCCTCCGGCAGAAAGGCCACGAGGTCACCGTCATTGACCGCGATGGCGTCGCAGCCGGTTCCTCCTGGGGCAATGCCGGGTGGCTGAGCCCCGGCAAGACCATTCCGCTCGCCAACACGGAGCTGTGGCGCTACACCCCGCAGGCCTTCTTCAATCCGGATGCCGCCCTCCACGTCCCGCTTCCGCCCAGCCCGCAGGTCATCGACTTTGGCGTGCGTTTTATGGCGCACGCCACCCAGAAGGCCTGGGATAAGACGATGGCTGCGCTCACTCCCATCGATCTCAAGGCACTCGACGCCTATGACGAGATGGTCGACGGCGGCGTCGAGTCCTGGACGAAGAAGAGCCCGTTCATCATCGCCTTCAAGAACGAGCAGGAGGCCGAGGGGTTTATTCATGAGGTCGAAGGCGCCGTGCGCCACGGCCAGGACGTCCCGTTTGAAGAGGTCGCCAATCCTCGCGAATTCGTGCCCTTCCTCAGCGATAACGCGCAGCTCGTCTTCCAGCTGGGCAACCAGCGCTACTTTGAGCCGGGTCCGTTCTGCCACAAGCTTGCCGATGCCCTCCGCGACCGCGGCGTCACCATCCGCACCGGCGCCTCCGTCGTGGACGTCCAGTCCACCCGCAAGCCCGTGGTGGAGCTCTCCACCGGCGAGCGTCTCCAAGCCGACCACGTGGTCCTGGCCACCGGCGCGTGGCTGCCCAAGCTCGCCCGCAAGCTCGGCGTGCGCACCCGCGTCCAAGCCGGACGTGGTTACTCATTCAGCGTTGATACCGGCGCGCACCCCGCCGAGTATCCCCTCTACCTGCCCGCGCAGCGCCTGGCCTGCACCCCGTACGAGGGCCGCTTCCGCATTGCCGGCACCATGGAGTTCCGCGATGCCGACGCTCCCTTCGACCCCAAGCGCGTCCAGTCCATGGTCAAGGCCGCCAAGGAAATGTTCACCGGCCTCAACTTCGACAACCGCCAAGACGAGTGGGTGGGCTCCCGCCCCGTCACCCCGGACGGCCTGCCGCTTATCGGCGCGACCAAAGCCCCCAACGTCTTTGTTGCCGGCGGCCACGGCATGTGGGGCGTCGTCTTAGGCCCCGCCTCCGGCCGCGCCCTCGCTCACCTCATTGAGACAGGGGAGACCCTGCCGGAGATCCGGGACTTCGACCCGCTGCGCTAGCAAGCCCGCCCTGCTTGCCGATGCCCCCTCGCGACGCCGAGCCCCCAACCTCGGCGTCGCGTTCGCCCTACAGTCCGAGCAACGAGCGCAGCTGGCGCATGATGGGCTGAGCCTGCGGCAGCTGCAGCGCGCCCGCTACGGCCGCGATGATCGCAAGCACCCCGAGGATCGGACCTGCGATGGCTGCCTGCGAGGACACCGACTCCGGAACCTTATTTGACGGATCGTCGCTGGACATGAGGATGTCCTGACCTGACGAGAGGATGTCGATGTCGCTCGCCCCGCCGTCGGGGTAATCGACGATGGAGGAGCCGATGGTGCCCTTCTCGCAGAACTCCACGGCTTTCGCGTCTGCGGCAGCGACTGTCTTCGACCATGCCGCGTACTCCGCGGCGGTCTTGGGATCGATTCCAGCAATCGCCTTCTTCAGAGCGTCACTGCGCTCGGACTCGGCGGGCAGCACGGGCATAAGGTGAGAGTTGGCTTCGCCAGAGCTAATCATGTCGACAGGATCCTGGGCGAGCTCGTGCGTCGTGACGACACCTGCTTCTGAACGCTCCGAGTCCATGATGAGCAGCAAGTAGTTGTCGATTTCATCCTTCGTGTAGCCAGCAGCGAGCGCTTCCGCGACGACCTTGTCGGTCGGCGCTTCGTCGTTGAGTCCGCTGTACGCGGCCTGCTGGTACTCGTCAAGCTGCGCACGCGCCTCATCAGAAGACAGGGACTTCTCCATTTCATCGCGCAGTGCGTCGAAGAAGTGGAACGGACCATTGCTGAATTCATTCGTTTCCGCCCACGTGAATTCGCGGGTGCAGGTGGAGGTGTTTCCGGAGACGATAGTGGCATGTGCCGGCGCGACAACCGTTGAAGCGGCAATTGCAACACCAACACCGAGGGCAACAGCGCGCGACTGAGTGTGCAGAGAAAGACGAGAGTTTTTAATTATGAGAAGAGTGTAATCCTTGCAGTGATCCTCGGGGTGGTTTTGGTCGCACATTTGCATGCGCCTGACTTGTCTTGGATACGTCTATGCCCAGGGACTTCATCGGAGCTGTGCTTTAGCGTCTGGCTTGGTGGGGACAAAGTCTGACCCTACGGCACGTAATGGAGACTATAAAAGAGTGCGTCGACACGAAACGTGGAGCACGAAAACGCGTGGTCGAGAAACACCGTGCGGTACGGGCTAGCGACGCCGCGTGAGGAAGTTAATGATGGGGGCGAGGTAGCCCGCGAGCAGCATGATGATCGTGACGCGGATGAGCTGTAGCGTAATGATGGTCGGGCTGTGCTCGGCTTCCGTGGCAAGCGAGATGACGGTCTCCAGTCCGCCCGGGCTGGTGGCCAAATACGCGTCAAAGTAGGGGATGCCCAGCCATTCCATGATTCCCCACGCAGTGAGAGCGCACGCCCCGATGGTCGCCGCCACAGCGGCGAGCACCATCGGAATTTGCTTGGCGAAGAGCTTGAGCGTTGCTGGCGTGATGCCACCACCGCACATAAAGCCGATGAGGATATGCGAGGCCACTTTCATCTCCCACGGCAGTGCAATCGTGGCATCGGGGAGGAGTGCCGCGAGCCCCACAGTGAGCAACATCGGGGCAAAGAGGTGTGGAGCGGGCAAGCGAAGGAGCTTGCCCAGATGCGGACCTGCTACAGCAAAGACGACGAGGAGCGCCAAGACGCCTGGACTCGAGATGTCCGAGTTGGCGGATGCGTGCGGTACGTTCTCACCGTGGTCAAGGAAGCTACCCAGAATCGGCAGCGAACTCGACACGATAAGGAGGCGCAGATATTGCGTAAGCGAGACCAGCTGGAAGTGCGCACCGGTCTCCTTGGCAATAGCGGGCATGGTCGACGACCCACCGGGGAGCAGGCACAGGATTCCCGTTTGGCCGGAGATACTTGGCTCCCGTTTCGCGAGGAGGAGGCCAAAACCGAAGCCAATCGCGATGGTGAGGATCGAGACGAGGAGGCCTGGCAAAGCGACGGCGGTGAGCTCATCGAGTGTCGCTACCGCCATGGGGATGCCTGCCAGTACGCCAATGACACCCCGCGCTGACTTGTCAATCAGGCGGTGAAGCGGGAGTTCGTGATGTGTCGTCATCGCCACGGTGGCAGAGGCGAGAATGCCAGCCAGAATCCACGCGGCGGCGAGCCCGAAGTAGGAAAAGAGAGAACCGAGCAGCAGCGCGAGAACAATCGCTGCTGTCCAGCGGAAGAACTTCGGAGCACTCACAGAAAAGAATCCTACGTCACACAGATTTACCTTGCGGGTTGATAGACCAAATGAATGTAATTCGGCTCTCGCTCCAGGGGAGCGGGTGTCCCCCGTCACAGGAGACGCTACATTGTGTATCCAGGCCCCAACAAGAGGCTAAAGGTTATGACAACGCTCTCCCCAAGGAATAAAAGTGAAAAAGGCACTCACACCGATACTCGCGGTCGTGGCGCTCGTACTCACAGCAACAGGACTTTGGTTCTCTGCTGCCGTGGGATCGGGCGCGACATCGCGTTCGTCACTCACCATCATCGCCGGTGCGAATCCCGGTGGTGGTTGGGATACGACAGCTCGAGCCATCCAACAAGTCGCTCGTGACCACAACATTGTGGGCAACGTCCAGGTCGTCAATATTCCGGGTGCGGGCGGCACGATTGCGCTCACTAAGCTCTCGGAGATGACGGGTAACGAGAATACGATTCTCGTCACCGGTGGCGGCATGATTGCCTCCGCGGAAATTGCGCAGCCCGGCGTCCAGATCTCGGATGTCACGCCCGTCGTGAAGTACACCGAAGAATATTCGGTGGTGGTCGTCCCCGCAGACTCGCCCTTCCAGACGATGGAGGACTACGTCGCGGCATGGAAGTCCAACCCGCAGTCTATTGCGGTGGGCGGTGCATCCATCGGTAACACGGACCACTTGCTCGCGTCGAAGACGGCACTCGCTTCTGGTCTCACCGTTGACGAAATGAAGTACATCCCGTTCGAAGGCGGCGGCGATCTGCTCAACTCGCTGCTCTCTCACTCCGTCGATGTTGGTTACACGGGCTACAAGGAAGTCCAGGACCAGGTCGAAAACGGCACGCTGCGTGTCCTGGGTATCTCCTCGGCGGAGCGCCAACCAGGACTCGATGACATCCCCACGTTCACGGAGTCGGGCGTCGACGTTGTTGCGTCGAACTGGCGTGGATTTGTCGCGCCTCCGGGAATCAGCGAGGAAGCTCGCCAGGAGCTCACGAACATCCTCCAAGAAGTCCATGACACCGAGGACTGGACGCAGATGGCCGAGCGCAATAGCTGGTCCGACGCGCTGGTCACCGGTGATGACGCAACCCGCTTCTTCGAAGAAGAACACAAGAACGCAATCGACCTCGTGGAGGTGCTTGGGCTATGACAACGGCAACGAAAGTAAAGCCGGACAAGACGCCGGCGAAGCGCAGCTACGGCGAGCTCGTGCTTGCCGCGCTCCTGGGGCTTGTGGGCCTGTGGATGCTGCTGGGTCGCTCGACCATCCAGGTCATCGGTGAGACCATCCCCGGCCCGCTCTTCTTACCTACGGGAGTGGGCATCGGCTGCCTTGTGCTCGCCGCAGTCCTGGCGGCGGATGTCTTCGCTAAGCCGCAGCGCCTGCGTGACTCCACGCACAATACGTCCAGCAACGTCTCGACGGACCTGCTTGATGACCTCGGCGGCATCGACGAAGACGAGCGTCACATCTCCACGCTGAGTGACGACGCGGACGCAGACCTCCCGCCCAGCGCGGAGGTCGCCAACCCGCCCACGGACTGGAAGACGTGGGGTGCCGTCGTCGTGGCCTTCGTCCTCACCATTGCGGTGCTTCCGTACCTGGGGTGGATCCTCACCTCGTCGCTTCTCTTCTTCGCCATCTCCCAGGTATTGGGCGGCAAGAACTGGCCGCGCGATCTCGCTATCAGCTTCATTGTGGGTTCAGTGACCTACTTCATTTTCGCCTTGGGTCTGGGACTCAATCTTCCGGCCGGCTTCTTCGGAGGTATCTAAATCATGGAGCAACTCACTTCACTCAT
The DNA here is from genome assembly GCF_001552965.1 of Corynebacterium sp. DNF00584. Classification (NCBI taxonomy): domain Bacteria; kingdom Bacillati; phylum Actinomycetota; class Actinomycetes; order Mycobacteriales; family Corynebacteriaceae; genus Corynebacterium; species Corynebacterium sp. DNF00584. Next base: position 7,352 of record NZ_KQ959732.1, on the reverse strand, counting down.
TGCGGGCTTCGGCGCGGCGCTCACGCCGGCCAACCTCATCTACCTCGTTATCGGTGCCGTGCTTGGTACTGCGGTCGGCGTCCTGCCCGGCCTTGGCTCGTCGATGGCAGTGGCCCTGCTGCTGCCTATCGCGTTCACTCTCGATCCCACCGGCGCCTTCATCATGTTCTCGGCGGTGTACTTCGGTGGTCTCTTTGGCGACTCGACTGCAGGAATCCTGCTTAACACGCCAGGTCAAGCCTCGGCCATTGCTTCTTCACTTGAAGGACACCGCATGGCTCGCGACGGACGCGCAGCCACAGCCCTTGCGACCGCCGCGATTGGTGCCTTCATCGGTGGTTTCATCTCAACGCTCATCGTCGCGTTCTTCTCGCCGTACCTCGTCCTACTTGCCACGCAGTTCGGCCCGGCGGAGTACTTCGCCCTCGCCGTCTTCGCGTTCTTCGCCATCTCCTCGGTCGTCTCGGAGTCCATCATCCGCGGTCTTGGCGCACTCGCCATCGGTCTTGCATTGTCCTTCGTTGGTATCGACGGCCCGTCCGGAACGGAGCGCTTTACCTTCAACATCCCGCAGCTCTTTGACGGCATCGATATCGTCGTCGTGACCGTCGGCCTGCTCGCGGTGGGGGAAATCCTCCACACCGCAGCGACCATCAAGGTCTCGCCGCCTGACTTCAAGCTCGGCACCACCAAGGCGACCATGTCTAAGGCAGACTTCCGTCGCGCGCTTCCATCCTGGCTGCGCGGCACAGCGTTCGGCGCGCCGTTCGGTCTCATCCCAGCCGGTGGTTCTGAGGTGCCGACCTTCATGGCGTACGGCACGGAGAAGCGCATCGCGAAGAAGAAGGGCCAGACGGACTTCGGCACGACTGGCTCCATCAACGGCCTTGCTGCACCGGAAGCTGCCGGCAACTCTTCTGCAGGTACGTCGCTGGGTACCTTGCTCGCCATCGGTCTGCCCACCTCTGCGACCGCAGCCATCCTTCTGGGTGCGTTCCAGCAATTCGGCCTGCAGCCCGGACCGCTCCTTTTCGAGCGCTCCGGTGACCTCGTCTGGACACTCATCGCGTCGCTCTTCCTGGCGCTCGTCGTCCTCGTGACGCTGAACCTGTTCCTTGCACCGATGTGGGCAAAGCTGCTCTACATTCCGCACAACTACCTCTACGCCGGCATCGCTGTCCTGGCCACGCTGGGTGTCTACGCAGTGGGTGCCTCCATCGTCGACGTCGCCCTCATGCTCGGCTTCGGAATTCTGGGCTTCCTCATGCGCAAGTACAACATGCCGGTCGCGCCGGTCCTTATGGGCTTCATCCTCGGGCCGCTGGCCGAGGTTGAGCTTCGCCGTGCGCTCACCATTTCCGGTGGCGAGCTCTCCGCGCTTGCCGATGGCCCCATTTCCATCGGCATCTACATCTTCCTCGCCGGCGCAGCCATCGTCACGGTTGTCCAGCACCTTCGCGGCATTCGCCGCGAGCGTAAAGCTGCTCAGGAACCAGTCGCTGTCTAGTTATCGCTAGCTAGACATCGCACATCCTTTATTTGGGGGCATATGGCCCGAGATAGACAGGGGTTTGGTCTAGCCAGCGGTTATTTCCGGGCGTGGCCGAGCTGTGTTTGGTACCAGCCAGCGTTTGTATAGGAGTACGCATGCGTACATCTGGTTGCAGGCCCAAGTGCAATTCGAATCGCCCCTCTCTGAGTAGACTGAGCTAGCTTGTTGAGCCGAAGGGATACCGGTGTGTCCGCGAAACAGCGAAGCAAAGGTTGAAGCCAATATTCACGTGGGTGGCGGGGGTGAGTATTTATCGGGTGTACCCCTTTTGTGAGCTTGTGTCACCATCACGTGGGGGTAGTCCCCGACACACTGACACTGACTACCAGTAGGGTGGGGACACTGAATTAGTGATAGCGACCATGAGAAAGGCTCGACGATGACCACCCCGAATAATCCTTACGGCGACTCCGCATCGAACAGCGGGTTCGGCGCGAATGGTGCTGGCGATGGTGCCGCGGACGGTGCGACGTCCTCGAACGGTTCCACGAACCCCGGTGCCGGTGCTGGCCAGGGTCTGCCCAATTACGGCTCGAGCGACGCGAACCCGACGGGTACCTCGAATCCGGCTGAAGGCACGGGCAGCACTGCTTATGGTGCAGGTGCCGGTGCAGGCGCTGACTATGGCACTGGTGCGGGTGCTGGCTACACGGGCTACGGCGCAGCAGGCACGCCTGGTGCCACAGGTACTCCGGGCTACGGCCAGGGTTACCAGGGTGCTGGTGACTGGGGCGCGGCTGCGGCACAGAAGTCGAAGCTTGCGCCGTGGGCACTTGGCGTGGGTATTATCGCGCTGCTGTCGTGCCTGTTCATCATTCCGCCCGTCGTATTGGGCCCGATCGGCATCATCCTGGCCATCGTCGCGCTCGTCATGGCGCGCAAGCTGCCCAAGGAAGCACGCCGCACGTGGATGTCTGTTACGGGTCTGGTGCTTTCCGTCCTGTCGCTGCTGTTCGTAGTTGTCCTCGCAGTTTTTAGCGTGGGTGTCTTCCAGAGCGCCAACCTGGATGAGTGCATGAAGCTCACGGATCCCGCCGAGCAGCAAAAGTGCATTGAGAATAACGTCAATAGCTCCTTCGGTCAGTAAGACCGCTGGTGCGGCATTACTTGTCGCATGAACCCCGCTGCGGCTCAGTTCATTGAACTGTCGCCACGCGGGGTTCTTTCACGTCTTGAAGCTGGGAAGAGAAACAACCGTTCGAAGCCCAGTGTCCGGTCGCGGGGTCGTGTTGGGGGTGGGCTCTACGTTAAGGAGCATGAGTAAGAAGTACGACCCAGTTGCCGCTGCGCAGTTTACCGGGCAGCCCACACAGCGGCCCACAGAGCAGCTCGTGGCGCACCATGCGGAGCAGCCTGCGGGGCCGTCCGCACCGGTGGTTGCGCTCACGATTGCCGACGTGGCGAAGCTGCGGTGGCTGCGCGCGCAGATTCACGGGCCGGTCATCTTGGCCGAATTTCGTGAGGCGATGCTCGATGCCGTCGCGGACTACCGCGTGGACCGAGGAAAGAGCGTGGGCACCGCCGTCATCATTACGGTGGCGGCACTCGTGCTCGCCGCGGTGGCCGTGCTCGTCGGTATCACCATCATGCAGGGCGCGGCCGAGTGGATGCAATCCCTGAGGGAGGGCAGCTAATGAACTCGAAGAGTAGCGGCTGCGGCGGGATTATCGCCTTCGTCTTTCTCATCGCCATTGCAGTATGGGCGCTTGCCATTGCGCTGTGGGTCGCGGGTTTGGCCGTGGCCGTGGTCGGTGTGGGCTACGCCGGGGTGCTCATCTACCGCGCGTGGAAAGACACCGGCAAGGGCGCAGTACAGGACGAGCTCGACGCGGAGATTGTCGCGCTGGGCGTGGAATCCGCGGCGGACCTTGATGCGCTCTTGCTGGAGTGGGACTACGCGGCGGTCACCCAGGGCATCGGAAGCCCGTTGCAGGAGGCCTTCGCACAGGACCCGCGCATGGCGGAGCGCATCCGCGAGCAGATTATGGCTGCGGCGGTGCGGGTGCGCACCGCCCCGAATGAGCCGGAGCGTCTGCGCAGCGTCCTCGGCGCGGAGGAGCTGCGGGTCAACGTACAGGCACTTCTGCGTGACGGTCCAGGATGACTGCCGCCCGTGGCCCCGATAAGGGGTACGAATGGCGTCTGTCATAATCCTTAAATTATCATGAGTATACGTTAAGGCTGTGTTGTCTCGGTCTGCTCAGCACCTCTATTTCTTTCACCATCTCTTCAGGAGTGAGCTTTTATGAACGTCAATATGAATATTGACATCAACAAAATCATCGGCCTTATCGTTACGGTGATTTCGATTATCGGCGCCATCATCGGCGCGGTCCAGGGCGATACTGCTTCCTCGAGCATCAGTGGCAATGGCACCGCGCAGTCGGGCGGGACCAATTCCCAGCCGGCACCGCAGCCGGCACCGTAGCCTGCACCGAAGCCGGTGGAGCGCACGCCGGAGCAGGTGCGTGCGTCGCTTATGCGGCAGCTCAACGAGTTCCGTGCCTCGCAGGGGGTTGCACCCGTGTCTGAGTCTGCGGAGCTCAACGCCATCGCGCAGAAGTGGGCCGAGCACGAGGCCGCGCAGGGCACGTTCAACCACAGCACCCTGAAGTGCTGGACCTACACGGATTGCCCGCACGAGCACATCGCGATCGCCGGCGACCCGACCGCGGCCATCGATGTCTGGAAGCGCTCGAAGGATGGTCACCGCGAGGGCATGTACTACACGACCTCCGTTGCCGTGGGCCACGGCTTTGCTCGATACACCGCGGGCCCGAACAAGGGCGACTGGATCATCGTGCAGTTCTGGCATGACCACAACGAGCGCTAACGCTTGAATGCGGCGACCTCACCTTCCCATGGTCATATGGGAGGTGGGGTCGTTGATGTTCTCCGGTGTTTTTCGTGAATGCGCAACGGGGTTGTGCAGACTAGACGAGGTGGTAGCCGGAGCCGCGGACGGTCTCGATGCGCTCGGGGCCGATTTTCTTGCGCAGCGTCCGGATATAGACGTCCACGACGTTGGAACCAGGATCGAAGTCCATCTCCCAGACCATGGAGAGCAGCTGCGCGCGCGAGAGAATCTGTCCGGGGTGGCGCAGGAAGGTCTCGAGCAGGCCGAACTCGCGGCGGGAGAGGTCTTTGGACGTGCCGGCGACCTCCACGCGTTGGGTGCGCAGGTTGAGGCTCACGTCCTCGTGCGTGATGGTGAAAGTCTCAGGAGCTGAATTCGTCCCAGCCGCCGGGGTGCGCGGGGCAAGCCGCAGGCGCACGCGGGCTAAGAGCTCGGCGAACTGGAAAGGCTTGGGCACGTAGTCGTCCGCGCCGCCCTCCAAGGCCTTGACGCGGGCTTCGATATTGGTGCGGGCGGTGAGCACGATTATGGGCACGCCGACCTGGAGGACGCGCTAGACACGAAGGCGGCGTGGAGCCAGATGCACCCCGCTTCGCTGAAATCAAGGAGGAGTCCCACCGGAATAGACAGCGTCACGAGGACAGCGCACGCGCAGCCGAGGCCGACCGCAAAGAGGGCGGGGTAGCAGGTGCGCCAGGTGGCACGTCACCATGGCGAAGCCATGATTGCCGCCTTTCAGGGAGCTCGGGTCTCTACTGTCGATCCTACTTCGGCGCGTGTGAGGCTTACGTGGTCTTATAGACCACGTTCCACCGCCTGCGCATCTCGGAGGTGAGGAAATAACCCGCGGGGCGAGCCAGTTCCTCGTCGATATCGTCGAGAGCCTCGAAGAAGTCCTCCACCTCCTCGTCGATAGGTTCTGCGAGATCAAACCCGCGCAGGACCGAATCCTCGTCGATGAGCACGAGCGAGTTGTCATAGGTCACGAGCACGATGAGGGCACCGAGTTGGGCGGGTGTGTACCGGGGATCGGAGATGAGGTCGGGACGCACGACGGCGACATCGTGGAGAAGACGACGGGTGGCCGTAAGAATTTCCACATCGGCGGTCTGATGGGTGCGGAACCATCGAAGAATCTGTTTGCCGGTCGCCTTGACTCGGTCGACGAGTTCCGGGGAGAGGTCCTCGGTGTTGAGCGCCTCGAGAGGGAGCGGCGACTCGTCGAGGCGTGGGCGTCCCTTCTGCAGCAGAGCGCCTATCGTCCCCTCGGCGTACTCCGGTTCCTCCGTGACTTCTTTGGCGAAGTTCTTGTGCTGCTCCTCGAGCTCCTCCATGAGGCGCGTGTGGAGATCAGCGGGGCGCTTGATCTGCTTCTTCGACCACACAAGGAGGCGTTCCAGAACGAGTGGGAAGGCCTCCAGGTAGTCCTGCGCAGCGATCACCTTGCGGGCGATGGTGTCGAGGACGATCTCGATGCGCAGCGGGGACCAATGAAGCAGGTCGGCCATGGTGTAGTTGGAGGCGATCTCGAAGAGTTGCTCGGCGGCATCGCGATCATCGCCGGTGAGCTTTTCGGCCTTGAGGAACTCCTTGAGGACCTTGTCACGGTCGCTGAAGTCATCGTTTTCTTGACGGGCGCGGGCTGCGGCGAAAGTCTGCCCGTTCGCTGGTGCTTCATTGTCGGGCAGTAGCGAGATGACCCAGGTGAGCAGCGGGCGGTTGAGCGGCCACGACTCGTTCTCATGGGAGGGGATGGTGATTTCGTCGAGGTAGAGTGCGTTGCTGAGCACCTTCTTCAGACCCGCTACTGGGACCGTCATGGTGCGTTCCTGATCCTCATTGCGGCGCATGACGTCGCGGACGGCGTCGAGCGGGAGTGCCGTCGCGAAACAGTCGTAGATGGCGCCGTTGGTCTCCGTGAGGTCGATCGAGACGTTCACGGCCACCGGCTCCGAGCCAGGGATGGCGAGCTCGAGTGCGTAGTAGACGATGTCGCCGGCGTACTGCGTGGACTCGATGACTTCGCCGATGCTCGCCTGGGTGAGGCCTTCGGCCCACGCCGGAAGTTCGTGCTCGCGGGAGGCGAGTATTTCCTGCGTTCGCGACTTACGCTCGTCGTTGGGATCTAGAACTGCCGCCACGGCCAGCGCCATGGTGGACTCCGGAGAATCCTCGCCCCAGAGCTCCTCGAAGTATGTCGTGCCGACGGGCGTGCCTTCATCTATGCCCTCCTCGCGAGCGACGCGCTCGACGTAGAAGAGTCCATTGAGAAACTCGATGAGGTCGACGGGGGATTCGTCGTTGAGGAACTGGCGTACATCCGGTGCAGGCGGTGGTGTGGTCATGCTGGATACTGTACTGTGACGCGACGAGGTGCGAGACTAGACCACCGAAAGGCGTATTTGGAGCGCGAAACTGCGGGCCAATTCGGTGGGAAGGCCAAGCTCAGTCGCCATATCGTGAAGCGAATACTTATCGTTGCCTGCGATCGTGTCAAAGACGCGCGAGCGTTCGTAAAAGGTACGACCGCCAGGTTCAGCGGAGCGGAATCCGCGCAGCGTGAGAATGCGATTGAGCTCCGTGTAGTGCCAGTCTGAGCAACGACCGACTTCGTGCACGCGCCGTGCGGCTGCGATGGCTGAGACGCGAAAGGCGGTTTTGAACTCGAGCAGCCTCTCCAACGATGGGTTGTAGGGAAGGTATTCGAAGCACGCCGTGTGCGGAATGAGGAATTCTGCGGCAAAGGCATCGGCCTCGGATTCAGCCTCAGGCGTCGTGGGATCGTTGGGGTGCATAACGAGGCGGCCGAGCTCGTGAGCCAGCGTGAACCTCTCGCCTTCGGGGCTACGGCGACGCGCAGTAAAGATGTAGGGGCGACCGTCATCCCACAATGAAAAGGCATCGACAGGGGACCTGACCCCCGTTAGGTAGACACCTCTGATT